>CAVSPN010000001.1:0-333774 GCA_963730035.1 uncultured Actinomycetota bacterium | reverse complement strand
CCATTGCTGTCATCCTCGCCAGCAGCCCCACTCCTCGTTCGCCGAGCACCGTCGTGGTGCCCCGCAGGTGGTGTTCATGGCGAAGTCCGACCACGAGGGGCCCCGGGGGAGACCACCCGCGCGATCAGCGCGCTTCGTGCAGACGTCGATACTGCCAGGTGGAACCACAGCGGACCTTGTCCTTCGGACGTCGCGCCTCGAGGGCGGCCGAGGCCTTCGGGCTCACCCGAGGGCAGCACCTGCTCGCGCGACGGCCGGCGGCGGCCAGCTCGCGCAGGCCGACGAACCGGTGCGGCCCACCGCGGCGGTGGGGCTCCTCGGCACCGAGCGGTTGCAGCCGTCGGCACCACGCGCGGCGGGTGGTCAAGGTCCGGGTGCGCTAGCACTCGTGGCAGCACAATGGCTCCCCGCAGGTCCGGAAGGTGCGCGCATCGAGGAGCTCTCGGGCATGGAGGTGGCCCGCGCCGGCACGGCGCAGGCCTGACCCGGCGGCCTGGGCGGAAGTTCGTCCGGCGGGCTCTGGTCCCAGGCCCAGAGCTGGCCCTCGACAGGCGCTCCTCGGCCACGCTGCTCTTGCGGCACTGGTGGAGAGGTACTTCCACCCGCCGTCTGATGAAATGCGGCTACGGCGGGCGACCTTCGCCGCGCGGAGGATGGCGCACGCCGGCGAAATCCTCGGGTCTCCAGCAGCTCCTCGCGACCCGGGGCGTACGGCCGACCGAGAAGCGGGAGTCGATGAGCGAGGCGTCGTAGGTCCTGGGACCAACCCCTCGAGCCCGTAGAACGAGCTCGCGGCGGCCACGGATGCCGACGTCGGGCTTGTGCTCGGCCCATGAGCGTCCCGGGCCGTGACGCTGCGCGGATCGAGGGGAGGTCGGCCAACAATGGCCGGCGTAGTGCGCGCCGGCGGTTCCCGTATCATTAGTGCCCCCGCGAGCCGCTCGGCGGACCCGGACACCCCCGTTGGACCCGCCCGCTAGGAGACGATTCTGCTCCCCCCACATCCCAGCAGCGTCCACGGACTCTTTGGAACGTCACCGGCCGCCATGGCCGAGGAGATCCGCCGGCGTGGTCGGCTCGAGGATCGTGCAGGACCTTCTCGGCCTGCTCGACCATCGCCATGGCCCGGTCCTTGTTGCGGTCCTCGAGCGGCCACACCCGGACGTCCGGCGACGGGGACAGCCGGCGGGAGCCCCACCAGCGGGGTGCCGCCGACGGAGTCGATGGTGTCGAGTGTACGGCCCTTAGTGCCCGACCACCGGATGACGACCTGGAGGACGTCCCCAGCGGCCCCAGCTGCGGGAACTGCACGTCCTCGTCCTGCTTCTACGTAGACGTTGGCCAAGCGGCGCAGGTCGCTGCCCTCGACGAGCCTCATGATGCCGGAGTGGCTCCAGGTCGTCGATGAGCGCGGCGAGGGTCGCCCCGTCGCCGATCACGGCCTTCTCCCCCCGTGCGCAGGATCGTGGCACGTGGAGCACCTCGACGGCCATCGTGGTCCTTCGCGGACCGGCTCAGCGGACGACGATGGGGCAGGACGATGGACTGAGCACCTCTTCCTCGGTGACCCGTGTCGATGTCCTGTAGGACCTGAACTGCTTCCCGTGCTCGCGTGTGCTGACCAGCACGTAGTGGGCGCCGGGCTCGCGGCGAGACCGATGTCGGCTCGGGCTCCGGCGGTGTGGTAGACGACGACCGGTTCCTCGTCGCCCACATGGCTCGTAGAGCGCGAGCAGCTCGGTGGAGTCGAACTCGAGAAAGGCTGCGGCGTTGGTCATCGGGACGAACCGGACGGGTCGGTCGCTTCTGCCAGCGCATGCCGCACGCCTCGACGCCTGCACGATCGCGTCGTACGTCGCCCGGTCGGGCCCCGGCCCCAGCCTAAGGGGCGCCGGTCAGGGGTCGACCGCGCCGACCAGCGTCTCCTGGAGGTAGCCGAGCCACTCGTAGATGTCGTGCATGTGGTCTCGCGAGTCCCAGCTTCTTGTCGTCCTGGACGTCGAGCCCGGTGGCGACGGCGAGCCGCATGTCGGTGAGCGCCTTGAGGACGGGCAGCACCTCGTCGGGTCCGAGCTCGACATCGACGACCAGGTCCGAGACGGAGCAGCCCCGCCTCCAGGGCGGCGACGACCGCCGCGGCGCTGCCGGCCTTGCTGGCGTGCTCGGTTCAGCGGCGCAGTTTCCGCCTCCTGCGCCAGCACCGGGTCGTCCGGGCCGTGCTGGGGCGGTGAAGTCCAGCAGCCTCGGTGGTGCGGCTGAGCATCGATGAGCTGGACGGAGGTCGGCCTCGAAGCCGGTGAAGAGTGTAACCACCGCGCCGCCGCCGCGCGGTGGAAGCCCTCAGTCATGCGCTCCAGGGTGGCCCACAGGCCGTAGTTGCCATCGCCGTGGCGCTCCATCTCCTCGCGGCTGCCCAGGACGCACTTGCCGGCGGGACCTCGAGCTCGTGCGCCCGGGCCCGGCTGTAGCCGAAGTACTGCTGGAACACGAAGGTGACGTACGACATGAAGTTGACCGGCGGCTGCCGCATGAAGGTCGAGACCGCCACCTCGTTGAGCCCCACGCGGTCACGGTACCTGGGCTGCCGGGTCGGGGCAGCCCTCCTGGTCCGACGGCCCGGCGATCTCCAGCTCTCGTGGGGCCGTCCGGAGGTCTTCGAGGGTGGGGCGTCCCTAACTTGGTCCCGCGCTCGTCGACCGCCTGCTCACCGACCCACCAGCTGACGCACAGGCCGCGCTGACCGCACGGCTCGCCGCTCGGTCTTCGAGCTTCCGGAAGCCGATGGCTTCGGGGCGGCGTCGGCCGGCCCGCCGACGCCGATCGAGGTGGCGGATTGGACACGCGCTCGGCTTCCTCGAGAGCGCGTCGTCGACCGGCCGACGCTCGACCACCTGGCCGGCTACCGCTTCCGCGGCTGCGTCTGGGGCTACGCGGAGGGGAGGTCTACTTCCCCTAGCTCCTCGCGCAAGTCGACCTTCGCCGAGGGGGTCCTCCAGCCGCCGTCGGTCAAACTGCGCGCGATCGCCTCCGCGGCGAGCCGGATGACCTGGTCCTGCCGGGACCGGCGCTGCAGGACCCCGCCGTACCCGAGGAGGCAGCGGTTCGCCGCCGGGTGGGGGCGCGTCACGGACCTCGAACCTGGAGGCCGGGCGCCGGCATGGATCCCCTGATGAGACTCAGCGCAAAAACAAAGAGTTTTAATACACACTTTATCAATTTGTTGCTTTAAACTTTCATTTTGTGTGTGTGGTTCTTAATATAGTATTATTCCCTTAAGCGCTGTTGAATTGATCTTGACAAGTAGTAATTAGATGTGAAGAGGATTACAAACAATTGAAATGAATTCCATGTTCTTCAATTGAAATTCCTTTTCTTTCTCTATTCTTGCATGATTTTTGTCAGTATTCCTCAATTCTCTAATCAAATGAATTGTTCATGTTATTAAATGGAAATGAAGTTTTTTTCATTTCATTATCTTAAGAAGTCATTGATGGAAACATGTGAATTCTTTTATTGAGACATCATTTTCTTGATGATTTAATCAATGACTAGAAGAGGTGTTATTGATAACACATGCTGATAGAGGAAGTAATCCAAGCATATCATTACCACTAGTATTACTAGAATATTTTAACTTCGTTGATTTCTCGATGTTCCTCTTCCACTACTATTATAATGAAGAGTAGAGAGTGAGTATTAATGCGCGGATATTTTGTTAAATGCATTAGTCTGATTAATATCGCGTGCACAATCAAACATAAAACAAGCCGTTTTGAGAAGAGATAGCCATCTTGTCCATGCCGCCTTATGAGCAATATGTTCTACACCCTGTTGACTCGTGTTTCCGGTCCATCCTCTTGTGGCCGTTTGACCTCTTCAAAAGGAGAAAGAAGAAGAGGAAGAAAAACAGAGAGACAAGAAGAAAACGACACATACGAGAAGAGAAGAAGATGCTAAAAGTGATCGATCAATTCCCTCCTTGTCTCTCTCTCTTTCTCTTTTTTGATCGTATTTGTCTAATAAAATGAATTGATATCATAAGATATGGAATTCATTTTATTAGACAAATACGATCAAATGAAAAAAGAGAAAGAGAGAGAGAGAGACAAGGAGAGAAAATGATCGATACACAAAAAGCTTAGCGAATGTGTTCTCTCTTTCTTCTCTTCTCGTATGTGTCGTTTTCTTTTTCTTGTCTCTCTCGTTTTTCTTCCTCTTCTTCTTTCTCGCTTTGAAGAGGGTCAAACGGCCACAAGAGATAGACCGGAAAAACACGAGTAGTTAGAGAGCAGGGCGGAGAAGTATTGCTCATAAGGCGGCATGGACAGATGGCTATCTCTTCTCAAAACGGCTTGTTTTATGTTTGATTGTGCACGCGATTAATCAGACTAATGCATTAATGGATAAGACAAAATATCCGCGCATTAATACTCACTCTCTACTCTTCACCTATCAATCAGTAGTGGAGGAACATCGAGAAATCAACGAAGATAAATATTCTAGTAATACTAGTGGTAATGATCATGTTTGGATTACTTCCTCTATCAGCATGTGTTATCAATAACGCCTTCTCATTCATAGATTAAATCATCAAGAAGAAATGTTTCATGATCTGTCAATAAAAAAAAGAAGAATCAATTTCAGTATCGACGGAGGAAAGAAAAAAAAGAGTTTTATATTTCAATATGTTTCCGTTCATTAACACTTGTTTACGTAAGATGAAATGAAAAAAAAAGCTCATTTCCATTTAATAACATGAACAATTCATTTGATTAGAATTCTATTGAGGATGTCAATAAAGATAATGACAAAAATCATGCAAGAATAAATTTGTTCACGAGAGAAAGAAAAGGATTCAATTGAAGCAAGATCTAAATTTATTTCAATTGTTTGTAATCCTCTTCACATCTAATTACTACTTGTCAAGATCAATTCAACAGCGCTTAAGGGAATAATACTATATTAATAACGACACACACACACAAAATGAAAGTTTAAAGCAACAAATTGATAAAGTGTGTATTAAAACTCTTTGTTATTTTTTTTGCGCTGGTCCCCGTCGTGGGGATCCCGTGCCGGCGCCCGGCCTCCAGGTTCGAGGTCGCCTCGAACCCCGCGACGTACGCCGCCCGGGCGGCGGCGACCGCTGCCTCCTCGTGGGTACGGCGGGTGCCCATCTCGATGCAGCGCCGGTCCGCGGCGGCCCAGGTCATCCGGCTCGCCGCGGAGGCGATCGCGCAGTCGTGGTTGAGGACCGACAGCAGCACGGTCTCGAGGAGGACCCCCTCGGCGAAGGTCGACTCCACGACGAGGACGGGGGAGTAGGGGAAGTAGACCTCCCCCTCCGCGTAGCCCCAGACGTCACCGCGGAAGCGGTAGCCGGCCAGGTGGTCGAGCGTCGGCCGGTCGACGACGCCGCGCTCCTCGAGGAAGCCGAGCGCGTCCTCGTCGAACCGGAAGGCCTCGATCGCGTCCAGCAGCCGGCCGACGCCGGCCACCACGCCGAACCGCCGGCCCTCGGGGAGCCGGCGCGCGAACAGCTCGAAGACCGAGCGGCGACCCGCGGTGCCGTCGGCCAGCGCGGCCTGCAGCATCGTCAGCTCGTAGTGGTCGGTGAGCAGGGCGGTCGACGACACGGGACCAATCTAGGGACGCCCCACCCTCGAAGACCTCCGGGGACGTCGCGGCCCGCGGACTCGAGGGGGGTCCGCGGGCGGCGCGGTCGGACCAGGAGGCTGCCCCGACCCGGTCCGGCTAGGGTGCGTGCGTGACCGCGTCGGTACCCGTCGAGGAGCAGGGGCTCGACGAGATCACGCTGCTCGACCGGCCCTGGCAGACCGTGGTGTGGAACGACCCGGTCAACCTCATGTCGTACGTCACCTTCGTGTTCCAGCAGTACTTCGGCTACAGCCGGGCCCGGGCGCACGAGCTCATGCTCGAGGTCCACCACGACGGCAAGTCCGTGGTCTCCTCGGGCAGCCGCGAGGAGATGGAGCGTGACGTCCGCGCGATGCACGACTACGGCCTGTGGGCCACCCTGGAGCGCGTCGATGACTGAGGGCTTCCACCGGCGGCGCGGCGGCGGCGCGGTGGCGACACTCACCGGCTTCGAGGCCGACCTCCTGAGGTCGCTGGCGTCCCAGCTCATCGAGCTGCTCAGCGACGAGTCGGGCGTGCCGACCACCGAGGTCGACCCCTTCGAGGCGCTGCTGGACTTCACCGGCCCCAGCACCGCCCCGGACGACCCGGTGCTGGCGCGGCTGCTGCCCTCGGCGTACCGCGAGGACGACGAGGCGGCCGCGGAGTTCCGCCGCTTCACCGAGACCGAGCTGCGCGCCAGCAAGGCCGGCAGCGCCGCGGCGGTCGTCGCCGCCCTGGAGGAGGCGGGGCTGCCCGCCGAGGCCGGCGTCTCCACGGACCTGGTCATCGATGTCGAGCTCGGACCCGACGAGGTGCTGCCGTTCCTCAAGGCGCTCACCGACATGCGGCTCGCCGTCGCCACCCGGCTCGACGTCCAGGAGGGCGACGAGGAGTTCTGGGACTCGCTGCCCGAGGACGACCCGCGCAGCCACATGCACGACATCTACGAGTGGCTCGGCTACCTCCAGGAGACGCTGGTCGGCGCGGTCGACCCCTGACCGGCGCCCCTTAGGCTGGGCCCGTGCTGAGGATCGACCGGGCGACGTACGACGCGATCGTGGCGCACGCGAAGCGGGACCACCCCGACGAGGCGTGCGGCATCGTCGCAGGTCCCGAGGGCAGCGACCGACCCGTCCGGTTCGTCCCGATGACCAACGCCGCGGGGTCGCCGACCTTCTACGAGTTCGACTCCACCGAGCTGCTCGCGCTCTACAAGCAGATGTGGGCCGACGACGAGGAACCGGTCGTCGTCTACCACTCCCACACCGCCACCGAGGCCTACCCGAGCCGCACCGACATCGGTCTCGCCAGCGAGCCCGGCGCCCACTACGTGCTGGTCAGCACACGCGAGCACGGGAATAGCGAGGGCCCGGTCGAGTTCAGGTCCTACAGGATCGTGGACGGCGAGGTCACCGAGGAAGAGGTGTCGGTCGTCGACGTCCTGCCGTCCCCCGCATCCCGTTGAGTCCGCTGAGCCCGTCCGCGAGGAGTTCCACGATGGCCGTCGAGGTCCGCATCCCCACGATCCTGCGCACCTACACGGGGGTGAGAAGGCCGTGAACGGCGACGGGGCGACCCTCGCCGCGCTCATCGACGACCTCGAGGAGCGCCACTCCGGCATCAAGGGCCGGCTCGTCGAGGGCAGCGACCTGCGCCGCTTCGTCAACGTCTACGTCAACGACGAGGACGTCCGGTTCACCGGCGGGCTCGGCACCGCCCTCGGGGACGGTGACCAGGTCGTCATCCTGCCGGCCGTCGCCGGCGGCTGAGACGACCCGGGCCGGGCTCGTGCGCTTCGACACCCTCCTCGACTCCGTCGGCGGCACCCCGCTGGTGGGGCTCCCGCGGCTGTCCCCGTCGCCGGACGTCCGGGTGTGGGCCAAGCTCGAGGACCGCAACCCGACCGGGTCGATCAAGGACCGGGCCGCGCTGGCGATGGTCGAGCAGGCCGAGAAGGACGGGCTGCTCCGACCCGGCTGCACGATCCTCGAGCCGACCAGCGGCAACACCGGCATCTCCCTGGCCATGGCGGCGAAGCTCAAGGGCTACCGCGTCGTCTGCGTGATGCCGGAGAACACCTCCGTGGAGCGCCGCCAGCTGCTCGGGATGTGGGGGGCCGAGATCGTCTCCTCCCCGGCCGCGGGCGGGTCCAACGAGGCGGTCCGGGTCGCCAAGCGGCTCGCCGAGGAGCACCCGGACTGGGTGATGCTGTACCAGTACGGGAACCCGGCGAACGCCGGCGCGCACTACGCCGGGACCGGCCCGGAGCTGTTGGCCGACCTCCCCTCGATCACGCACTTCGTCGCGGGCCTGGGGACGACCGGGACGCTCATGGGCGTGGGTCGGTACTTCCGTGAGCACAAGCCCGACGTGCGCATCGTGGCCGCCGAGCCCCGGTACGGCGAGCTGGTCTACGGGCTGCGCAACCTCGACGAGGGGTTCGTCCCCGAGCTCTACGACGCCTCGCTCATCGACTCCCGCTTCTCGGTCGGCCCCCGCGACGCCGTACGCCGGGTGCGCGAGCTGCTCGAGCTCGAGGGGATCTTCGCCGGCATCTCGACCGGCGCCATCCTGCACGCCGCGCTCGGGCAGGCAGCGAAGGTCGCCCGCGCCGGTGGCCGGGCCGACATCGCGTTCATCGTCTGCGACGGCGGGTGGAAGTACCTCTCCACCGGTGCCTACGAGGGCACCGTCGACGAGGCCGAGGAGCGCCTCGAGGGCCAGCTCTGGGCCTGACGACCCCCGCCGGACGACTCCGGGCCGACCGGGTCAGGCCTCCGCGGTCCGCTCGTTGTAGCCCCCGGCGGCCTCCTGGCCCGAGAGCTCCTGGATCGCGGCCATCACGCGGTCGGTGATCTCCCGGCGGGCCCGACCTGCCGGGACCCCGTCGTACTGCCCGGCGACCTCGATCGGCGGGCCGAAGCGCACCCGGACCTTGACCACCCGCGGCACCGTGGTGCCGACGGGCTGCAACCGCTCGGTCCCGAGGAGCCCCACCGGCACGATCGGCGCGCCGGAGACCATGGCCAGCTGCGCGACCCCGGTCCGGCCGCGGTAGAGCCGGCCGTCGCGCGAGCGGGTGCCCTCGGGGTAGACCCCGAAGGCCTCGCCGCGGCCGAGGACCTCGAGCGCGACGTCGATGGCGGCGAGAGCCGAGCGGCTGTCGTCCCGGTCGACGGGGATCATGTCGAGCATCTCGAACCACGCCTTGATCGCGCGGCCCTTGATCCCGGGCCCGGTGAAGTAGTCGGACTTCGCCATGAACACCACCTTGCGGGGCACCACGACGGGGATCACCACGCTGTCGGCGAACGAGAGGTGGTTGCTGGCGAGGATGACCGGACCCTGCGCCGGGATGTGCTCCAGGCCCTCGACGGCCGGACGCCAGATCGCCATGAACAGCGGCGGCAGGACGGCGTTGACGACCGGGTAGAGCATGGCGTCAGGTTGTCACGTCCGTCACGCTGCAGGCGGGACGACCCGTGCGGCGGACAGCCGTGGGCGCCTCCCGGGATAGCCTGTCCGAGTCATGGCGGACGCTCCCCTCGGCATCTTCGACTCCGGCTTCGGCGGCCTGACGGTCGCGCGCGCGGTCATCGACCAGCTGCCGCACGAGTCGGTCCTCTACCTCGGCGACACCGACCGCCAGCCCTACGGCCCGCGGCCCATCGGCGAGGTGCGGGAGTACGCCCTGGAGTGCCTGGACCACCTCGTCGACCAGGGCGTCAAGCTGCTCGTGATCGCCTGCAACTCCGCGAGCGCGGCGGTGCTGCGGGACGCCCGTGAGCGCTACCCCGTCCCGGTCGTCGAGGTCATCTACCCCGCGACCCGGCGTGCGGTCGCGGCCAGCCGCACCGGACGCATCGGCGTGATCTGCACCCGGGCGACCGCGGAGTCGATGGCCTACGACGACGCCTTCGCCGCGGCACCCCACGTGGAGCTCCACACCCGCGCGTGCCCCCGGTTCGTGGAGCTCGTCGAGGCCGGCGTCACCAGCGGCGCCGAGCTCGTCGACGTCGCGCACGAGTACCTCGACCCGCTCACCTCGGTCGGGGTCGACACGCTGATCCTCGGCTGCACGCACTACCCGCTGCTGACCGCCGCGATCGCCTACGTGATGGGCGACCAGGTCACGCTGGTCAGCAGTGCGGAGGAGACCGCGAAGGACGCCTACCGGACGCTGGTCCGGCTCGGTCTCGAGCGCGACCCGGCCCTCGGCGAGCCCACCCACACCTTCCTCACCACCGGCGACCCGGCCGAGTTCCAGCGGATCGGCCGCCGGTTCCTCGGCCCGGAGCTGCAGTCCGCACGTCGGTACGCCGACCAGGTGCGGGTCCCCGCATGAGGCTGACGGTGATCGGCTGCTCGGGGTCCTACGCCGGTCCGGCCTCCTCCGCCAGCGCCTACGTCGTCGAGGCGCCCGCGGCCGGCGGCGCCGACGGTGACCGGCCCTTTCGGCTGCTGCTCGACCTCGGCTCCGGCGCGCTCGGCGCGCTGCAGCGCCACTTCGACCCCCTGACGGTCGACGCGCTCCTCATCAGCCACCTCCACGCCGACCACTTCTTCGACCTCAGCGGCTACTACGTGCTCCGCAAGTACCACCCGGCGGGCCCCCAGCCGAAGCTCCCCACCTGGGGACCGCGCGCGCTCCGCTCCCGGGTCGCCCGCGCCTACGGGCTCCCGCTCGAGCCGGGGATGGACGGGGAGTTCAGGTTCAAGCGGGTGAAGAAGAAGCCGTTCCAGGTCGGGCCGTTCACGGTCACTGCCCGACGCGTCGACCACCCCGTCGAGGCCTTCGCGTTCCGCCTCGAGCACGCGGGCAAGGCGCTGGTCTACAGCGGGGACACCGCGGCCTGCCGGGCGCTGACCGAGCTGGCGACGGGCGCGGACCTCCTCCTCGCCGAGGCCGCCTTCCGCGACGGCGAGGACAACCCGCCGCACGTCCACATGACCGGGTCCGAGGCCGCGGCGACCGCGGCCGAGGCCGGGGTCGGTCGGCTGGTCATCACCCACGTGCCGCCGTGGCACGACGAGCTGGACGCGCTCCGGGAGGCCGAGGGGGTCTTCGCCGGCCCGACGTCGCTGGCCGCCGAGGGCGCGACGTACGACCTGTGAGCACGGCCGGCCCTCGCATCGTCGGGGTCGACGTGGCCCGCTGCGTGGCACTGCTCGGGATGATGGCGACGCACATCCTCCCCGGGGTCGTCGACGGCGAGGTCCCGCTGGCGCACCAGCTGGCAGCCGGCCGTGCCTCCGCGCTCTTCGCGGTGCTCGCCGGCGTGAGCCTCGTCCTGGTCAGCGGGACGCGTGCCCCGCTCCGCGGCACGGCCTGGCGGGCGGCGTACGCCGGGCTGGCGGCCCGTGCCGGACTCATCGGGCTCGTCGGGCTGCTGCTGGGGGAGGTGCGCTCGGGGATCGCGGTGATCCTCGCGTCCTACGCCGCGTACTTCCTGCTGGCGGGGCCGTTCCTCGCGCTCCGGAGCCGGTGGGTGCTGCTGGCGGCCGTGGTGTGGGCGGTCGCGGGCCCGGTGCTGAGCCTGGTGCTGCGCCGGGAGCTCCCCGACCCGACCTACCTGGTGCCGTCGATGGCGTCGCTGTACGACCCGGTCGACCTGCTGCTCGGCCTGCTCGTCACCGGCTACTACCCGGCCCTCACCTGGTTGCCGTACCTGTTGCTCGGGATCGTCGTGGGGCGCGCGGACCTGGCCACGGTGCGGGTGCGCCTCACGCTGGTGGTCTGCGGCACGACAGCCGTGGTCGTGAGCACCGTCGTGGCCGACGCCCTGACGGCCCTCCCGGACGTGCGCGCGGCGCTCACGCGGACCTTCGAGGGCCCAGGGTGGGAGGGCGACCTGACCACGACGCTCACCCACGGCCTCTACGGGACGGTGCCCACCGGCACGAACTGGTGGCTGGCGGTGCGGGCGCCCCACACCGGCACCACTCCCGACCTGCTCATGACCGCCGGCAGCGCCTGTCTGGTCCTCGTCGCCTGCCTCGTGGTCGCCGACCTCGCGCCGCGGTCCTGCCGGGTCGTGTTCGGCGCCGGAGCCATGACGCTGACGCTCTACTCGCTCCACGTGCTGTCCCGGGCCCGCGGGCTGTGGGACGCCGACGGCTGGCCGACCTGGCTGGGTCAGGCCGCCGTCGTCCTCGTCCTCGGCGCGGCGTACGCCCTCGCGCGTCGCCGTGGTCCGCTGGAGGTGGTGGTCGGCGAGGCGGCACGCGCCGCGCGGCTCTCGGTCGCGGGGGAGGGCGCGCCGGCCGGGCGACCGGGGCCGCCCCGGTAGGCCGGCTCACTAGGGTGGGGCCTCATGACCCGTGCCGATGGACGCGCCGACGACGAGCTCCGCCCGATCCGGCTCACCCGCCACTGGCTCGACCACGCCGCCGGGTCGGTGCTGGTGGAGTTCGGGCGCACCCGCGTCCTCTGTGCGGCCTCGGCGACCACCGGGGTGCCGCGCTGGCGCAAGGACTCCGGACGCGGGTGGGTCACCGCGGAGTACGCCATGCTGCCGTCGTCCACCCACACCCGCTCCGACCGCGAGTCGGTCAAGGGCCGCATCGGCGGGCGCACGCACGAGATCTCCCGGCTCATCGGTCGGTCGTTGCGCGCGGTCGTCGACGACAAGGCGCTGGGGGAGAACACGATCGTGCTCGACTGCGACGTGCTGCAGGCCGACGGCGGCACCCGGACCGCGGCCGTCACCGGGGCGTACGTCGCGCTCGCCGACGCCTGCGCGCACCTGCGGGACCGCGGTGCGCTCCGCGGGCAGCCCCTCACGGGGTCGGTCGCCGCGGTGTCGGTCGGGATCATCGACGGGGTCCCGCGGCTCGACCTGCCCTACGAGGAGGACGTCCGCGCGGGGACCGACATGAACGTGGTCATGACCGGCGACGGCCGGTTCGTCGAGGTGCAGGGCACCGCCGAGGGCGAGCCGTTCGACCGCGCGCTGCTCGACGACCTCCTGACCCTGGCGACGAAGGGCTGCGCGGACCTCACCGCGCTGCAGCAGGCGGCGCTGGCGGAGTCGTGAGTCCTCCGCCCGACGGCCCGCGGGTCTTCCTCGCCTCGCGCAACACCGGGAAGCTCCAGGAGATGCAGCGCATCCTCGCCGAGCACCTGCCGGGGATCGAGGTGCTGGGCCTCGACGACGTCCCTGCCTACGAGGAGCCGGCGGAGACCGAGCCGACCTTCGAGGGGAACGCGAGGCTCAAGGCGCGGGCGGCGGTCGCCGCCACCGGACTGCCGTCGCTCGCCGACGACAGCGGGCTGTGCGTGGACGCGCTCAACGGGATGCCCGGTGTGCTCTCCGCGCGCTGGGCCGGGGTCGCCGACCCCCCGCGGGAGGTCAAGGACCGCGCGAACAACGAGCTGCTGCTCGCCCAGCTCGCCGACGTCCCCGACGCCCGGCGTACGGCGCAGTTCCGCTGCGCGGTCGTCCTCGCCCTGCCCGCCGCCGACGGCTCCGAGGAGGTCCTCGAGGAGGTCGCGGAGGGGGTGATGCCGGGCCGCGTCATCCGGGAGGTGCGGGGGACCGGCGGATTCGGCTACGACGTGCTGTTCTGCGCCGACGGACACGACGAGACGACCGCGGAGATGTCGCCGGCCGCGAAGGACGCCGTCTCGCACCGGGGCAAGGCGCTGCGGGCCGTCGCTCCGCTCGTCGCGGCGCGGCTCGGGAGGACCTGACGGGGTCGTGCGCCCGGTGAGACTCGAACTCACACTGTCGCGGACCTAAACCGCGTGCCTCTGCCGTTGGGCTACGGGCGCGACGGCCGCGATCCTACGGGCAGCGGCGGACCGGGGACCGGGTCAGGAGGCGAGCCCGAGGTCCCGGCGGAGCTTCGCGACGTGCCCGGTCGCCTTGACGTTGTACTGGGCGAGCTGGACCCGGCCCTCCTCGTCGACGACGAAGGTCGACCGGAGGACGCCCTGCACGACCTTGCCGTAGAGCTTCTTCTCGCCGAACGCGCCGTACGCCGCCATCACCTCCCGGCCGCCGTCGGACAGCAGCGTGATCCCGAGGCCCTCCCGCTCGCGGAACGTGCGGAGCTTCGCCACCGGGTCGGGGGAGATCCCGAGGACCTCGTACCCCTGCGCCTGGAGCGAGGCCAGCGAGTCGCTGAAGTCGCAGGCCTCTGTGGTGCACCCCGGCGTCATGGCGGCGGGATAGAAGTAGACGACGACCTTGCGACCGCGGAGCTGCGACAGGGTGACGTCCTCCCCGGTGTCGGAGGGCAGCGTGAAGTCGGGAGCGGTGTCGCCGGGCTGCAGTCGACTCATGGCACCAATCCTTCCACGGACCGACGACGAACGTGCTGTTGCAAGTAGTTCGCAACTACGTAAGGTGAGCGACATGCACGTTCCCGACGGCTTCCTCGATGTCACCACATCTGTCGCCACCGCCGCCGGAGCGGCCGCCGTCGTGGGCACGGCGCTGCGCGGCGCCCGTCGCGAGCTGGAGGACAAGGCCGCGCCGCTGGCGGGCCTCGTCGCAACCTTCGTCTTCGCCGCCCAGATGCTCAACTTCCCGGTCGGGGCCGGGACCAGCGGCCACCTCCTCGGCGGCACCCTCGCGGCGGTCCTCGTCGGGCCGTGGACCGGGGTGCTCTGCCTGAGCGTCGTGCTGCTCGTGCAGAGCCTCCTCTTCGCCGACGGCGGGATCACCGCGCTCGGCACCAACATCACGCTCATGGGGATCATCGGCGTCGGGGTCGGGTGGCTCGTCTTCCGCGGCCTCCAGCTGCTGCTGCCGAAGCGGGTCGGGCTCGTCGCTCCGCTCGCCGCGGTAGCTGCGTTCTGCTCCGTGCTCGCCGCGGCCACCGGCTTCGTCGGGCTGTACGCCGTCGGCGGGACCGCACCGGTCCCGCTGGACTCCCTGGCCGTCGCGATGCTGGGCTGGCACGCCGTCATCGGGCTCGGGGAGGCCGTCATCACCGGCCTGGTCGTGGGCAGCATCGTCGCGGTCCGACCCGACCTCGTGCACGGCGCGCGGGGGGTCCTGGCGCGCCGGCCGCTCGAGGTCAGACCGGCGGTCCCGGCGCCGGGCGCGACGATGAGGACCCGCGCGTGAGCGGGGTGCGCGGGATCCCCACCCGGGTCGTCGTCGTCACCGGGCTGCTGGTCGCGCTGCTGCTCGCCGGGGTCGTCAGCTACTACGCGGCGTCGGCTCCGGACGGACTGAACCGGGTGGCGCAGGACCAGGGGTTCGCCGCGACCGAGGAGCAGCGCAACGACGTCACGCCGTTGGCCGGCTACGAGACGGCGGGCGTCGAGGACGGTCGGCTCTCCGGCGGGCTCGCCGGGCTCACGGGGTGCGTGGTCGTCCTCGCCCTCGCCGGCGGGCTCACCCAGGTGCTCCGGAGCCGCGCCCACGCCCCGGCCGCTGCCCTACGAGCGCCCACCGACCCGCCCCCGCGCCGCTGATGGGCGCCGGTCACGGCCACCGCCTCCACTTCCACGGCCACTCGGTCGTCCACCGCGCCGACCCGGCGGCGAAGGTCCTCGCGTTGCTCGGGTTCGTCCTGCTGGTCGTCGCCACCCCGTGGGGGTGGTGGCCGGTGTTCGTCGGCTGCGCCGCGCTGCTCGTCGCGGTGGTCGGCGTCTCGGAGGTGCCGCCGGCGTACCTCCTGCGGCGCATGGTGGTCGAGGTGCCGTTCCTCTGCTTCGCCGCCCTGCTGCCCTTCGTCGCCACCGGCCCCCGCACCGAGGTCCTCGGGCTCACGGTGAGCGAGCCCGGCCTGAGTGCGGCGGCGGCGCTCGTGGTCAAGGCGACGCTCGGTGTCGCAGCCAGCCTCACGCTCGCGGCGACCACCGAGCCGCACGCGCTGCTGACCGGGCTCGAGCGGCTGCGGCTGCCCGCGCAGCTGGTGCAGATCCTCGGGTTCATGGTCCGCTACCTCGACGTCGTCACCGACGAGATGCGGCGGATGCGGGTCGCGCTGACCTCCCGCGGCTTCACCGCCCGCGACCCGCGCCACTGGCCGGTCATCGCGCGGTCGGTCGGCGCGCTGTTCATCCGGTCGTACGAGCGCGGCGAGCGGGTGCACCTGGCGATGCTGTCCCGCGGCCACGGGACCGCGGGATGAGCGACCCGGTCCTCGACGTGCGCGGGCTGGCCTACGCCTACCCCGACGGCCACCAGGCCCTCTACGGCGTGGACCTCACCCTGCAGCGGGGGGAGCGGGTGGCGATGCTCGGCCCCAACGGTGCGGGGAAGACCACGCTCGTGCTGCACCTCAACGGCATCCTCACCGCGGGTGCCGGCGCCGTGCGCGTCTCGGGGCTGGACGTGACCGGCCGCGACCTGCGGGAGGTCCGTCGCCGGGTTGGTCTCGTCTTCCAGGACCCCGACGACCAGCTCTTCATGCCGACCGTCCGCGACGACGTGGCGTTCGGCCCGCGCAACCTCGGGCTGCGCGGCGCGGCCCTCGACGCCGCGGTCACCGCAGCGCTGGAGCAGGTCGGGATGGCGGCGTACGCCGACCGGCCGCCGCACCACCTCTCGTTCGGTCAGCGGCGCCGGGTCGCGGTGGCGACCGTCCTGGCGATGCAGCCGGAGCTCCTCGTGCTCGACGAGCCCTCCTCCAACCTCGACCCGGCGTCGCGGCGGGAGCTCGCCGACATCGTCCGTTCGCTCGACGTCACCGTGCTCATGGTGACCCACGACCTCCCTTACGCCCTCGAGCTCTGCCCCCGCGCGGTGGTCCTCTCCGACGGCGTCGTGGTCGCCGACGGCCCGACGGGCGCGCTGCTCGCCGACGAGGCGCTGATGCGCGCCCACCGGCTGGAGCTGCCCTTCGGGTTCGACCCCTCGACGGTCCCCGCGCCGTACGCCGCTCCCCAGCGGTAGCCGGCCTCCGTCACGGCGCAGGAGCGGCAGGGCGGTAACGTTCGGTCGCGGGCGTGCGGTGAGCACGTCCCCTGCCGCCGTCCGACGGACCGCGCGCCGTCCCCGACCCCGACCCAGCACGAGGAGCCCGACCCGTGACCGACACCGAGCGCTCGAATGCCTCTCTCGAGCACGACATGGAGGCGACGCGTGAACGGCTCGCGGCCACCATCGACGAGCTCGTCGAGCGCGCGAACCCGAAGAACGCGGTCCAGCGACGGGTGACCGACCTCAAGGCGGTCTTCGTCGACGCCAACGGGGACCCCCGCACCGACAACGTCCTCACGGTGGTCGGCGGCGTCTTCGGCTTCGTCGGCCTGCTGGCGCTCATCCGCCGCGTCACCTCCTGAGCGCGTCGACGGCCGCGACGACAGGGCGGGACCCCAGGTGAGCACCGACAGGACCCCGGTCCGGATGCTGCACGACCGCGTCCTCGTGCAGCTGGACAAGGAGGCGGGGGAGCGGCGCAGCAGCGGCGGCATCGTCATCCCGGCGACCGCCGCGCTGGGCAACAAGCGCCTCGGCTGGGCACGGGTGGCCGCGATCGGCCCGAACGTGCGGGCCGTCGAGCTCGGTGACCGCGTGCTGTTCGACCCCGACGACAAGCCGGAGGTCGAGGTCCACGGCGAGAGCTACGTCCTCATGCGGGAGCGGGACGTGCACGCCGTCGCCGCCGAGCGGATCGAGGAGAGCGAGACCGGGCTGTACCTCTGAGCGACCTGCGAGCAGCGACTGCTCAGCGCACGAGGATGCGGGCGACGAGCGCGTCGGCTACATGCTCCTCGACGTCCACCGACCCGGGCGTGTCGAGGGTGAGCCGGAACCGCTCGGTGCCCGGGCCGAACGTGAAGGTGCGCTCCGGGTCGGAGTGGACGTGGAGCTCCCCGGCCCGGTCCGCCTCGACGGTGATCGTCAGCCGCTCGCCGACCCCGAGGTCGACCCGTGCCGCGACCGGCTCCACCTCGTCGCCCTCGACCTCGACCTCGAGCGTCGGACCGGCCGGCTCCGACCGGCTCTCGGACGGCGACGGCGAGGGCGTGTCCGACGTGCTCGGCGACGGCGAGGGCGACTCCGACGGCGACTCCGACTGCGACTCGGAGGACGCGGAGGACTCCGACGCCGTCGAGGACGCGTCGGGCGACTCGGTGTCGTCGTCCCCGCACGCGGTCAGCGCGGTCGTCAGCACGACCGCCGCAATTGCACCGCCGAGGGCCCGGTGCAGTCGCCGGCGCGGCGGGCTCGTCACGTCGACATGAGGGCGCATGTCCCCATTGTGCCGGACCGTACCGGCCGGCTCACGCGGCGCCGGCTTCGACCGGCTCGGACCCCTGGCAGAGCCGCCAGCGCCAGGCGCCGGCCTCGGGGCCCGGCTCGTGGACCAGCACGCCGCTGAGCCGGTACGGGAGCCGCTCCTCCGGCCGCCACCCGACCGACGGGTCCGCGACATGCACGGTGAGCTCCGCCTCGGCAACGAGGAGGACCGTGTCCCCGACCGCGACCTCGTGGACCTCGGTCGTCCGCCAGGAGTAGCGCTCCGTCCGCGCGAGCAGCTCCTCGAGCAGCTGGCGGAGGGCGGGTCGTCCCACCGCGACCTCACGGGTCTCCGAGCCGGCGTAGACGACCTCACCGGTGCGCGCGAACTCCGCCAGCACGCCGTCGACGTCCGCGTCGAGGAACCGGGTGCCGAGCCGGTCGACCGCCTGGCGGGCGACGCTCACGCCGCCGCCCCGACGGGGACGCCACCGGACGACGGGGGACCGGCGGCGGCGTCGGCGTCGGCGTCGGCGTCGGCGTCCGGCGACCAGTCCTCGGGGTCGCGCACCCCCGGGACGAAGAGGAACGCCGCGGTGAGCAGCGCGCCGATCACGCCCGCGCCGATCAGGGTCGCCCGCGGGCCCCAGTGAGCCGCGGCCGGCGCGCTCAGCGCGTAGGAGACCGGGACGAGCGCGAGCGAGATGAACCAGTCGAAGGACGAGACCCGCCCGAGCAGGGCCCTGGGGACGAAGCGCTGCTTGGTGGTGGTCCAGGCGACCGCGCCCGCCGCCTCGCAGCCTGCGACGACCACCGCAGCGGCCATCGCCTGGCCGCGCGTCTGGGCGAGCCCGTAACCGGCGACGCCGAGCGTCGCGAGCGCCCAGGCGACGTAGGTGAAGGTCATGACGCGGCGCGGGATGCCGGTCTGTCCCAGGACGAAGGCGGTCAGCGAGCGCCGACACGCCGCCGGCAGCGAGGATCAGCCCGAGGTCGCCGGCGTCCCCGTGGAGCTCGTGCTTGACGAGGTAGGGGAGCAGCACCTCGGTCGGGCCGAGGAACAGCAGGTAGGTGAAGGTCGCCGCGACGAAGGTCGCCCAGAGCCAGGGCTGCCCCGACGACGTACTGGAGTCCCTCGCGCAGCTCCCGGACCGTGCCACGGACGGTGACCGGCTCGGGCGGGAGCTCCCCGCTCGCCGGCGTGGACCGCCGGAGCCGCATAAAGGTCAGGCAGGTCGCGGACACAAGGAACGTGAGGCCGTCGAGCAGGAACGCGGCACCGGCGCCGTGCGCCGCGACCAGAACACCGCCGAGCGCGGGACCGAGCAGCCACAGCGCGGCAGGTCGGACGAACTGGTCGAGGGCGTTGGCCTCCACGAGCAGCTCCTCGTCGACCACCTCCGGCACGAGCGCGTCGAAGGCGGGGAGGAAGAACGCGGCAGCCGTGCCGTAGACAGTGATGCCCGACGTACAGCTGCCAGAGCTCGAGCTGGCCGGAGAGCGCGAGCACCCCGAGCACGCCCAGGGTGCCGGCCCGGACGACGTCCGCGGTGAGCATCAGCAGCCGGCGGTCGACCCGGTCGCTGACGACGCCGCCACGAGCAGCGAGGACCACCTGCGGCAGCGTCAGCGCCACTCCCACCCCGGCCATCGCCGCCGGCCGGTCCGACGAGCTCGTAGACCTGCCACGCCAGCGCGACCAGCAGCACGCCGTCGCCGAGCAGCGACACGGTCATGCCCCGTCCAGAGGAGCCGGAAGTCCCGGTCCCGCAGCGGCCCGAGCGAGCCGGACCCGCGGCGTGCGTCGCCCGGTCGGGCTCCCCGGCCGAGGCGTGCGGTCACGCGGGTGCCAGCTCGAAACGGTCGGCGACCTCGCGCAGCACGAGCAGAGGTGTCGACCTCGGCGTCGGTGTTCGCGGCGGTGAGCTGCACGCGGAAGCCGACCTCGGTCTTGGGGACGAGCGGGTACGCGGCGAGCGTCACGTAGACGCCGCGCTCGAAGAGGAAGTCGCCCGACCGCGTCGATGTCGCTCGTGGTCGGCGCAGCGGGATCTCGATGATCGGGAAGCCGGAGCGGTTCGGCGTCTGGATGCCGAGCTCGCGCGACGGTGCGTCGAGCACGCGGTCGGTGCGTGCGGAGCAGGTCGGCCCGGAGCGCGTCGCCGCGGGTCGTCGTTGACGTCGAGCCGGCCAGCACGGTGGCCAGCGAGGCGACGGGCGACGGGCCGGAGTACAGGTACGGCGGCGCCGCGACCTTGAGCAGGTCCTTGACCTCGGTCGGGCAGCGCGATGAACGCCAGCAGCGACGAGTAGGCCTTGGAGAAGCCGCCGACGAGGATGACGTTGTCGTAGCTCTCGTCGAAGTGGCGCGACGATGCTGTTGCCGCGCATGCCGTAGCGGGTTCGTCTGCGGTCGGGCTCGCTCGCCGATGACGCCGAAGCCGTGCGCGTCGTCGACGTAGAGCAGCGCGTCGTGCTCGCGGCAGACCGCGGCGAACGCCGCGCAGGTCCGGGGCGTTGCCGGTCATGCTGTTGACGCCGTCCATGCACGACGAGGCGCGGGCCGGGTCGCGCTCGGCGGCTCAGCAGCTCGTCGAGGTGCTCGGGGTCCTCGAAGCGGAAGCGGCTGGACCGTCGGCGCCGCGGGCGCGGGCGACCTGGCAGCCGTCGTAGATCGTCTTGTGCGCCCGGGCGTCGAGGAAGATCGTGCCCGCACGCGGCGAGCAGCGGGATCACCGACATGTGGATGTGGGTGATCGTCGGCAGCGACGAGGGTGTCCTCGGCGCCGAGCAGCTCGGTGAGCTGCTCCTCGATCTCGCTCGTAGAGCACCGGGCTGCCCGAGCAGCCGCGACCAGCTCGGGTGCGTGCCCCACGCGTCGCAGGTAGCGCCGGGATCGGCGTCGATGATCTCGCGGTCGAGGTCGAAGCCGAGGTAGTTGCACGAGGCGAAGTCGGCCAGCCACTGGTCGCCGATGCGGATCATGCGGCCGTCGATCTCGTCGATGACCGCGTCGTACATCGCGCTGTTGCGGCGCAGCCGGTCCAGGTCGGCCCAGCGCTGCGCGGCCTTCGCGACGCGGGTCGACGGGGCGGCGACGGACGCGGCGGGGGTCGCGCTGACGGACGGCACGGCGGTCATGAGCGGGTTCCTTCTGCGGTGGGGTCCGCGGGCCGGGATCCGGCCGTCACGGGGACGTGGTGGTCGTGCAGGTCGAACGAGAGCCGAGCCGTGATGTCGCCGGCCGGCAGCGGAGGTGAGTAGAGGTAGCCCTGGGCCTTGGTGCAGCCGAGGCGGCTGAGGATGAGGCTCTGCGCGCCGGTCTCGACGCCCTCGGCGACGAGGTCGAGGTCGAAGGTCTGGGCGAGCCGGACGATCGCCTCGACCAGGGCCGCGTCGTCGGCCGAGGTGTTGAGCCCCGACACGAAGCTGCGGTCGATCTTCAGCCCGCTGACCGGGAACCGGCGCAGGTAGCTGAGCGCGGAGTAGCCGGTCCCGAAGTCGTCGAGGACGAGGAGGACACCGGCACGGTGAAGCCGGTTCATCACCTCGATGGTCTCGGGCTCGTTGCCGGCGAGGACGCGCTCGGTGATCTCCAGGACCAGCGCCTCCGGGGGGAGGCCGTGGCGCTCGAGCGTCGCGAGGACGACGTCGACCAGGCCGCGGTCGGCGAGCTGGCGGGGGGCGACGTTGACGTTGACCCGGAAGTCGGCGCCGACGGTGCCGGTCCGGCGCCAGTGAGCCGCCTGGGCCACCGCCTCCTCGATCACCCACTGGCCCAGCGCCACGCCGAGCTCGCTGCGCTCGACGGCGTCGATGAAGCCGCCGGGGAGCAGCAGACCGCGGTCCGGGTGCTGCCAGCGGATCAGCGCCTCGGCGCCCAGCAGGCGGCCGTCCTCGAGGGAGACCACCGGCTGGTAGTGGAGGACGAACTCCTGCTCACGGATCGCGCGCTCGAGGTCGCGGGCGAGCTGGGCGCGGGCGTGCATGGTGTCCT
This sequence comes from uncultured Actinomycetota bacterium, assembly GCA_963730035.1. Taxonomy (GTDB): domain Bacteria; phylum Actinomycetota; class Actinomycetes; order Propionibacteriales; family Nocardioidaceae; genus Marmoricola_A. The sequence continues at coordinate 311,991 of CAVSPN010000001.1, read as the reverse complement.
GCATCGACGACTCGTAGCGCGCGGTGCCTGAGCCGCCGGCGTCCTTGGCGGCGTACATCGCGAGGTCGGACTGGCGCAGCAGGTCGGTGGCTTTGTCGGCGTGCCTCGTCGTCGAGACGCCGATGCTGGCGCTCGCGGCCACGCTCTCGCCCTCGACGGTGACCGACTGGCGCAGCTCGAAGGAGATCCGCTCGGCGAGCGCCATCGCCTCCTCGTCGCTGGTGAGGCCCTCCATGAGGACCGCGAACTCGTCGCCGCCGAGACGGGCACAGGTGTCCTCCTCCCGGACCGTACGGCGGAGCCGGTCGGCGACCTGGATCAGCAGCGTGTCGCCGACCCCGTGGCCGCGGGTGTCGTTGACCACCTTGAAGTCGTCGAGGTCGATGAGCATGACCGCGACCTGCTCGTCGTACCGACCGCGCCGGGCCAGCGCGTGCTCGACCCGGTCGAGGAACAGCGCCCGGTTGGGGAGCTCGGTCAGCGGGTCGTGGAAGGCCTGGTGCTTGAGCTGGGTCTCCAGCCTCCGCCGGTCGGTGACGTCGTGGAGCGTCACGACGATCCCATGGACGTGGGGGTCGTCGAGGAGGTTGCTGCAGGAGACCTCGAAGACCCGCTCGGTGCCGCTGCGGTCGGTGAGCCGCAGCTCGCCGTCGACCCCCGCGGTGCCCTTGTCCTGCTCGGTGGCCGCGCGGCGCAGCAGCGTCCGTGCCCGCTCCGCGTCCTCGCCGAGCACGAGCTCCGGCAGGGGCCGGCCGGTTGTGGTGTGGGGGTCCCAGCCGAGGAGGCTCTGCGCGGACGGCGTCTGGAACCGGACCGCGAAGTGCTCGTCGACGGTGACGATGACGTCCGCCGCGTTCTGGATCAGCGAGCGGAAGTGCGCCTCGCTCTTGCGCTGGACCTCGAGGTCGGCCGCCTCGGCGCTGTCCAGCGCCAGCACCACCTGGGTCGCCAGCGCGCAGACCGAGTCGATGGTGTCCGGCCGCTCGACGCCCCGGCCGGCGACGAGGATCGCACCGGTGAGCACGCCCTCACGGTGGACGCCGACCAGCAGCACCCGGGAGTCGGTGATGCCGATCGCGCTCTGCTGCCACCGGTCCAGGAGGGCGAAGCCCTGGGAGGCCAGGGCCGCCTGGTGCAGCTGGACCATGTCGCTGACGAGCCGGTGTCCCTGGAGGTTCCCGGTCGTGGGACCGGCGGCGGAGTCGAAGACCTCCTGGCCCTCGCGCCAGGACGCGACGACCACGCGGTGCGCGGACCCGACGAGCTCGGTGACCGCCTCGGCGGCGAGCCGGACGACGTCGTCGCGCGAGTCGACCGCGACGAGGGCCTCGCTGACCCGACGGAGGACCGCTTCGCGGCGGGTGGAGTTCCTGGCGGCCGCCACGGCGCCGTTGAGGCGAGCGGCCACGAGGAGGATGAGGACCGCCGAGCTCAGGGCGATGACCCCGACGTTGGTGACCTCGCCACGGGCGGACTCGAGCGCGAGCAGGCCCGGCGGGATCAGCGGGACGAGCGTGAGCAGCGCGAGCCGCCACCTGGTGGTCACCTGCCCCTGCGCCGGGACCGGCTCGGTGAGACGCGGCATGTCGGGGTGCAGCGCGGCGGCACCCCAGGCGCCGTAGAAGAGGAACCAGCCGATGTCCGCGTTGCCGCCCTGGGTCCAATCGGACGTGAGCTGCCCGAGCCCGTAGACGACGTCGGAGCCCAGGAGGCCCAGCGCTCCGAGCGTCAGGAGCCGGAGCGAGACCAGCGTGGGCCCGGGGACCAGCAGCAGGCGGGCGAGGACCGCGAGCACGAGGATGTCACCGAGCGGGTAGGCGACGGACACGGCCTTGGCCATCCAGTCCGAGGACCCCTGCAACGTGGGGGTGGCGACGAAGATCCAGACCAGGAGGCCGATGCTCGTCGCGACGGTCGCGGAGTCGAGGACGGCGGCGCCGTCACCACCCGGGGTCCGTGCCCGGACCAGACGTGCCAGTCCGAGGGCGACGACCGGGTACATCAGCAGGTAGGGGACGTCTGCGACAGACGGGAAGGGCTCGTGCTGTCCGAGCACGATGGTGAGGACGTCGTACATCGCGTCCCCGGTCGCGAGGGCCGCCACCCCACCGGCGAGGAGCCACCACGGGGTGCGGTAGCCGGTGGGTTGGAGCGCCGCGCCGGTGACGCAGCCGGCGACCGCGAGGAACGTGAGGGCGGTCCACAACAGTCGGGACGGAGTGTCGATGGTGAAGTACGCGGCGCCGAGCACCCCGTAGAGCGCCAGGTACACCCGGAGCAGGGCGGGGTGCAGCTGCCGACGCGTCACCACCGCTGGCCCTTAGCTCGCATCCGGATCCCCTGACCACCGGAGGGCTGGTGATCAGCCCCCTCGACGAGACCAGTCGGCACGCGGGGCGGGCGAGTTGAGGGATTCCGCCGATCCGGACGCTGACGGTGAGCGCGCCGCGCCGGTGCCGTCAGCGGTCGAGGGTGTCCGCGCGGGCCGATCGCGTCATCGGGAGCAGGACGCGCAGCACCGTGCTGCCCGGGCGGGAGTCGATCTCGATCTCCCCGTTGTGGCGCTCGACGACGATGCGACGCGAGATGTCGAGCCCCAGCCCGGTGCCCTTGCCGACGTCCTTGGTCGTGTAGAACGGCTCGAAGGCCCGGGCCCGGACCTCCTTCGGCATCCCGGCGCCGTCGTCGGCGATCTCGACCACGACTCGGCCGAGGCCGTCGGTGGCGGTGGAGACCCGCAGCGTCCCCGAGCCGGCCATGGCGTCCACCGCGTTGTCGATGAGGTTCGTCCAGACCTGGTTGAGCTCCCCGGCCATCGCGTCGATGGTCGGCACGTCGCCGGCGTAGTCGCGCACGACGGTGATCCCGTCGCCCAACCGGTGGCCGAGCATCACCAGCGTGCTCTCGATCCCCTCCCGGAGGTCGGTCGGCTGCAACGACGCCCGGTCGAGCTGGGAGTAGGACCGAACGGCCGCGACGAGCTCGGAGATGCGCCCGGTCGAGTCCTTGATCTCGCCGAGGAGCCCGCCGATCGCCACGGAGTTCGCCATCCACTCCAGCCCGGCACCCAGCGCAACGTCTCCCAGCACCTGCCGGGCCCGCTCGCAGAAGGCGGGATCCACCCCGGCGGCCACCAACGGTGGGGCCACGAGCCAGTCCCGGCCGACACCGTGCTCGCTCAGCCACTCCGACAGCACGTCCTCGCGGTCGGCGACGGCGAGCGGGTCGAGGCCGTCGACCGGGAGCGGGAGCGTGCGGCGCATCGTGTCGAGCGCGATGTACTGGTCGGCCGAGATCCCCCGGCGTGCGAGCTCGGTCAGCGAGGACAGCAGGACCTCGGTGGTCCCGGTGAGGGCCTCGACGGCCCGGGTCGCCGCGGAGGCCGGGTTGTTGATCTCGTGCGCGAGACCCGCGGCGAGCGTCCCGAGGGCGACGAGCGCTTCGCGTTGCCGCGCCGCGGACTCGATCCTGCGGACCGTGTTCGCGAGTCCCTCGATGAAGTGCACGCCGAACGGGAACCAGGCGTCCGCCAGCCCGGCCAGCCGATCGGAGGGCAGCCGGAACGCGCGTCCGGCCGACGCCGCGCGCCCGGTAGCGAAGTACACCCCGTGGCGGTCCCATGCCTGGAACCCGCCGGCCCACTGGCCGGGGGACGACATCATCCCGAGCGCGGACTCCTCGCTGCCGACGCGCCGCAGCAACGTGACCGTCCCCTCGAGGAGCACCCACCAGGCGTCCGCCGGCTGACCCTCGGAGAACAGCTCCTCCTCGGCGACGAACGCGTGCTCGCCGCCGGCCGCGACCAGCTCGGCCAGCTGGGCGTCGTCCAGCCCGTCGAACAGCGGGAGCGCCCGCAGCTCCTCGAGCGTGAGCGCCGGCATCAGACGGTCGCCAGGTAGCGGTGGACGAGGTAGACCGACATCGCGCCCTCACCGACCGCGGACGCCACCCGCTTCATCGACTCCAGCCGGACGTCACCAGCCGCGAAGACCCCGGGGACGCTGGTCTCCAGCGCGTACGGCGCCCGCGCCAGCGGCCAGGACCGGGCGTGGTCGGTGGCCTGGAGCTCCTGCCCGGTGATCACGAAGCCCTTGGCGTCGCGGGCCACCTCGTCGCCGAGCCAGTCCGTGCGGGGCGAGGCGCCGATGAAGACGAACAGCCCGGCGCACCCCACCCGCTCCTCGGCGCCGGTGGTCCGGTCGGCGAGGGTGATCGTCTCGACGTGGTCCTCCCCGTCGGCCGCGACGACCTCCGTGCGGAACCGCACCTCGATGTTGTCGGTGCTGCAGACCCGGTCGACGAGGTACTGCGACATGGTGTCCTCGAGCCGGTCCGACCGCACCAGTACCACCACCCGCTTGGCGTGGCGGGCGAGGTTGAGGGCGGCCTGGCCGGCGGAGTTAGCGGCGCCGACCACGTACACGTCCTCTCCCGCGCACTGTGCGGCATCGCTCGCCGAGGCGCCGTAGTACACCCCTCGGGAGCCCAGCTGCGGCAGGCCACGCGCTTCGAGCCGCCGGTAGGAGACCCCGGTGGCGATGAGGAGCGCACGGGCCTCGATCTCCCCCGACCCGTCCAACCGGACCGCCCGGACCGGGCCGCGGGTCTCGAACCCCACGACGTCACGGGCCAGGACGGTCTCGGCGCCGAAGCGGGCGGCCTGGGCGACCGCCCGGTGGGTGAGGTCGGCACCGGAGAGGCCCGCGGGGAAACCCAGGTAGTTCTCGATCGAGGCGCTCTGACCGGCCTGTCCGCCCGGCGCCTCGCGCTCCACGATGACCGTCGAGAGGCCCTCCGACGCGGCATACACCGCGGCGGCCAGGCCGGCCGGCCCGCTCCCGACGATGCAGAGGTCGTAGAGCGGCTGCTGTGCGTGGGTGCGCAGCCCCAGCGCGTCGGCGAGCTGCATCGCCGAGGGCGTGCGGAGCGCCGCGCCGTCGGGGACCAGGACGAGCGGCAGGTCGTCCAGGCCGGCCTCCGCCAGGTCGACCAGCCGCCGCGCCTCGTCGTCGCGCTCGACGTCGAGCCACCGGTAGGGCACGTGGTTGCGGGTGAGGAACGTCTTGACCTCGTGGCTCCGGTCCGACCACCGGTGCCCGACGACCCGGACCTCCGAGGTCTCCGGGGGATGCGCCTGGCTCCACGCGTCGAGTAGGTCGTCGACGACCGGGTAGAGCCGCTCCTCCGGCGGGTCCCACGGCTTGAACGCGTAGTAGTCGAGCGCGATGTCGTTGATCGCCCGGATCGCGACGTCGGTGTCGGCGTACGCCGTGAGCAGCAGCAGCTTGGTGTCGGGTGACAGCCGTCGGACCTCGGCGAGCATCTCGATCCCGGTCATCCCGGGCATCCGCTGGTCGGACACGACCAGGGCGACCGACCGGTCCTGCAGGGTCAGCTCGGTGAGCAGCGACAGCGCCTCGGCCCCCGACGTCGCCCGCACCACGCGGTGGTCCGCCCCGTACCGCGATCGGAGGTCCCGGACGATGGCCTGGGACACGCCGGGATCGTCGTCGACCGCCAGGATCGTGGGTTTCGACACCCTCGCAGCCTCCTCGGCGCGGGCGGTGCTGGCAAGCGCCCAGGCCGGCAGCGCGCGACCGTCGGGAGGACGTCAGGGGAGGGAGTACGCCATGTAGGACTTGAACCTACAACCCGCTGATTAAGAGTCAGCTGCTCTGCCAATTGAGCTAATGGCGCGTGGTCGCTCGTCCCGGCTCGACGGTGAGGTCGGGCGTGCGTCGGAGCGGGGTCCATCTTAACAGTGCGCGCCGCTGCGCCGGTAACCACGGACCTCCCGCTCCAGTCCGCCATGACGGCGACCCGGCTCCGGCGCCGCGTCCCATCCGCCGGGCCCACAGTGACGAACAATGGGGGAGAGCGCCCGCCCGACGAGCGGAGCCCGCGGCAAGGAGACGAGGCGGCATGGGGTCCGAACCCGACCTGCGGCTGGTGCGGTCGCCTGGTCCCGACCGTCCAGACGCCGACGTGCTCCTCCCGAGGGTCGCGCGCGGGGACTCCGCAGCGTTCGAGGCGCTGTACGACGTCATGGGCGCCTCGGTCTACGGTGTCGCGCGTCGTGTGGTCCGGGACCCCAGCCGCGCCGAGGACGTCGCGCAGGAGGTCTTCCTCGAGGTCTGGCGCAAGGCGCCGAGCTTCGACCGGGTCCGCGGCTCGGCGAAGACCTGGATCATGACGATCGCCCACCGGCGCGCGGTCGACGCCGTGCGGCGCAACGAGTCGCAGAAGCGGTACGACGGTCAGGCGACGGTCGAGGAGGTCAATCACGACGAGCCCGCGGACCGGCTGGTGAAGGACGAGGAGCACGCCGCGGTGCGCGGCTGCCTGGACACCCTCACCGAGCTGCAGCTGGAGTCGGTGCGGCTGGCGTACTTCAACGGCTACACCTACGCGGAGGTCGCGACCCTGCTCGGGAAGCCGCTGCCCACTGTGAAGACGAGGATGCGCGACGGGCTCATCCGACTGCGTGACTGCCTGGGAGGTGCGTGACCAGTGAACGACGTCCACACCCTCTCCGGGGCCTTCGCGCTCGACGCGCTGGACGCCGAGGAGGCAGCGGAGTTTCGGGTGCACCTCGTCGGCTGCGCGGCCTGCCGCCAGGAGGTGCGCGAGCTGCGGGAGGCTGCCGCCCGGATGGGCGCGGCAGAGACCGTGCGACCGCCCGCCGAGCTGCGGGCCCGTGTGCTCGCCGCGGCCGACCGCACCCCGCAGGAGCCGCCACCGCCGCGTGAGGAGCCTCTCGCCCCGACGCGGGACGCTCGCCCCGCGCCGCCCGCCACGGTCGGAGCGCCCGGGCGTGGCCGGCGCTGGGACCGCCTGGTCCTCGCGGCCGCCGCGGTCCTCGTCGTCGGAGGCGGCGCCCTCGGGATCAACCAGGTCCTCGACGACTCGCCCGACCCCACCGGCACGCCGGCGGACCTGGTCTTCCAGGCCGACGACGCCCGGACCCAGGACGAGCCGACGCTCAACGGCGGCACGCTCGTGGTCGCGGTGTCACCGAGCCGGGACGAGATGGCGGTCGACACCTCGGAGCTGCCGGAGCTGACAAGGAACCGCGTGTACCAGCTGTGGACCCTCGCCGACGGCGAGGTCCTCGGGAGCCCAGGGGTGCTCGACAAGCCCGGGGACCGCGTGGCCATGGAGCTCCCCGAGGAGGGCGTGACGGTGGCGGTGACGATCGAGCCCGAGGGCGGGTCGACCGCTCCCACCAACGCGCCGATCGTCCAGGTCGAGCCCGCGGCGGTCTGACCGGGCGCGCGGCCGTGACGCCGACCGGCCGCGCGCCCTTCTTCCTGCCGGCCGCTCAGACGAGCCGCAGTCCGGGTGCCCTCCTCGTCGTCTCGAGGACCGCCATGGCGGCGTTGTGGCCACCGATCCCCGAGACCGTGCCGCCGCGGACGGCACCCGCACCGCAGCGCAGCACGTTCGGCCAGGCGGTGTCGACGCCCCACCGTTCGGCCGGGGTCACGATCGACGACGGGTCCGGTGACCAGGGCCACGACAACGCCCCGTGGTGGATGTGCCCGCCGGGCATCGCCAGTGCCGACTCGACGTTCTGCGGTGACGACGCCCGCAGACAGGGGTTCCCGTCGTGGTCGAGGGCGAGCAGCGACTCGATCGGCTCCTCGAGGTGCAGGTTGATGCTGTCCAGCACCCGCAGCACGACCTCGTCGAGCTGACGCTCCGGCTGGTCGACGAAGAGCCGCGCCGGCGTGTGCAGCCCGAACCACGTGAGTGTGTGCTGGCCCCGGGCGGCGAGCCGGCCGAGGATCGAGGGGTCGGTGAGGCTGTGGCAGGAGAGCCGGCCCGGCGTGGCCTCGGGCAGCTCGCCCCGGGCTGCTGAGAAGAAGGCGTCCTGCAGCGCGGCGAACCCCTCGCCGACGTGGACCGTGCCGCCCAGCGCCGCCGCCGCGGGGGCCCCGGAGCGCAGCCGTGGCAACCGGTCCAGCAGCATGTCGATCTTGACCTGGGCGCCCTCCGGACGCGGCCCGGGCTCCACGCCGAGGAGCAGCCGCAGCACCCAGGGCGCGACGCCACCGAGGACCCAGGAGCACTCGACCACCTGGTCGCCGTCAGGGTCCCGGAAGCCGACCTCGGCCACCTCGCCGTCGGTGTCGAGCCGGTTCACGTAGGCGCGGGTCCTCACGGTGGCTCCCGCGTGACGCGCAGCGAGGTCGAGCGCACCCGCGACCGCTCCCATCCCGCCGACCGGGACCCGCCACTCGCCGGTCCCGCCGCCCAGGAGCGAGTAGAGGAAGCACCGGTTCTGCTCCAGGTGCGCGTCGTGGAGGTCGGCGAAGGTGCCGGTCAGGGCGTCGGTCGCGACGATCCCGCGGACGCTGTCGTGGCTGAAGGTCGACTCCAGCAGCTCACCGATCGGGTGCTCGACCAACGCGTCCCACACCTGCCTCGGCACCCGCGCGCGCACGTCGTCCCTGTGCGGCAACGGGTCGAGGAGGGTCGGCGCCACCGCCGCCGCGAGCTGTCCGACCGAGGCGCGGAGCTCGCGCCACGCGGCGTACTCCTGCCCGGAGCCGGTGAGCTCCTCGAAGGAGCGCGCGGTCTCCTCGGTCGGCTCCCGCTCGACGAGCAGCCCGCCCGGTCGCCCGTGCCGCACGACCGGGGTGTACGACGACGTCGCGGGTGACCGGAGCTCGAGGTCGAGGTCGAGGTCGGCGACGATGCGGTCGGGGAGGAGGCCGACGAGCGAGGCGTACACCGAGATCCGTGCCGGCAGCCCGCGGAACAGCTCCTCGGAGACCGCCGCGCCCCCGGTCCTGGGAAGGCGCTCGAGGACCAGCACGGACAAGCCGGCGCCCGCGAGGTAGGCCGCTGCGACGAGGCCGTTGTGGCCGCCGCCGACCACGACCACGTCGTACCGCTGCCGCGGGGGAGGCACCCTCACCGGCGCCAAGGTACCCGGGGGTCCCAGCGTCGTACGCTGCGGCGCATGGCCGACCTCCTCCCCGCCGTCCACCGGGTTCGGGACGCCCTCCTCGCCGCCGGGGCCACCGAGGCCGCGGCGGGTGTGCGGGTCCTCGACGCCGCCGCGCGGACCGCCGCCCAGGCCGCCGAGCAGCTGGGCGTGACCCCGGCGCAGATCGCGAACTCCCTGGTGTTCGTCGCCAGGGACGGCGAGCGGGCCGAGCCCGTACTGGTGCTCGCGTCGGGCGGGCACCGCGTGGACACCGCGAAGGTCGCGGCGCTGCTGGGAGCCGAGCGCGTCGACCGGGCGGACCCCGGGACGGTGCGTGCGGCGACCGGCGTGGCGATCGGAGGCGTCCCGCCCGTCGGGCACCCCCGGCCGCTGCGGACACTGGTCGACACCGCGCTCGCGGGGTTCGACGTGGTCTGGGCGGCGGCCGGGCACCCGCACGCGGTGTTTCCGTCAACCCACGCCGAGCTGGTCGCGCTCACCGGGGGAGTCACGGCGGAGGTGGCGGAGGGCTGAGGGCGGCCCTGCCCGCGGGCGGAGCCCCTTGGGGTGAATGACGGGACTTGAACCCGCGACATCCGCGACCACAACGCGGCGCTCTACCAGCTGAGCTACATCCACCGAGGCCGTCAGGCGGGCCGGGTCGCGCAGAGGCGACTGGTCCGTCGTCGGCGTGGGAAGTGTACCGGCTACGAGGTGGCGTCCTGGGACCCGGCCTCCGGGTCGGGAGCCGGGCGGGGGTCCGGCTCGGGCTGGGAGTCGGCCGGACCAGGGGACCGGTGGCCGGTGAGCGCGCCGCCGTGCTCGTCGGCCAGCTGCCTCGCCTCGGTGGAGCTCGGGCCCGGGTCGGGGACGAAGATTGCGGCGCGGTAGTAGCGCAGCTCCTCGATGCTCTCCTGGATGTCGGCCAGCGCGCGGTGGCTGCCGTGCTTGGCAGGCGCGTTGTAGTAGGCCCGCGGGTACCACCGGCGCGCCAGCTCCTTGATGGAGGAGACGTCGACGATGCGGTAGTGCAGGAACCGGTCGAGGTCGGGCATGTCCCGCGCGAGGAACGCCCGGTCGGTCCCGACGCTGTTGCCCGCCAGCGGAGGCCGGATCCCCGCGGGACAGTGCTCCTGCAGGTAGGCGAGGACCTGCTGCTCGGCCTCCTCGAGGGTCAGGCCGTCGTCCAGCTGGTCGAGGAGCCCGGACGAGGTGTGCATCGTGCGGACGTAGTCGTCCATCTGCACCAGCGCCTCGGCGGGCGGCTTGACGACCACGTCGATGCCCTCACCGAGGACCTGCAGGTCGTAGTCGGTGACCAGCACGGCGACCTCGACCAGGGCGTCGGCGCTGAGGTCGAGCCCGGTCATCTCGCAGTCGATCCACACCAGTCGGTCGTTCACGCGACCGACCCTACCGATCGGGGGTCGCAGTCCCCGCCGATCGCCGGACTAGGGTCGCCGGGTGACTCTCGCCGACTTCGTCGCCGGCCTGCCCAAGGCAGAGCTCCACGTCCACCACGTCGGGTCGGCATCCCCGCGAATCGTCTCGGCGCTGGCGCAGCGCCATCCCGGGACCGTGCCGTCGGACCTCGACGAGCTGCGGGCGTTCTACACCTTCCGCGACTTCGCCCACTTCGTCGAGGTGTACCTGGCCGTCGTCGACCTGGTGCGCGACGCGGAGGACGTCCGCCTGCTCACCTACGAGGTCGCCGCCGACCTCGCTGCACAGCAGGTCCGCTACGCCGAGCTGACCCTGACCCCGTACACGAACGTCCGCGCCGGAGTGCCGATCGAGGCCTTCGTCGAGGCGGTCGAGGACGCCAGGGTGGCCGCCGAGCGCGACCTGGGCGTGGTGCTCCGCTGGGTGTACGACGTGCCCGGCGAGTTCGGCGTCGAGGCGGCGGCGGCCACCGTCGGGTACCTCCCCGTGTCGCCACCCTCGCTCGTCGGTTTCGGGCTCGGCGGACCGGAGGTCGGCGTCCCGCGGCCGCAGTTCCGCCCGTACTTCGAGCAGGCGCGAGCCGCCGGGCTGCACTCCGTCCCGCACGCGGGGGAGACCACCGGACCGGAGACGGTGTGGGACGCGCTGCGCGAGCTGGGCGCCGAACGGATCGGTCACGGCACCTCGGTCACCCAGGACCCGGAGCTGCTCGCGCACGTCGTCGAGCACCGCATCCCCCTCGAGGTCTGCCCGACCTCGAACCTCGCCACGCGGGTGGTCGCCCGGCTCGAGGACCACCCCCTCACCCAGATGTACGCCGCGGGAGCGGTCGTCACCATCAACAGCGACGACCCGCCGATGTTCGGCACCACGCTGACCCGCGAGTACGAGCTGGCCGCCGGGCTCCTCGGGCTCGACGAGGCGGGTGTCGCAGAGCTGGCGCGCACGGCGGTCCGGTGCTCCTTCCTCGAGGACGCGGGGAAGGCGACGCTGGTCGACGAGATCGACCGCTACGCGGCGCGGAGCCAGGCGGTCGGCGCCGACGGGCAGCCTTGAGGCGGCGCGACCTCAGTCGCAGGCGACGACCTCCCGATCGACACCCTCGGCGTCGCGGGTGCTGACGAACCGGTCCGCGGACCGGTTGGCCCACCACAGCAGCGGCGTCCGGACCAACGCCATCCGACGGGTCGGGTAGTCCAGCGGCTTCCGGAGAACGCCCACGGTGTCACCCCAGTAGCGCCCGGGGGTCTCGATCTGCTCGTACCGGTGGCGCGGCGAGCCGCTCTGCGGCGGGAAGTCCGTGGTGGCTCGCAGCACCTCCAGCCCAGCGAAGGCCGCCATCGCACGCACACCGTCGGGGTAGTAGCGCCAGCAGTCGACCTTCGTGTGCACGTGCCCCCGCGACGGGACCGACATCAAGAAGACGCCTCCGGGCTTGAGGATCCGCGCGATCTCGAGCGTGGACGCCCAGAAGAACGGGATGTGCTCGAAGACCTGACCGGAGACGACGACGTCGACGCTGTCGGACCTCAGCGGCACGCGGTAGGGCCTCTCCATCACCACGTCGACGTTGTGGCCGGCACGGATGTCGACCCCGATGAGCTCGACGTCGCGTCCGCCGAGGAGCCGGCGGTGCACCATCTCCTGGTCGATGCGCTTCTTGGTCGTGTGCGAGCCGAAGTCGACGACCGTCAGCCGCCCCTCACGAGGCACGAACTCCTCGACGCAGCCCTGCATCGCCTCGAAGGCAGATCCGTGCACGCTCGCCCCTCCCACGGCCCGACGCTCGCCCGACGCTGGCCCGACGCTGGCCCCAGCATGCCCTTCGTCCCGGCGGCGCCCCCGACAGGACTCGAACCTGTGACCCGCGGATTAGAAGGCCGCTGCTCTATCCAGCTGAGCTACGGAGGCAGGGCGGCCCCGTGACCGCGGAGCCGTCCGGCCAGCCTAGGTCAGCCGCGGAGCCCGGCCATCCACTCCTCGACGGCGTCGGGCTCCCGGGGCAGCGCCGCAGAGAGGTTGCGGGCACCGTCGGCGGTGACCAGGACGTCGTCCTCGATGCGGATGCCGGTTCCGCGCAGCTCCTCGGGGACGAGCAGGTCGTCCTCCTGGAAGTACAGCCCCGGCTCGACCGTCAGCACCATCCCCTCCGCGAGCGGGCCGTGGTTGTAGACCTCGCTCCGGGCCTGCGCACAGTCGTGGACGTCCATGCCGAGCATGTGGCTGGTGGAGTGCAGCGTCCAGCGCGCGTAGACCTTGCTGTCCGGCGCGAGCGCCTCCTCGGCCGGGACCGGCAGCAGCCCCAAGTCCTCCAGCGCGTGCGCGAGGACGCGCATCGCGGCGTGGTGCGGGTCGAGGTACGGCGCGCCGGGCCGGACGGCGTCGATGCCGGCCTGCTGAGCCTGGAGCACGAGCTCGTAGAGCTCGCGCTGCAGCCCCGACCACCGGCCCGAGACCGGCAGCGTGCGGGTGACGTCGGCGGTGTAGAGGCTGCGGGCCTCGACGCCCATGTCGAGGAGCACGAGCTCCCCCGGGGTGACGGGCCCGGTGTTGTCGATCCAGTGCAGCGTCGTCGCGTGGCGGCCACCTCCCACGATCGAGTCGTAGCCGATGTCGTTGCCCATCGCCCGGGCCCGCCGGAAGAAGGTCCCCTCGATCCACCGCTCGCCGTGCTCGAGGACCCGGTCCCACTCCCGCAGCGCGTCCTCGAACCCGAGCGCGGTGATGTCGCACGCCTGCTGGAGCTCGGCCACCTCGTAGTCGTCCTTGACCAGCCGCAGCTCCGACAGCACGGTGGCCAGCTCGGTGTCCCGCGACTCGTCGGTGCTCACCGCCGCGTCGACGCGCAGGTCCACGCCGCGGAGCACCCGGGTCTTGGCCGGGCGCTCCAGGCGCGACGGGAGCTCGTCGAGGTGACGGCACTCCAGCCCCAGCGACGCCGACAGCTCGCCGAGGGAGGGGCGGCGACCGACCCAGAGCTCGCCGTACACCCGGTTGCGGAAGAACTCGTCGGTGTCACGCCGCGACCGCGGCCGGGCGTAGAGCACCGACTCCCCGCCCTCGACCACCAGGACCGCGTCGCTGGTCTGGTTGCCGGTGAGCCAGGTGTGCGCGGTGTCGGGACGGAAGCGGTAGTCGGTGTCGTTCGAGCGCACCTTGTAGCCCCCGGCAGGGACGACCAGCCGCTCGCCCGGGAGCAGCTCGGCCAGCCGGCGACGTCGGTCCGGCGTCCTCGCCGCCACCGGGTGCGCGGGCAGGTCGAGCTCGCGGTCGCCCCACCCCTGTCGCATGAAGTCGAGGTAGGCCTGCGGGACGCCCTGGTCGTGGGACTGCGTCCCGGACGCGGCGGTCTCGGGAGTGCCCTGCTCGGCGGGAGTGCTCTGGTCGCTCACCGTCCCCACTGTAGGACGGTCACCCCCTGAGGAGGAGCGGTCGTGCGGGCCCCGCCGAGCGGTTGCCGAGGCGTCGGTCTGGATAGGTTCGCAGCATGTCGTGGACCTCCGGCGAGCACCCGCCCGCGCCGTACGGGCTGCCGGCGGTGCCGCCGCCGCTGCGGCTCCGCACGGGTCTGGGCGGGGTCCTGTTCGTCGTGCTGGTCGCGCTCGGGCTCGTCCTCGGTGCGGTCGTCGTCGCGCTGGTGCTGCTGGCGGCGGGACGGCCCGACGCGGTGGTCGTCGGCCTGGTGCTCGCTGCGCTCCCGGTGGGCCCGCTCATCGCCTGCTACCTCTGGCTGGACCGCTACGAACCGGAGCCGAAGGTCTTCCTCGCGCTGGCCTTCGGCTGGGGCGCGCTCGTGGCCACCGGCGGTGCGCTCGCCGTGCAGACGATCAACCAGGCGGTCAACGGCAGCAGCGAGGTCGTCTCCGCGGTCCTCGTCGCACCGGTGACCGAGGAGGCCGGCAAGGGGCTGTTCGTGCTGCTGCTGCTCTGGCTCCGGCGGCACGTGATCGACGGCCTCCTCGACGGGCTGGTCTACGCAGGCCTCGTCGGCATCGGGTTCGCGTTCACCGAGAACATCCTCTACTACGCCGGCGCGTACGCGGGCGGACCCGGGTTCGGCGACGGTGGCGCCGACGCCGCCACCGGGCTCTTCGTCATGCGCGGGGTCTTCAGCCCGTTCGCACACCCGCTCTTCGCCTCCATGACCGGGATCGGGGTCGGCCTCGCGGTGTCCACCCGCAGCCGGTCGCTGCGGCTGGTGGCGCCCGTGGTCGGGTACCTCTTCGCGGTCTGCCTGCACGCCGCCTGGAACGGCTCGGCGTTCCTCGGCGGGGGTGAGGTCTTCCTCGTCACCTACCTCTTCGCGATGGTCCCCGGGCTGCTCGTCGTGGTGGGCCTCGCGATCTGGTTCCGGGTCCGCGAGGGCCGGATGCTGAACCGGTCGCTGGTCGACCTCGCCCAGCGGGGCTACCTGCACCCCCAGGAGCTGCCGTGGCTCACCGGGCTCCCCGCCCGCCGTACGGCGCGGGCGCAGGCGGCGCGCTGGGGCGGCCCGGGTGCCGCCGAGGTGATGCGCGACTACCAGCAGCAGGCCGTCCAGCTCGCGACGCTGCACAACCGGGTGCTGCGCGGCACCGCCCCTCCCGACTACGCGGCCCGCGGCGCTGCCATGGCGCAGCGCCTCGCGGCGCTCCGCAGCCACGTGGCCCAACCGCACCGACCCACCTACGACGCGGGCCACGCGGGCCGGGTCGGACCGTCACAGGCAGGGGGCTGGCGGTGACGGCCGAGGTCGCGGCGCCGGCGGATCGGCTCACGCAGGCGCTCGAGGAGCTCCAGTCGGCGCTGCGTCGGCTCGAGCTGCCCCTGGAGGTCCCGGGCGTCGCAGGACAGCGCCGTACGCGGGAGGAGATGCTGGGCCAGCTCGAGGACTACGTGCTGCCGCGGCTCCGGCAGATCGACGCGCCGCTGCTCACCGTCGTGGGCGGGTCGACGGGCGCCGGCAAGTCCACGCTGGTCAACTCGGTGGTGGGGCGGCGGGTGACGCAACCCGGCGTGCTGCGTCCGACGACCCGGTCACCGGTGCTGGTGTTCCACCCCGACGACCGGGACTGGTTCGACGACACCCGGATCCTCCCGGACCTCGCGCGCACGACCGCGGCGAGCACCGACCCGCGGGCGCTCCAGCTGGTCGCGGAACCGGCGGTGCCGCAGGGCCTCGCGGTCCTGGACGCGCCCGACATCGACTCCGTCGAGCAGCGCAACCGGCTGCTCGCAGCCCAGCTGCTCGCCGCCGCGGACCTGTGGCTCTTCGTGACGTCCGCAGCCCGGTACGCCGACCAGGTGCCGTGGGACTTCCTGCACGCGGCCGCCGACCGCAGCACGGCGGTGGCGATCGTGCTGGACCGCATCCCGCCCGGCGCGACCGAAGAGGTCGCCGGCCATCTGCGCTCGATGCTCGACGAGCGGGGACTCCAGGAGGCCCGGCTGTTCACGGTCGAGGAGGCCCCGGTCGGAGACGACGGCCTCCTGCGCCCCGAGGCGGTCCGTGACGTGCGGCAGTGGCTCGACAGCCTGGCGGCCGACGCCTCCGCCCGCAGCGCCGTCGTCCGGCAGACCCTCGAGGGCGCCGTCCGCTCGCTCGTGCGTCGCTCCCAGGAGGTCGCGGTCGGGCACCAGGCACAGGTCGAGCTCGTGGCGCGGCTGCGCGCCGACGTCGAGCAGGCGTACGCCGCCGGCGCCCGCGAGGTCAGCGAGGCGTCCGCGGACGGCAGCCTGCTCCGCGGCGAGGTGCTCGCCCGCTGGCAGGAGTTCGTGGGCACCGGCGAGCTGTTCCGGTCGCTGGAGTCCCGGGTCGGCTGGCTCCGGGACCGCGTCAGCGGGTTCGTGCGGGGCAAGCCGCAGCAGGTCGAGCGGGTCACCGTCGCGGTCGAGAGCGGCCTCGAGGCGCTGCTGCTCGAGCACGCGGAGTCCGCCGCCGAGCAGGCGGCGCGGTCCTGGGCGTCGGTCGAGGCCGGGCGCCGATTGCTGGAGGCCGCTCCCGGCCCGGAGGGGACCGCCCGCGACCTCGGGCGCGCCTCGCGCGAGTTCCGTCGCCGCGCCGAGCGCACGGTCCGCGACTGGCAGCAGGGTGTCCTCGACCTCGTGCGCAGCGAGGGCGCGGACAAGCGCACGACCGCGCGGTTCCTCGCGTTCGGTCTCAACGGCTTGTCGGTCGCCCTGATGATCGTCGTCTTCGCCCACACCGCGGGACTGACCGGCGCCGAGGCCGGGATCGCGGGCGGCAGCGCGGTGCTCGGCCAGAAGCTGCTCGAGGCGGTGTTCGGCGACCAGGCCGTGCGTCGGCTGGCTGAACGTGCCCGGCACGACCTCGAGGCGCGTGTCGAGGTGCTGTACGCCGAGGAGGCCGCGCGCTACGTCGAGGTCCTCGACGGGCTGGGCGTCGGGGCGGAGGAGACCGGGCGGCTCCTCGGCGCCTCCCGGTCGCTGGCGGCCGCGCTCGAGGGCCACCGCACCCCGTGAGCGCACTGGTCGAAGGAGCGCGGCGGCTCGTCAGCGGACGCGGTGACCCGACGCTGGCCGAGCGGGTGTCGGCGCTGCAGGCGGCGGCGGGGTTGTCCCGCGGCCGGCTCGACGACGCGCTCGTCGACCGCGCCGAGGACGTCGTGCGCCGGGCGTCCGGCCGACTGGCGCTGACGGGGGACCACACGGTGGTGGCGCTGGCCGGGGCGACCGGGTCGGGCAAGTCCTCCACGTTCAACGCCCTCTCCGGGACCCAGCTGGCGCAGACCGGCGTGCGTCGGCCGACCACCTCCGCGACCTCGGCGGTCGTGTTCGGCGAGGACGCCCCGGAGCTGCTCGCCTGGCTCGAGGTGCCCCGGAGGCACCGGGTCGAGGCGCCGCAACCGGGGCTCGAGGGGTTGGTCCTGCTGGACCTCCCCGACCACGACTCGACCCAGGTCGCCCACCACCTGGAGGTCGACCGGCTGGTGCAGGTGGTCGACATGCTCGTGTGGGTGCTCGACCCGCAGAAGTACGCCGACGCCGCGGTCCACGAGCGCTACCTGCGGCCGATGGCCACCCACCGCGAGGTCATGATCGTCGCGCTCAACCACCTCGACGAGGTGCCCCACGGGGAGCGTGCGGCGCTGCTGGCCGACCTGCGGCGCCTCCTCGAGGGCGAGGGGCTGTCCGGCGTACCGGTCCTCGGGACGTCGGCGCGCGACGGCGACGGCATCCCCGAGCTCCGGTCCCTCGTCGCGGAGAAGGTGCGGGCCAAGAAGGTCGTGGCCGCCCGGCTCACCGCCGATGTCGTGGCCTGCGCCGGCGCGCTCGCCGCTGCCAGCGGAGGTGCCGAGCCGCCCTCGGTGGAGCGTGGCCAGCGCGACCAGCTCGTCGACGCGCTGGCGGAGGCCGCCGCGGTGCCGACGGTGGTGCGGGCGGTCGAGCGCTCGGTGGCCCGTCGGGGGGCGCGTCACACCGGGTGGCTCCCGGTGGCCTGGCTCTCGCGGCTCAAGCCCGACCCGCTCAAGCGGCTCCACCTCGACCTCGGCTCCTCAGGGGGCGAGCTCTCGTCGGCGTCGCGTGCCTCGGTCCCCGAGCCCACCCGGGTCCAGCGGGCGAGGGTGGACACCGCGGTCCGCGCCGTCGCCGACCAGGTCGGCTCACCGTTGGCGCCACCCTGGGTCGCCGCGGTGCGCCGGGCGTCGACCTCGAGGCTGGAGGACCTCGGCGACGCGCTCGACCGGGCCGTGGTCACCACGGACCTGGGCGCCGACCGGACGCCGCTGTGGTGGCGCGTCAGCCGCGTCCTGCAGGTCCTCTTCGCCGTCGCGCTGGTTGGCGGGCTGCTCTGGCTCGGTGTCCTCGCGGTGCTCGGGTACCTCCAGCTCCCCGAGCTGGCGACCCCGCGGCAGTACGGCGTCCCGACCCCGACCTGGCTGGTCATCGGTGGAGCGGTCGGCGGGCTGGTCCTCGCGGCGGTCGCCCGTGTGGTGAACCGGCTGGTCGCACGGAGCCGGGCACGGGCGGCCGACCGACGGCTGCGCCAGTCGATCGGCTCGGTCGCCGACCACCTCGTCATCGGGCCGGTGACGGCCGAGCTCCAGGACTACCGCGACCTCCGGCGTGCGCTGGACGTGGCGCGGCGCTGACGGGTCCGCGCCGACTGCCCTCCCCAGCCCGCCGAACTGCCCCGTCCTCCACCGACCTCCCGCCGGGTCCGGGTCGACGTCGGCGCGGGCGCGGACGCTTCTCGGTGTCAGCATCCCCGAGCTCCGAGGAGCGCCCATGAACGACACCTCCATCACGTTCCGCGGCTACGCCGGCACCGAGGTGCGCCACCGGCAGACACGGGACGCCAACGTCGCGACGGTCCGTGTCGCGTCGACCCCGAGGATCCGCAAGGACGGAGAGTGGGTGGACGGCCCCACGACGTGGTACGCCGTGACCGCCTGGCGCACGCTCGCCGACCACCTCCGCGACTCGGTCCGGAAGGGCGACCCGCTGGTCGTCCACGGTCGGCTGCTGCGGACCGAGACCTGGGCGCCCGAGGGCGGCGTCCCGAGCACGACCCTCGAGGTCGAGGCAGCGGTCGTCGGGCACGACCTCAACCGCGGGATCAGCCACTTCATCAAGGCCAAGCGGCCTGAGTCCGGCTCGCAGGACGGCACGGTCGAGGCCGGTGCCCCCGCACCGGAGGAGGGCGCGCCGGTGCCCGACGTCGAGGAGCAGGGCGACGCGGGGGTCGTCGGCAGCAGGGCAGCAGCAGAGGGCGGGGCGTCCTGGGCCGCCTGAGTCCGGAGGCCCCGCACGCCCGGGCGGCAGGCGCAGGTCAGGTCGGACCCCGTCCGGACGGGTCCGACCCGGCTGGCCCGTAGTCTTGAGCCGTTATGGCTGACTACGTGTACACGCTGCGCAACGTGCGCAAGGCCCACGGCGACAAGGTCGTCCTCGACAACGTGACGTTGTCGTTCCTCCACGGCGCGAAGATCGGCGTCGTGGGGCCGAACGGCACCGGCAAGTCTTCGCTGCTCCGCATCATGGCCGGGCTCGACCAGCCCAACAACGGGGACGCGTTCAAGGACCCCGGAGCCACCGTCGGGATGCTCCAGCAGGAGCCGCCGCTGACCGAGGGCCGCACCGTCCTGCAGAACATCGAGGAGGCGGTCGCCGACGTCAAGGGCAAGCTCGACCGGTTCAACGAGATCTCCGAGGCGATGGCCGACCCCGACGCGGACTTCGACACGCTGCTCAAGGAGATGGGCGACCTCCAGACCGACCTCGACCACGCCAACGCCTGGGACCTCGACAGCCGGCTCGACCAGGCGATGGACGCGCTGCGCTGCCCGCCGCCGGAGGTCCTCGTGGACAACCTCTCCGGTGGGGAGCGCCGCCGGGTGGCGCTGTGCAAGCTGCTCCTGCAGCAGCCCGACCTGCTGCTGCTGGACGAGCCGACCAACCACCTGGACGCCGAGTCCGTGCAGTGGCTCGAGGGGCACCTCGCGAGCTACCCCGGCGCCGTCCTGGCGATCACGCACGACCGGTACTTCCTCGACAACGTCGCCAGCTGGATCCTCGAGCTCGACCGGGGCCGGACCCACCCCTACGAGGGCAACTACTCGACGTACCTGGAGACCAAGAAGGACCGCCTGAAGATCGAGGGCGCCAAGGACGCGAAGCGGGCCAAGATGCTCGAGCGCGAGCTGGAGTGGGTGCGCTCGAACCCCAAGGCCCGGCAGGCCAAGAGCAAGTCCCGGCTCGCCCGCTACGAGGAGCTCGCCGCCGAGGCGGACCGCAACCGCAAGCTCGACGCCAACGAGATCAACATCCCAGCAGGGCCGCGTCTCGGCGACGTCGTGCTGGAGGCCGACGACCTCACCAAGGGCTTCGAGGACCGGGTGCTCATGCACGACCTCGACTTCACGCTGCCGCGCGCCGGCATCGTGGGGGTCATCGGTCCGAACGGCGTCGGCAAGACGACGCTGTTCCGGATGATCGTCGGGCAGGAGAAGCCGGACGAGGGTCAGCTCAGGGTCGGCCAGACGGTGAAGATCTCCTACGTCGACCAGAGCCGGGCCGGGATCGACCCGAACAAGAACGTGTGGGAGGTCGTCTCGGACGGGCTCGACCACATCAAGGTCGCGAGCTTCGAGATGCCGTCACGCGCCTACATCGCGTCCTTCGGCTTCAAGGGCGCCGACCAGCAGAAGAAGGCCGGTGTGCTGTCCGGCGGCGAGCGCAACCGGCTCAACCTGGCGCTCACCCTCAAGATGGGCGGCAACATGCTGCTCCTCGACGAGCCGACCAACGACCTCGACGTCGAGACGCTGCAGTCACTGGAGGACGCGCTGCTGGAGTTCCCCGGCTGCGCCGTCATCACCTCCCACGACCGGTGGTTCCTGGACCGCACAGCGACCCACATCCTCGCCTGGGAGGGTGACGACGAGGACTCCGGCAGGTGGTTCTGGTTCGAGGGCAACTACGCCGCCTACGAGGCCAACAAGGTCGAGCGGCTCGGACCCGAGGCCGCTCGTCCGCACCGCGTGACCCACCGCAAGCTCACGCGCGAGTGACCCGGTAGCCCCTGCCGTGTCGAGCCGCCCGCGGTGACCGGTCGAGCCGCCCGCGATGACCGGTCGAGCCGCCCGCCATGGCGGGCGGCTCGACGGCTAGGAGAGCCGCTCGAGGACCAGCGCCATCCCCTGGCCGCCGCCGACGCAGAGGGCGATGAGCCCCAGCTGCTTGTCGTGGGTCTGCAGCGAGTTGACCATCGTCGCCTGGAGCCGGGCCCCCGTCATGCCGAAGGGGTGTCCCACCGCGATCGCCCCGCCGTTGACGTTGAGCTTGTCGAGGTCGACCCCGAGGTCCTGGTAGGACGGCACCACCTGGGCCGCGAACGCCTCGTTGATCTCGACGAGGTCGATGTCGTCGATGGTCATCCCGGCGCGGGCCAGCGCCTGCTTGCCCGACTCCACCGGACCCAGCCCCATGATCTCCGGTGACAGCGCCGAGAGGCCGGTGGACACGATCCGGGCCAGTGGGGTGAGGCCGAGCTCGTCGGCCTTGGTGTCGGACATGACGACGACCGCGGCGGCGCCGTCGTTGAGCGGGCAGCAGTTGCCCGCGGTGACGACCCCGTCGGGCCGGAACACCGGCTTGAGCTGGGACACGGCCTCCAGCGTGACGCCAGGCCGGGGTCCGTCGTCGGTGTCCACGACCGTGCCGTCAGGCAGCGTCACCGGCGTGATCTCCTTGGCCCAGAACCCGTTCGCGATCGCCTTCTCCGCGAGGTTCTGGGACCGGACGCCGAACTCGTCGAGCTCCTGCCGGGTGAGCCCGCGCAGTCGCGCGAGGTTCTCCGCGGTCTGTCCCATCGCCAGGTAGACGTCCGGGAGCTGGCCGTCCTCGCGGGGGTCGCGCCAGTCCAGCCCGCCCTGCGCCTGCCGGTCGGTCCGCGCCTTGGCCTCGGCGAACCTCGGGTTGAGCGTGTCCGGGAGGTGGTCGGAGGTGCCCTTGACGTAGCGGGACACGGTCTCGACCCCTGCGCTGAGGACGACGTCGCTCTCGCCGGCCTTGATCGCGTGGAAGGCCATCCGGGTGGTCTGGATCGACGACGAGCAGTAGCGGGTGATCGTCGCGCCCGGGACGTCGTCGAGTCCGAGGAGCACCGACACGACCCGGCCCATGTTGTTCCCCGACTCCCCGCCGGGCAGTCCGCACCCGAGCAACAGGTCGTCCACGTCGTGGGGGTCGAGCGACGGCAGCTTGTCGAGCGCCGCCTGCACGACCTGCCGCGGTCAGGTCGTCGGGCCGGAGGTCCTTCAGGGAGCCCTTGTTCGCACGGCCGATGGGGGACCGAGCAGTGGCGACGATGACGGCCTCGGGCATGGCGGCTCCTCACAGCGACGGCGGTCGAGCCAGCGTAGTTCCGTTCTGCGAGCATGGCGCGTGTGACGCGTCACCTCTACCGCTGCCCGTTGCGGTGGGCCGACATGGACCTGCTGGGACACGTCAACAACGTCACCTACGTCGACTACCTGCAGGAGGCTCGTGTCGACGTGTTCCGCGTCCACGCGCCGATGCAGGGCGGCGAGGAGCTCGCCGAAGGCGTCGTCGTCGTCCGCCACGAGGTCGACTACCTCGCACCTCTGCACTTCCGCCGCGCACCGGTGTCGATCGAGGTCTGGGTCACCCAGGTCCGGGCGGCGTCCTTCACGCTGGCCTACGAGGTCTTCGACGAGCACCCCGACGGCAGCCGGGTCGTCTACCTCCGAGCCCGTTCCGCTCTCGCGCCGTACGTCTTCGCCGACGAGCGCCCGCGCCGCATCACCGCGGCCGAGCGGGTCGTCCTCGACGGCCTCCGCGACGAGCGGCCGGAGCCGCGCCCGCGCTCCGGCCGGCTGCCCCGGGACAGCGGCTCGGCACCGCGTCACCGGTACGACTGCCAGGTCCGCTTCTCCGACGTCGACCTCTACCGGCACGTCAACAACGTGAAGTACTTCGAGTACATGCAGGAGGCGAGGATCGACCTGCTCCGGCTCGAGGAGCGGCCCGCGGGCGAGCCCGAGCCGGCCGTGGTGGTCGTCGCGGTGGACGTCGAGTACAACCGGGCGATCCTGCTGCGCCAGGACCCCTACCCGGTCGACACGTGGGTCGAGGAGGTCGGCCGCAGCTCGCTCAGCCTCGCCTCCGAGGTCTCCGACGGCCAGGACGTCCTGGCGCGGGCGCGGGCTGTCGTGGTCGGTTTCGACCCGACCTCCTCGCGGGCCCGGGCGCTGCCGGAGTGGCTGCGGACCCGACTCGCCCGGTGACCGACGTCGCCGGGCCCCGCGGTGCGCGCGGAGGGCGGCGCCGACCCGCTGGTCGGCGCCGCCCTCGGCTCGTGTGCTGCGGTCAGAGGTCGAGCGGGCGCAGCACCCGGCCGATCCCGTGGGCGATCTGCTCGTTGCCCTTGTTGATGTTGGCCTTCGACCGGAGCACGCGCGGGTTCTGCGCGTCGAAGTCCCGGTCCCGCAGCAGGACCTCGCGGCCGACGCTGACGCGCAGGTCCTCCCCGAGGGCGGTGGTCAGCCGGGCGCCGTCGGCGTGCCGGGCCTGGCGGTAGGTGATGGTGGCGCCGGGGACCACGTGGTAGAGCAGGACCGCCTCGAGAGTGGCGGCGTCGGCGAACGCGGTCACGGCGCGCAGGACACCGCGCTCCCCGGCCTTGCGGTCGCCCGTCAGGTCGGTGACCAGCCGCCGGAACGCCCGGTCGGTCGGCAGGAAGGCGGTCAGCGGCGTGCTGCCGTCGGCCAGCACCCTCACCGCGCTGTCGGGCTTGGCGTCGAGCACCGCGTGGACGGCCTTGTCCAGGATGTCGAAGTCGCGCCAGCGGTGGTCGAGCCGGTTGCCGTCGGCGGCGAGCACCTCGGCGAGGCTGGTCGTGCCCGTGGTGGCCTGCGCGGGTGCGGCGCTCAGTCCCGTGGCTGCGGCGACGGCCACAGCGGCGACCACGCCTGCGGCGCGGGCACGGGTGCGGATTCTGCGCATGGTGCGTTCCCTCCGGTCGGCGCTACGCCGGTCGGTGCGCGACGTACGGCGGTGGTGTCTGTGCCACCCGTTCGGAGTCGCACAGGACGCGGATCGGTCTCGCTGGCGGCCGGTCTGGACCAGGCCGCCGTCGCACCTGAGCGTGGCTCGCCGCCGACGTCAGTCCGGGGTGTTCAGCATGAATTGCGCGGCGTAGGTGACGTAGCCCCAGAATTTCGCGTCCTGCTCCGGCGTCAGCCCCACCTCGTCGAGCCCCGCCCGGAAGTGGGTGAGCCAGTGCTCGGCGGCCTCCCGGTTCACCGCGAACGGCGCGTGACGCATCCGCAGCCTCGGGTGCCCACGCTCCTGGGAGTACGTCGACGGGCCGCCCCAGTACTGAGCGAGGAACAGCGCGAGCCGCCGGGCGGCGGAGCCGTCGGCGAGGTCCTCCTGCGGGTACATCGGCCCCAGCACGGGGTCGGTGGCGACCCCGGCGTAGAAGCGGCTGACGACCTGCTCGATGACCGGGAGGCCGCCGATCTCGTCGTAGAACGTCTGCTCCTGCGCCGGGGTCGGCTCCTCGGTGGCGGCTGCGGGCTGGTTCACTCCTCCATTGTCCGGGACCAGACCAGCGACCGCGTGCTGAGGACGCAGTTGTGAGCGCGCGGCGCACGGGTACCTGTCCCGGGGGTCGCCGCACGGCGGCCCGGTGAGACCACGCGTGGCCGCCGGCCACCCGACAGGAAGGCTCGTGCATGACGACGCGCAACGCCAACACCCAGTGGAAGGGCTCCCTCATGGAGGGTGCCGGTCAGGTCACCCTCGTCTCGAGCGGGCTCGGGACCTACGACGTGAGCTGGCCCGCGCGCACCGAGGCGCCGAACGGCAAGACCAGCCCGGAGGAGCTCATCGCGGCCGCGCACTCGGCCTGCTTCTCCATGGCGCTCTCCCACGCGCTCGCCCAGCAGGGCAACCCGCCTCAGCAGCTCGACGTCGAGGCCGCCGTCGAGTTCGTCGTCGGCAAGGGGATCACCGGCATCCACCTCACGGTGCAGGGCCAGGTCGAGGGCCTGGACGACGCCGCCTTCGTCGAGGCCGCTCAGGGCGCGAAGGAGAACTGCCCCGTGTCCCAGGCGCTGACCGGCACTACGATCACCCTCGACGCCTCGCTCCGCTGAGTGGTCGGCGTGCAGCGGCCCCCGCACCGGCAACGGTCGGGGGTCGCTGCGCGTCGCGGCCGGGCTACGGGCGGGGTCGCTCGATGGCCGGCACCGCGGGGTCGACCCGCTGGCTCCGGTTGCCGACCTTGAGGATCTCGCCGTTGCGGACGTACCAGATCGTCTCGTCCTCGCCGCGGATCCGGGTCACCCGCAGCGACAGCGCCTCGACGACACCGGTGGTCTCACCGACGACGATCTGGTCACCCACGCCGTACTGGTCCTCGAAGAACAAGAAGATGCCGGAGAGGAAGTCCTTGACCAGGCTCTGGGCGCCGAACCCCAGCGCCACCCCGACCAGCCCCGCGCTCGCGATCAGGGGGCCGATGTCATAGCCCAGCTCCCCGAGCACCATCACCGCGACCAGGGAGAACACCGCCACCGACACCATGCTGGTGAGCACCGAGGCCATGGTCTGCGCCCGCTGCCGGCGCCGCTCGCGGGCCAGCACGAGCTCCTGGTCCTGGTCCTGGCGGTCGCGCAGCACCGAGGTCGGGAAGACGCCGGTGGCGGCCCGGGTCGTCAGCCGGCGGATGAACCGGACCGCCAGCCACCGGATGACGAACCCGAGGGCGATGATCGAGAGGATGACCAGCGGCTTGGCGAGCACCCAGTCGGCAGCGGTCGCCAGCCACGGGTTGCCGGTCGCGTCGAGGACCACCCGGCAGAGCTGGTCCTCGGCGCTGCAGTCAGGAGCTGTCGCGAGCCAGGTCACCGCAGCAGGCTACGAGAACCGGAGCACCTCGTGGCGCCGGTGGGGGACGGGATGGGACGGCGCGGCGCTGGGTAGGCTGACGAGCGTGACGGTCCAGACCCAGCCCAGTCAGAACCGGTACCGCGCCGTCGCCAGGCGGCGTGGCGTCCGCGCCGCCGCCGTGTCGTTGGGGCTGGTCCTCGGCTCCTCCGCAGCGACTGCGGTCGCTGCACCGCCGGAGGGCTGGGAGAACGGCGTCAACGACAGCATGCTGGTGTCTCTGCTCAAGCTGGTCGGGATCCCGCTGCTCGTGATCGCGGTGATCACCCTGCTGACCTACCTCCCGTCGATGATGCGCGGCGGCCGCGACGCGAGCGACCCCGCCGGGTACTTCACCGACAACTCCGAGTGGTTCGGCGGTCCTCGCAGCACCCCTGAGGCCGTCGAGAGCGGGACCCCGTCCGGGGGCAACCAGGTCATGGGTGGTGCCAGTGCCCGGTGGTGAGGGCTTCTCCGCAGCGGAGCGGCAGCAGATCGACAAGGCCGTCCGCGACGCGGAGAGCGAGACCCGCTTCGAGTTCTCGGTGTACGTCGGACCGGCGGACGAGGACACCCGGGCCTTCGCCGAGCGCCTGCACGCAGCGCTGGTGACCCCGCCACGCTCCGTGCTCCTCATGGTGGACCCGGTGGCCAGGGTGCTGGAGGTCGTGACCGGCGAGCAGGCTCGCCGCGAGCTCGGCGACGACGAGGTCCGGCTGGCGCTCGCCGACATGCAGACCCAGCTCGCTCACGGCGACCTCGCCGGCGGCATCGTCCGCGGGATCAACCGGCTGGCGGCCTACGCCCGGGGACCACGCACGCTCCACGCGTAGCCCCGGGCGCGTCGACTGACGGGCGGCCCGGGTCACCTCAGGACCGTCGGGCTGCCCCCGCTGCGTCCCGCTGCTGAGCGGCCAGCGCCCGCTCGAGGTCGGCGGCACCCTCCCGCACGTAGCGCACGGCGGCCGTCGTCGCCGAGGTCGAGGCCAGCCAGCGCTGCACCCGTTCGAGGACCGGCTCGGTGGCGAGGACCCGGGGGAACAGGTTCTCGAGGATCGTCGTCGCCCGCTGCACGCCCTTCGCCTCCCAGACCGTCTCCGCCGTCTCGAGGTAGGCCTCGACGTACGGCTCCAGCAGCTCGTCCTGCCCGGCCACCTGGAACACCCGGGCGATCGAGCGCTGCGTCTCGTTCGGGGTCTCGTCGCTGACGACGGCAGCCGCCCAGGCAGCCTGCTTCGCCGTCGCGGTGGGGACGGTGGCCCGTGCCGCTGCGGCACGCTCCTGGCCCGAGATCGTGTTGTCGCGGGCGAGCTCGGCGTCGATCTCGGGGGTGCCGGCTCGTCCCTGCCGGGCCAGCCCGGTGAGCAGCGACCAGCGGAGGTCGCTGTCGAGGACCAGGCCCTCCGGCAACGACTCCTCGGTGTACCACTGGGCGACGCGGTCGAGTGCCGTACCGCTGCGGGCTGCGGCCGCGAGCGCCCGGACGAACGCGAGCTGGTGGTCGCTGCCTCCTGCGGAGCCGTCGACGAGCTCCGCGAGGCCGGCTTCCCACCGGGCCAGAAGCGCGTCGCGGTGCTCCGGGGCGGAGTACACGTCGACGGCGGTGCGCGCGTAGAGCAGCAACGCGCTGACCGCAGTCAGGTCGGACTCGCGGCCCACGCCGCGCAGCACCAGCTCCACGAAGTCCGACGCCGCCATCTCGGCGTCGCGGGTCATGTCCCACGCCGCTCCCCAGCACAGTGCGCGCGCCAGCGAGTCGTCGAGGGTGTCGATGGCATCGACGAGGGTCGCCAGCGACGTCGTGTCGAGACGGATCTTCGCGTAGGTGAGGTCGCCGTCGTTGAGCAGCACGAGGTCCGGCCGGCGCTCGCCCACGAGCTCGGCGACCTCGGTGCTCGCCCCGGCGACGTCGGTCTGCAAAGACGTACGCCGGACCAGGCGACCCTCCCGGCGGTCGTAGAGACCGATGCCGATGCGGTGTCGGCGCAGCGTCGGGTGCTCCTCCGCGGCCGACTGCTGGACGACGAAGCGCGTGAAGCGGCCCTCGTCGTCGACCTCGACGTCGGCCCGGAGGGTGTTGACCCCGGTGGTCTGCAGCCACTCGCGGGCCCACGAGCTCAGCTCGCGCCCCGACGCGTCCTCGAGCGCGGAGAGGAGGTCGGCGAACTGGCTGTTGCCGAAGGCGTGCTTCTCGAAGTAGCCGCGCAGCCCCTGGAGGAACTCCTCCTCACCGACCCAGGCGACCAGCTGTTTGAGCGTCGATGCGCCCTTGGCGTAGGTGATGCCGTCGAAGTTCACCTCGACGGCCTGCAGGTCGTGGTTGTCGGCCGCGACCGGGTGGGTGCTCGGGAGCTGGTCCTGCCGGTAGGCCCAGTTCTTGCGTGAGTTCGTGAAGCCGGTCCAGGCGTCGGTGAACTGGGTGGCGTGGGCGGAGGCGTGGTGTGCGGCCCACTCGGCGAACGACTCGTTGAGCCAGAGGTCGTCCCACCACTTCATCGTGACGAGGTCGCCGAACCACATGTGCGCCATCTCGTGGAGGATCGTGTTGGCGCGCTGCTCGTAGAAGGCCCGTGTCTGGCGGGAGCGTGGCAGGTACTCGTCGCGATAGGTGACGCAGCCCGCGTTCTCCATCGCGCCCATGTTGTACTCCGGGACGTACACCTGGTCGTAGCTTCGTGGTCCCTGGCCGGTCGAGCCACCTCGGCCGAAGGGGTAAGGGACGGCGAAGGCGTCCTCGAAGAAGGTGAACCCCTGGCGGGTGATGGTCAACAGCTCTTCGACGTCGAGGTGCTGGGCGACCGACTGGCGGCAGTAGTGACCGAGCTGGATCTCCCCGTGCCGGCTGGCACACGTGTCGTGGACCGCGTGGTACTCACCGGCGACGATCGCGGTGAAGTACGTCGCGAGCCGCTCCGTCGGGGCGAATGCCCAGGTCGCCGTCCCGTCCCCCGCGAGCGTCGGCTCGGGCGCGGGGGAGTTCGACAGCACGACCCAGCCCTCGGGTGCGGTCACCGTGAACGTGAAGGTCGCCTTGAGGTCGGGCTGCTCGAAGGTGGTGTAGACCCGTCGCGCGTCCGGGACCTCGAGCTGGGTGTAGGTGTAGACGCGACCGTCCGCGGGGTCGTGGAAGCGGTGCAGCCCCTCGCCGCTGCGGCTGTAGGTGCAGTCCGCGACGACGCGCAGCTCGTTGTCGGCCGCGAGGTCGTCGAGCAGGAGCCGGTTGTCGGTGTAGACCTCTGCCGGGTCCAGCGAGCGGCCGTTGAGGACGACCTCGCGCACGGTCGCTCCGACGAGGTCGGCGAAGGTCGACGACCCCGGGCGTCGGCAGGCGAAACGCAGGACCGTGGTCGAGCCGAAGGTCGCAGTGTTGCTGTCAGGAGCGCTGGTGAGGTCGAGCTCCACGGTGTAGGAGTCGACGTCGAGGAGCTCGGCGCGGGTCTGCGCCTCCTCGCGGGTCAGATTGGTCCCAGGCATGGCGCCATGCTTACAGGACCGTCCTGACCGTCCCCAACGGGGTGACCGGGGTCTGTGGGGTAAAGGTTGTGCTCAGTCCTGCTGACCGGCGATGAGGTAGCCGTCCTCGGTCCGCCGCAGCAGCAGCGTGACCGACTCCTCGACCCTCGATTCGTCGGTCCGCTCGTACTCCACGTCGTAGGACACGCGCAGCCGGTCCGGATCGGCGGTAATGGTGTCCGCCTCGGCCTTCTCGATCGTCGACCAGAAGCCGGCGTAACTGGAGAACCCGCCGCTCGCCCGCTGGTAGCCCGGGGTGAGCTGCTGCCATGCCGCGCGGCGGTCCTGCGTGACCGTCTCCAGGTAGGACTCCACGAACTCCTCCATCGAGTCCTCGGTCGCCGGCGGCAGCGAGGGTCCGGGGTCCTCGGTGGGCGTGGGGTCGGAGGTCGGCGTCGGGGTGGGGGTCGGCGTCGGGGTGGGGGTCTCCGAGGGGGGCGTGTCGCCCTCCGGTGAGACCGTCTGCCCCGCACCCGCGGACGGGGCGCCCGACGGGCCGTCGCCGGCCTGGTTCACGAGGGCGTACGCGCCGCCGATCAGCGCCGCGACGAGCAGCGCCAGCAGCGCCCACACCGCCACTGGCGGGAGCTGCCGTCGGCGCCCTGTGTCGCGCCCGTTGTCGCGCGCCGGGTCGCGCGCTGTGCCGCGCCGCGCGGCGGGCTCCTGCCGGAGCGACGAGACCTGCGGGACGGCAGCGGTCGCCGAGGTGGCCGCCGCGCCGGCGACCGGGGGCCCGACTGGGGGCCCGACCGGGGGCCCGACCGGGGGCCCGACCGGAGGCCCGACCGGGGGCCCGACCGGCGCCGCGGCAGGGGGGCCGACCGGGACCCGCCTGGTGGGGGTCGCATCGACCTCGCGGTGCAGCAGCCGGTCCCGGACCTCGGCCATCGACCACCGCTGCGCCGGGTCCTTGGCCATCGTCCGCTCGAGCACCGGCGCCAGCCAGCCGGCGCCCGGGGGGCGAGGTGGTTCGTCGTTGACGATCCGGTAGAGGGCGCCCATGACGTTGCCGCGCGCGTCGTACGGCGGCTCGCCGGTGAGCGCGTGGAAGAGCGTCGCCCCCAGCGCCCACACGTCGCTGGCCGCGGTCGCTGGGCTCCCCGAGGCCACCTCCGGCGCCAGGTACGCCGGGGAGCCGGTCATGAGCCCGGTGGCGGTGAGGGTCGGGTCGCTGTAGGCCCGCGCGATCCCGAAGTCGGTGAGCTTCACCTGGCCCTCGCGCGTCACCAGGATGTTCGAGGGCTTCACGTCCCGGTGGACGATGCCGGCGTTGTGCGCGGCGGCCAGCGCGTCGGCGGCCTGGCCGAGGAGGCGGGCTGCGGAGTCCGGCGGCAGCGGCCCGCGGTCGGCGACCAGCTGGGCGAGGTTGCGGCCGTCGACGTGCTCCATGATCAGCCACTGCTCGCCCTGGTCCTCGAGGAGGTCGAAGACCGCCACCACGTGTGCGTGGTCCAGCCGCGCGGCCAGCCGCGCCTCCCGCTCGGCACGGGCGAGGTCAGGTGCGTCCTGGCCCGGGAGCAGCCCGAGGGGCTTGAGCGCCACGTCGCGCTCGAGCACCTGGTCGCGGCCGCGCCAGACGCTGCTCATCCCACCGCGGCCGATGATCCCCTGGAGGGCGTACCGTCCCGCGATGAGACGGCCCCCGTCGATCGGTGCCCGCACAGGTCTCACCTCCCCGCCCCACGTTCGGTTCATGCCGTGGCCGGCCGGGGTAACACGCGGGCATGACCACCCCCACCGCTGAGAGTACCGAGACCGCGACCAGGCCGACCGGCAAGCGCGTCGACCTCTGGTTCGACCCGCTGTGCCCGTGGGCGTGGATGACCTCACGCTGGCTGCTGGAGGTCGCGAAGGTGCGCGACCTCGACCCGCACTTCCGGGTGATGAGCCTCTCGGTGCTCAACGAGGACAAGGACATCCCGGACGAGTACCGCGAGGGACTCGAGAGGGGCTGGGGACCGGTGCGCACCTGCATCGCCGCGAAGCAGCACGCCGGCGAGGAGGTGCTGGGCGACCTCTACACCGCCCTCGGCACGCGGATCCACCTCCAGGGCCGTGACATCGACCGGACGATGGTCGAGGAGGCATTGGAGGAGGTCGGCCTGCCGACGTCGCTCGCCGACGCGATGGACAGCACCGAGTACGACCAGGCGCTGCGGGCCTCCCACCACGAGGGGATCGACCTGGTCGGCGAGGAGGTAGGGACCCCGGTCGTCGCCGTGGAGGGGGTGGCGTTCTTCGGCCCGGTGGTCACGCCGGCACCGAAGGGCGAGGCCGCCGGCAAGCTCTGGGACGGCGTCGTGCTGGTCGCGAGCATCCCGGGCTTCTACGAGCTCAAGCGAAGCCGGGAGAAGGGTCCCGACTTCGGCTGACCCTAGACTCGGGCGCATGTCCCGAGTGCTGTCCGCCGTCGCCTGGCCCTACGCGAACGGCCCTCGACACATCGGTCACGTCGCCGGTTTCGGGGTCCCCTCCGACGTGTTCAGCCGCTACATGAGGATGGCCGGACACGAGGTGCTCATGGTCTCCGGCACCGACGAGCACGGGACCCCGATCCTCATCGCGGCGGACGAGGCCGGGGTCTCCGCGCAGGAGCTCGCCGACCGCAACCACCGCGTGATCGCCGAGGACCTCTGCGCGCTCGGAGTCTCCTACGACCTCTACACGCGGACGACCACCCGCAACCACTACGCGGTCGTGCAGGAGCTCTTCCTCGGGGTGCACGCCAACGGCTACTTCGTCGAGCGGACGACGTACGGCGCGATCTCGCCGTCGACCGGGCGCACGCTGCCGGACCGCTACATCGAGGGCACCTGCCCGATCTGCGGGTACGACGGTGCCCGCGGCGACCAGTGCGACAACTGCGGCAACCAGCTCGACGCCCACGACCTGGTCGACCCGCGGTCGAAGATCAACGGCGAGGTCCCCGAGTTCATCGAGACCCAGCACTTCTTCCTCGACCTGCCCGCACTGGCCGGTGCCCTCAAGGAGTGGCTCGACGAGCGTGAGGCGAGCGGCACCTGGCGGCCGAACGTCATCAAGTTCAGCCAGAACATCCTCGAGGAGATCAAGCCCCGCGCGATGACGCGCGACATCGACTGGGGGATCCCGGTCCCGCTCGACGGGTGGCGCGACAACCCGACGAAGCGGCTCTACGTCTGGTTCGACGCGGTCGTCGGCTACCTGTCGGCGTCGGTCGAGTGGGCACGACGCACCGACGACCCGGAGCGCTGGCGCGAGTGGTGGAACCCGGGGCCCGACGGTGAGGGCGCAGCGCTGTCGTACTACTTCATGGGGAAGGACAACATCACCTTCCACTCCCAGATCTGGCCCGCCGAGCTGCTGGCCTACGCCGGCAAGGGGGACAAGGGAGGCAGCCCTGGGAGGTACGGCGAGCTCGGCCTGCCCACCGAGGTGGTCTCGAGCGAGTTCCTGACGATGGAGGGGCGGAAGTTCTCCTCCTCCAAGCGGGTCGTCATCTACGTGCGGGACATGTTGGCGCGCTACCAGGTCGATGCCTTCCGGTACTTCGTCGCCGCTGCCGGCCCGGAGAGCCAGGACGCCGACTTCACCTGGGCGGAGTTCGTGCGCCGCACCAACGACGAGCTCGTTGCCGGGTGGGGCAACCTGGTCAACCGCACCGCGAGCCTGGTCGCGAAGAACTTCGGCGAGCTGCCGGCTGCCGAGGAGCTGACCGACACCGACCGGGCGCTGCTCGCGTCGGTGGAAGCGGCGTACGACGTGGTCGGTGACCTCATCGCCCGGCACCGCCAGAAGCAGGCGGTCGGCGAGGCGATGCGCGTCGTCGCGGAGGTGAACAAGTACGTGTCGGAGTCCGAGCCGTGGAAGCTGAAGGGGGACGACCAGCGAGGACGGCTGGCGACCGTGCTGCACGTCGCCGCGCAGGCGGTGAGCGACTGCAACACGCTGCTCTCCCCGTTCCTGCCGCACTCGGCGAACGAGGTCGACCGGGTGCTCGGCGGCGCGGGCGACGTGCAGCCGATGCCGGTCATCGAGGAGGTCGAGGACCTCGACGGCGGGCCCGCGTACCCGGTGATCACCGGCGACTACACGACCGCACGCCCCTGGCGTCGGCGAGGGATCACGGTCGGCGCCCCGGTCGGCGCCCCGCGGCCGGTGTTCACCAAGCTCGACCCGAGCGTCGTCGAGGAGGAGCTCGCGCGTCTCGAGGCGTCATGAGGTAAAGCTTCACTCGTTCTCGCCGGCATCCTTTCGTCCGGTTTGTACCTTGAGAGCGCGTCGCTGCTGAGCGGCGTGCATCTTGAGTGTCTTGGGAGGACACATGAACCGCAGTCGTACCCGAGCGACCGTCGGCGCCGCCGCGGTCATCGCCACCCTGCTCGCCTCCGGTGCCGGTCCTGCCATCGCGGCCACCGGCTCCTACGGCCAGGTCACTGCCGAGCGCAAGGACCGGGACCGGGATGACGAGGACCGGGACAAGGACCGGGACAAGGACCGGGACAAGGACAAGGAGGGCAAGAGCGCCCGTAAGCTGGCGAAGGCCGTCGCCAAGGTCGACGAGGCCCTCGAGCGGCTCCTGGCCCGCGCGGAGAGGAAGCTCGGCACCGACCACGTTGCGCGCGTCGCCGCCAACATCGAGGCGGACCGGGCGTCGCTCGCCGGCCTCACCGACCTCGACGACGTCCGCGCGCTGCAGCCGGAGAACTACGACCGGGTCATCGCCTGGATCCGCAAGGCCGAGCGGCTCGCAGCGCCCGTCGACGCGCCCGACCCGGAGGTCACCGAGGCGGCCGCCGCGCTGGTCGAGCAGCTCGTCACGATCACGGCTGCGAGCGAGAAGGCCGACGTCCGCGCCGCCAAGGACCTGCTCCGCGAGCTCAAGGCCCTGGTCGAGGACGACGAGACCGAGGACGAGACCGAGGACGAGACCGAGGACGAGACCGAGGACGAGACCGAGGACGAGAACGAGACGAAGAGACCGAGCACGGCGAGGGCGGTCACTGAGCCGACGTCCGAGGGTGGTGCGCGTCCTGCCAGAATCGGGGGATGCGCGTCCACCTCGGCTCGGACCACGCCGGACTCGAGCTCAAGGACCACCTGCTGAGCTGGCTGGCCGACCACGGGTTCGACCCGGTGGACCACGGGCCGTTCGTCTACGACGCGCTCGACGACTACCCGGTGTTCTGCCTCCGGGCGGCCGAGGCCGTGGTGGCCGACCAGCAGGAGGGCCTCGACAGCCTCTGCGTCGTCATCGGGGGGTCCGGAAACGGCGAGCAGATCGCGGCCAACAAGGTCCGCGGCGTGCGCGCGGCGCTGGTGTGGAACGAGGAGACCGCGGTGCTCGCCCGGCAGCACAACGACGCCAACGTGATCTCCGTCGGGGGGCGGATGCACTCCGTCGCGGAGATGACCCGCTTCGTCGAGCTCTTCCTCGGCACCGCGTTCCCCGCCGAGGGGCGCCACGCCCGGCGGGTCGCGATGCTCGCCGACTATGAGAAGACCGGAAACCTGCCTCCGCTCCCCGACTCGGCGGTGCGCGGGCAGGCAGCCCCGGCGGGGCCGGATGCCTGAGGGCCACACCCTCCGGCGGTTGGCCGACGACCTGTCGGGAGCGTTCGGGGGCCGGGTCCTGGCAGTGACCAGCCCTCAGGGCCGGTTCGCCGAGGAGGCGCAGCTGCTCGACGGCTCCGCGTTCCTCGGCGCGGACTCTGCCGGCAAGCACCTCTTCCTCGACTTCGAGGACGAGCGCGTGGTCCACATCCACCTCGGGCTGTACGGCAAGTTCGTGATCCGGACCGGCGAGGCCACGCCCGCCGTGGGGCAGGTCCGACTCCGGCTGGTCGCCGCTGCCGACGACGGTCGCGCGCCGGCGTACGCCGACCTGCGCGGCGCCACCCAGTGCGCGCTGGTCGACGAGGACCACCGTGCCGGCGTCCTCGGACGGCTGGGGCCCGACCCGCTGCGGGCCGGTGTGGACCCCGCACCCGCGTGGCGGCGGATCTCGCGGACGTCCCGCCCGATCGGCGAGCTGCTCATGGACCAGCAGGTCATCGCAGGGGTCGGCAACGTCTACCGCGCCGAGATCCTCTTCCGTCACCGCATCCACCCCCTGCGGCCCGGCAGGACGCTGCGGCGTGGGCAGTTCCTGGCGATGTGGCAGGACCTCGTCGAGCTGATGCCCGACGGGTGCGGTCCAACCGGATCGACACCGTGCGGCCCGAGCACCTGCCGCCCGGTCGCAGCAGGCGCGGACGCGGCGGGGACGTCTACGTCTACCGTCGCCAGGGCCTGCCGTGCCTCGTGTGCGGGACCGCGGTCAGGACCGAGGTGCTCGCTGGCCGGAACTCCTTCTGGTGTCCCAAGTGCCAGCCGGTCTTCCGGACCCGCGCCCGCGCCGCTTCCTAGGCGCCGAACGTCGCTACGACCGGCGGCAGGCCGCGTCGATCGCCCGGACGTGGCGGTGGTCGGTCCCGCAGCAGCCACCGAGGAGCTCCAGCGCCGGCAGCCGGTCGAGCAGCCGGTGGTACCGCACGGCGAGGTCCTCCGGGTCGCCGGCGTCCAGCTCCTCTGCGGCGTCGAGCTCGGCGTGGCTCGTCGTCGAGGCGTTGGCGCGGATCCCGGTGATCCGTCCCAGCCACGGTCCCTCCTCGAGCGAGCCCTCGAAGTGGGACACCACCGCGGGCACACCGGTCCGGGTGGCCGCGCGGACGAACCCGACGGCTTCTTGTGCGTAGGTCATCGTGACCGCGGTGACCTGGTCGACACCGGCTCCTCCCAGGGCCTGCACCTGCGGCAGGTGGTACTCCTCCGCCTGCTCCGCGGTCATCACCTCGTGCACGACGTACCCGTCACCGCGCGGCCCGACGACGCCGTTCACCCGTGCTCCGCCCATCCGGTCGGCGACCTCCGCGGCGAGCCCGGCGGCGGCGGCGTTCGCGTGGGCCAGCCCGTCCTCGTCGTACCCGAGCCGGGCGCCCCAGTCCGGGTTGGCCCTCCAGGTCGCTCACGAGCGGGAACGCGGCGAACAGCGGGAGGTCGAGGTCGTGGTGGAAGATCAGGGAGGTCTCGAGTCCGCCCTCAGTCAGGCTCAGGCTCCGCACGGTGCGCAGGCTAGGGACCCGGCGGACCGCTGTCGACGGCCCGGCGGCCCAGCGGTCAGCGGTCGCTCGGCGCCCAGCAGTAGCCGTAGTGCTGTCCCGCCCTCCACTGGTCCCGCGTGGGCCACTCCCAGCCGTAGCTGAACTCCAGCACCGGCCCGCTGCGCTCCTGGACCCGGTCGGCGCAGGTCTCGTCGCCCGCAGTGCGCACGCGCGCGGCTCCCGGGTAGCGGTCGCCACCGGGGAGGTCGATCGTGCTGACGGCCTCCCACGTGTGGGGCAGCGCGCAGGCCACCCGCTGGAAGCCGCGGCTGCCGGGCCGAGCGGTCCCGCACAGGCCGTACGCCGCGGGCGCCCCGGGCCGGTCGAGGACGCCTCGGAGGCGGGGACCGAGCGACAGTCGCAGCAGCCGCCCGTCGTCGGCCACCGCGACCGCGTCGCAGCGGAACCAGCGGGCCCCGCGCTCGGCCTGCGCCGGCGTCGGGGTGAACCAGACGACCTCGAACCGGCTCCGCCGGCGGACGTCGGTGGTCCCGCCGACGTAGCGCCGCAGCTCGACCGGGCAGACGCGGGCCGGCTGCCGCTGCACGGCCGGGGAGTCGACGGCGAGGCGTCGCGTCCCGGGCGTGAGGTCGAGGCGGCCCACGTGGATCGTCTGGGCGGTGTGCGGCCGGCGGCAGGACACCGGGCGCGAGCGGCTCGTCAGCCGGGTGGCCTGCGCGAGGCCCAGCCGGTAGCAGGCGGACGGGGGAGGTGGCGGGGGAGCGGGGCGCACGTCGACGGGGACCGACGGCGAGGGAGTCCCGGACGCGGACCGCTCGGGAGTCGCGCCACCGCCGTCGTCGTCGTCCCGCCGCCCGTGCAGCCGCCCACCGCCAGCGCCGTCAGGAGCAGGGCGACCGGGAGGCGAGCGGCGCGCCGGCGGGTCACCGGTCGGTCCTGGCCCAGCACACCGACCGGCGGTTGCCGGCCTCCCACTCGGCGCGACCCAGCCAGGTGTAGCCGTAGGTGTAGTCGACCGGGTAGCCCGCCCAGGCGCCCACGGAGTCCGAGCAGAAGTCGCGGGTGCGGACCTCGACGCGCCGCTCGCCGGGCCATGTGGTGCGCGCGTCGCCGAGGACGACGGTGGTGACGGCCCTCCAGGTGTGCGGCTCGTCGCAGGGGACACGGGGTGCGTCGCGGACCCGCGCGCCGGCGGCGCAGAGCAGCCATCGGTCGGCCGGCCGCCCGAGCAGCACGTCGCGGGCGCGTCTCTGCAGCTCGAGCAGCTCGTCGCCGGTGGACGCGAGGAGGTCGCAGCGGTACCACCGGGAGCCCGCCTGCCACGCCTCGGGCGACGGCCGGAACCACGCCCAGGTCAGCACCGTGCGCAGGGCGAGGCTGGCGTCGGCTCCGACGTACCGGCGGAACGGGCGCTCGCAGCGGCTGAGCACGGCCCGGCTGAGCCGCGGGTCGTCGACGGCTGCCCGCGCGAGCCGACCGGTGAACCGGCCGACGGCGAAGGTCTCTGCGGTGTGCGGCTCGCGGCACGACACCTCGGGGCTGTCGTCGTCCGGCCGGTCGACGGCCTGCGCCGGGAGCGCCCGGCACGCGCCGCTGTCCGGCCGCCGGACGTCGGTGACCGCCGGGGTCGAGGTCGAGGCCTCGGGCCCGCGGTCCTCACCGGTGGGAGACGACGTCCCGCCGCCCGTGCACCCGGCGACGAGGACCAGCAGGGCGGCGGCGAGCACCGGCCTCCGGAGCACCTCGCACCACCGCCTCCTGTCAGGCCGCCCACCCTAGCGGCGGCCGGGACCGCGGCTCAGGCCCCCGCGTCGAGGGTCTCTCGCGCGAACGCGGTGATCCGACCGCGTGCCGTGCGGCCCTCGGGGACCGGCAGCAGCGGGTGCACGTGGATCGCCCCCTCGACCTCGAAGTAGCGGACCCGTCCCGGGCCGAGGAGGTCGCGGAGCAGCCGGCAGTCCGGGAGCGTGATGTCACGCGTCCCGACGTGGACCGCCACGGCAGGCAGGCGGTCCAGCTCCCCGCGGACCGGGCTGACCCGGGGGTCCTCACGCGCCAGCCCACCCGCCCAGGCGTCGGCGATGACGTGCAGGCCCGTCCGGGTCAGCCACGGGTCGTGCGGCTCGACCTCGTCGATCCCCGGGTTGCTCATCGCGAGGTCGAGCCAGGGGGCGATGAGGGTGATCCCCGCCAACGGCGGCGCGCCCTGCGGCCAGTGCTGGCCGAGCACCAGCGCGAGGCCGCCCCCGGCCGAGTCGCCGGCGAGGTGGACGGGCTCGTCGGCGGGAAGTCCCTCGGCGACGGCCTGCGCGAAGGCGAGCGCCTCGAGGGCGTCGTGCTGCGGCGCGAGGCCGTAGAGCGGGACGTGGACGGTCCGCCCCGTGTCCCGCGCCAACCGCGCGACCAGCGACCAGTGCTGCCGGGCGATCGCGCTGGTGTAGGCGCCGCCGTGGAGGTACACCACCGACCCGGGCTCGTGCGGCTGCCCGGAGGCCGTGACGGCGTGGACCCGGTGCCCCTCGACGTCCCGGGCCTCCACCCGGTGGCGCCTGCGCAGCCAGGCCGGCGGCTCGGGCGGCGGGTCCACCCGCTCGAGGAGGCGCCGGCCGCCCTCCCGGGTCGCGAACCCGCGGCTGCGGGTGAGGCGGACGTACGCCGCGACGACCCCCATCTGCCAGCTGGGCACGGTGCCTCCAGGATCATGGTCGGGTGACAGCACAGTCTGACGAGGCAGCGGGACCACCCGACAGCGGGGCCGGAGCGCCCGACGAGGCTCCGACCGGAGCACCGTGGTGGCAGACCGCCGTGGTCTACCAGGTCTACATCCGCTCCTTCCTCGACTCCGACGGCGACGGGACCGGGGACATCGGGGGGCTCTGCGACCGCGTCGAGCACCTGGCGGCGCTCGGCGTCGACGCGCTGTGGATCAACCCCTGGTACCCCTCGCCGCAGGTCGACGCCGGGTACGACGTGGCGGACTACCGAGCCGTCGACCCGGCGTACGGCGACCTGGCGCAGGCGGAGCGGCTCATCGCCGCGGCCCACGACGCGGGCCTCCAGGTGCTCCTCGACATCGTCCCGAACCACACCTCCGACCGCCACGCCTGGTTCCAGGCGGCGCTGGCGGGCGACGCGGAGGCCCGGGCCCGGTACGTGTTCCGGCCCGGCCGCGGCCCGGCCGGCGACGAGCCGCCGAACGACTGGCGCAGCACGTTCGGCGGCCCGGCGTGGACCCGCACCACCGCCGCCGACGGCACTCCCGGCGACTGGTACCTGCACCTGTTCGCGCCCGAGCAGCCCGACCTCGACTGGACGAACCCGGAGGTCCGGCGCGAGTTCGAGGACGTGCTGCGGTTCTGGTTCGACCGGCAGGTCGACGGCTTCCGCATCGACGTGGCGCACGGGCTCGCCAAGGCAACCGGGCTCCCCGACGCCGGGGTGCGCGAGCGTGGCAGCCACCACCTGGAGCCGCACCCGGCCTGGGACCAGGACGGCGTCCACGAGGTCTACCGGGGCTGGCGGCGGGTCGCGGACTCCTACGACCCGCCGCGGGTGTTCGTCGCCGAGGCGTGGGTGCGGAGCAACGAGCGGCTGGCTCGCTACCTGCGGCCCGACGAGCTCCACACCGCGTTCCAGTTCGACCTGGTCCGGGCGCCGTTCCGGGCCGACGTGCTCCGGTCGGTCGTCGACGACGCGCTCGCCGCGGCCGCCGAGGTAGGCGCGCCGAGCACCTGGGTGCTGTCGAACCACGACGTGGTCCGCCAGGTCACCCGCTACGCCCGCAGCCAACCGCCGGGGCTCGTGGAGAGCGACGAGGAGCGGGCTCGGTGGGCGCGGGAGGAGCCCGACCTCGAGCTGGGCCGGCGCCGGGCGCGGGCAGCGGCGCTCCTGATGCTCGCGCTGCCCGGGTCGGCCTACGTCTACCAGGGCGAGGAGCTCGGGCTCGCCGAGGTGGAGGACATCCCGGGCGAGCGCCGCCAGGACCCGGTGT
Organism: uncultured Actinomycetota bacterium; assembly: GCA_963730035.1. Lineage (GTDB taxonomy): Bacteria > Actinomycetota > Actinomycetes > Propionibacteriales > Nocardioidaceae > Marmoricola_A. The sequence goes on along the minus strand of CAVSPN010000001.1, from coordinate 271,628 downwards.
GGCGGCAGTCCGGCCACCAGGACGTCGGGCGCGACGGGTGCCGGGTCCCGCTGCCGTGGTCGGGGGACCGTCCGCCGTACGGCTTCAGCCCGGAGGGGGCGACCGCGGAGCCGTGGCTGCCGCAGCCCGGGGGATGGGCTGCGTCGACGGCGGCCGCGCAGGAGGGCGACCCCGCGTCGGTGCTCGAGCTGTACCGACGGGCGCTGCGGCTCCGCCGCGAGAACCTCGTCGCGGCGCCGGCATCGGTCGCGTGGGTCGACGCACCGGCCGACGTCGTCGCGTTCGCGCGCGGGTCGTGGCAGTGCTGGGTCAACACCGGCGAGGCGGAGGTCGCGCTCCCCGCCGGCGAGGTGGTGCTCTGCTCGGACCCGGAGGCTGCGCCGGGTCGGCTCCCCGGCGCGACCGCCGCGTGGGTCCGGCAGGCGTGAGCCCGCAGGACGCCGCCCGGGTCCGGTTCGAGTGGGGGCCGACCGGCGCGGCGGCGCTGGCTCCCGGCGCGGCGGTGACCGTGGTCGTCGACGTCCTCAGCTTCACCACGTGCGTCTCCGTCGCCGTCGACCGTGGCATCGCCGTGCACCCCTACCGGTGGCGGGACGCGTCCGCGCAACGGTACGCCGAGGAGCACGGCGCCGTCCTCGCGAGCAGCCGAGGTACCCCGGGCGGGGTGAGCCTCTCGCCTGCGAGCATCGCCGCCGCGCGGGCGGTGGAGCAGCTGGTCCTCCCCTCACCCAACGGGTCGACGGTCGCGGACCTGCTCGCGGCGAGCGGGTCACCGGTGGTGGCCGCCTCGGTGCGCAACCGCCACGCGGTGGCCCGGTGGATCGCGCGCTCGGCGCCGGCCGGCCACCTCGCCGTCGTCGCCGCGGGGGAGCGCTGGCCTGACGGGTCGCTGCGCCCAGCCGTCGAGGACCTGTGGGGAGCAGGGGCGGTCGTCGCGGCGCTCACCGACCTGGGGGTCGGCGACCTCAGCCCGGAGGCGGCGGCTGCTGCCGCGGCGTACCGGGCCGTCGACGACCTGGGTGCGGCGCTGCGCGCCTGCACCAGCGGTGCGGAGCTGATCGACCGCGGCTACCCGGAGGACGTCGGGATCGCCGCCGAGCTGGACGTCTCCTCGACGGTCCCGCTGCTGCAGGACGGTTCCTTCTCCGCCGCACCGGATCCGGGGGTAGGGTGCCCACCATGACGGTCAGCCCGAGGCGCGGGTCCCTTCCCGGGAGCTGCCTCCTCCTTCGCTGCCGCAGCGAGGTCTCGCCCCACTGAGCCGGACCCCCTCGCTGCGGAGACCGGTGCTGCTCCGGACCACCACCCAGTGAGACCAGCGAGGACCGAATGAACCCCCAGGACACCGTCCAGCAGCCCAGCGGGATGCCGTTCCGGCGCTACCGCCCCTTCACCCCGGTCGACCTGCCCGACCGCACCTGGCCGGACACGAACCTCACCCGCGCGCCGCGATGGCTGTCGACCGACCTCCGCGACGGCAACCAGGCGCTGATCGACCCGATGTCGCCGGCCCGCAAGCTGACGATGTTCGACCTCCTCGTCCGGATGGGCTACAAGGAGATCGAGATCGGCTTCCCGGCCGCGAGCCAGACCGACTTCGACTTCGTCCGCCAGCTCGTCGAGGGTGACCGGATCCCCGACGACGTCCGGGTGTCGGTGCTGACCCAGGCCCGCGAGGACCTCATCGAGCGGACCGTGCAGGCGGTCGTCGGCGCGCCGCGCGCGACCGTGCACCTCTACAACGCCACCGCGCCACTGTTCCGGCGGGTCGTCTTCGGCGTCGACAGGGACGAGTGCCGTTCGATCGCGGTGCGCGGCACCGAGATCGTCATGAAGTACGCCGAGGAGCTCCTCGGGGACTGCGACTTCGGTTACCAGTACTCGCCGGAGGTCTTCACCTCCACCGAGCTGGACTTCGCGCTCGACGTCTGCGAGGCGGTGTCGGACGTCTGGCAGCCCGGGCCCGACCGCGAGATCATCCTCAACCTGCCCGCGACCGTCGAGGTCGCGACGCCCAACGTCTACGCCGACCAGATCGAGTGGTTCGGCCGGAACCTCACCCGACGCGCGTACTCCGCGATCAGCCTGCACCCGCACAACGACCGGGGAGCCGCGGTGGCCGCTACCGAGCTGGCGCTGATGGCCGGCGCCGACCGGGTCGAGGGGTGCCTGTTCGGGCACGGCGAGCGCACCGGGAACGTCTGCCTGGTGACCCTGGGGATGAACCTCTTCAGCCAGGGGATCGACCCGCAGATCGACTTCTCCGACATCGACGAGATCCGTCGGACCGTCGAGTACTGCACCCAGCTGCCGGTCCACCCCCGTCACCCCTACGCCGGCGACCTCGTCTACACCGCGTTCTCCGGCTCGCACCAGGACGCGATCAAGAAGGGGCTGGAGGACCTCGACAAGCGTGCCGCGCAGGAAGGGGTCCCGGTCTCGGAGATGCCCTGGGAGGCGCCGTACCTCCCCATCGACCCGCACGACGTCGGCCGCAGCTACGAGGCGGTCATCCGCGTCAACAGCCAGTCCGGCAAGGGCGGCGTCGCCTACATCATGAAGACCGACCACAAGCTCGACCTGCCGCGACGCCTGCAGATCGAGTTCTCGCGGGTGGTGCAGGAGCACACCGACACCGACGGCGGCGAGGTCACGCCGGACCAGATGTGGAGCTGGTTCACCCGTACCTATCTCGACCGGGACGCGCCGCTGCGGCTCGACTCGGTGCACACCTCGAGCGCCGCGGGGGAGAAGGACCAGCTCACGGTCGACGTCTACCTCGACGGGGAGCTGCGGACGCTCGAGGGCACCGGCAACGGGCCGATCGCGGCGTTCGTCGACGCGCTCGGGACGGTCGGCCACGACGTGCGGGTGCTGGACTACGCCGAGCACGCGCTTTCGGCCGGCGGCGACGCCCACGCCGCGGCCTACGTGGAGTGCGCGGTGAACGGGCAGGTGCTCTGGGGGGTCGGCCTCGACCCCAACATCGTCACCGCGTCGCTCAAGGCCGTCGTGTCGGCGGTCAACCGCGGCTGACCGGGCCGAGCGCGCACGTCGCGGTTCCCCTTGGGTGCTTCCTGGTCGACAGTGGTGCCACTTGGTGGGGTGGGCACTGTCGGTCCCGGGGGTCGACAGTGGTGCCACTTGGTGGGGTGGCGTCGCCCGGGGGTCGACAGTGGTGCCACTTGGTGGGGTGGGGTCGCCCGGGGGTCGACAGTGGTGCCACTTGGTGGGGTGGGTCGCCCGGGGGTCGACAGTGGTGCCACTGGTGGGGTGGCGTCGCCCGGGGGTCGACAGTGGTGCCACTTGCGGGGGGTGGCGTCGTCCGTTGCACCGGTCAGCGGGTGAGGCGCATCCGGGACTTCTGCAGGGTCGCTCCCGGCCGGATCGGGGCGCGTTCCCCGGTGCTGGTGAAGCCGACGGACTCGTAGAGCCCACGGGCCGGGTTGTCGTCGGCCACCCACAGGAAGACCTCGGCGTCCGCGGGCACCACCGACAGCAGGTGCTCGAGGACCCGACGTCCGGTCCCGCGACCGCGCGCCGACGGGTCGACCCACATCGCGACCACCGCCCAGGACCCGGACTCCTCCTGCACGAGAGCACCCGTCCCGAGGGGACGCCCGTCGACGAGCGCCACGAACGACGGGCTGCCGCCGATCCGGCGTCTCCAGTCGGCCTCGGTGAAGGCCTCCTCCCGCGCCACGGTCGAGCCGAAGGCGTCGGGGTCGGCGGCCAGCATGCGGAGCCGCAGGTCGCGCCAGAGCTCCCACTCGTCCTCGGCGACCTCGTGCAGGTCGACCCGGTCCAGTGTCACGACGCCGCCTCTGCGACACAGGCGGTCGCGACCCGCGTGAAGCCGACCCGCGCGTAGACGTCGGCCACACGCTGACTGCCGGCGGAGAGGAACACCGTCCGGACGCCGAGCTCGCGGGCGTCCTCGACGAGCGCAGCGGTGATGGCGGCTCCGATCCCGCGCCGCCGGGCGCGCGGCACGACGGCGATCCCCACCAGCTCGGTCACCGAGCCGCTCGGCTGGTGCGACCCGCCGCCGACCGCTGCGCCGGACTCGTAGGCACCGACGAGTCGGGTGAGGCCGCGCGAGACCCGGTCCCGCATGAACGGCGCGTCCGCCGACGCCACCTCGTCGGACTCCTCGAACCCCGCTCCCACCGCTCCCTGCACCGCACCGAGCGTCGGGTCGTCACCGCGGAGCAGCCGCACCTCGATCCCAGGGACCTCCGGGCCGGGCAGCGGCCGGGCCAGCACCATGAGCGGGTACTCGTGCACGACCAGCCCGGCCTGGCGCGCCGCCTCGACCAGCCCCGGGACGAGCTCGCCGACCCACTCCAGCTGCTCGGGGACCGCGAGCTCGCGCTGGCGCGCACGGACGGTACGGACGTCCTCCTGCGTCGGCCCCCCCTGGTGGCCGGCCCGCGGCCTGGCGTAGAACGGCCACCCCCGCGGGTCCGAGCGGAGGAACAACGTGAACGGCCCCACCTCCTCGGTCGTCGCCGACGTCCGTGGCACGGCGTCGTAGTAGCCCTCGATCATGGCCAGCAGCTCGGGGTCGGTCGTCACAGCCCCCTTGTTACCGGCTCGCCGCCGGTCCGACCAACCGAGTTGCGCGATGCCGAGGGGGCGGACCGGCAGAATGAGGCGGTGCCCTACTACCGCGACGAAGGCGTCGTGCTGCGGACCCAGAAGCTCGGGGAGGCCGACCGGATCATCACCCTGCTGACCCGGGAGCACGGGCGGGTCCGCGCGGTGGCGAAGGGCGTGCGCCGGACGACCTCGCGGTTCGGCGCCCGGCTCGAGCCGTTCAGCCACGTCGACCTGCAGTTCGCCGAGGCGCGGACCCTCGACGTGATCACCCAGGCCGAGACGCTGCGTCCCTACGCGGGCCGGATGGGCGAGGACTACGGCGCCTACACGGCCGGCACCGTGATGCTCGAGACGGCCGAGCGGCTGGTTACCGAGGAGGGCGAGCCGGCCGTGCAGCAGTACCTGCTGCTCGTCGGGGCGCTCCGGGCGATCTGCGAGGCGGGGCGGCCGGCGCCGCAGGTGCTCGACGCCTTCCTGCTCCGCTCGCTCGCGGTCAACGGCTACGCGCCCTCGTTCGACGCCTGCGCCCGCTGCGGGGAGGAGGGGCCGCACGTGGCCTTCAACCCCTCGGCCGGCGGGATGCTGTGCAGCGGGTGCCGGCTGCCCGGCTCGGCCAGGCCCGCTACCGAGACCGTCGAGGTGCTCGCCGCGCTCCTCTCCGGTGAGTGGGACGTCGTGACGGCCGCTGACGAGCGGCACCTGCGGGAGGCGAGCACGCTCGTCGCGGCGTACCTCGCCTGGCACCTCGAGCGTGGCCTGCGCTCGCTCAGTCATGTCCAGCGCTGACAGGACGGCCGGCGGGCCGGTCGCGCCGAAGCCCCACCCGTCGGGCGCGCGCCCACCCGCGGTCCCTCCGGCGCTGGTGCCCCGTCACGTCGCGATCGTCATGGACGGCAACGGCCGGTGGGCCCACCAGCGCGGGCTGCCCCGGACGGCGGGCCACCAGCAGGGCGAGCACAGCCTGTTCGACGTCGTCGAGGGGGCGATCGAGGTCGGCGTGCGGGCGGTGTCGGCGTACGCCTTCTCCACGGAGAACTGGTCGCGGACGCCGGACGAGGTCCGGTTCCTCATGGGCTTCAACCGCGACGTCATCCGGCGGCGGCGCGACGAGATGCACGCGCTCGGCGTCCGGGTCCGGTGGGCGGGTCGGGCTCCGCGGCTGTGGCGGTCGGTGGTCAAGGAGCTCCGGGTCGCCGAGGAGCTGACCCGGGACAACGACGTGCTCACCCTCACGATGTGCGTCAACTACGGCGGCCGCGCGGAGCTGGCCGACGCGGCCCGCGGCCTGGCGCGCGACGTCGCGGCGGGGAAGGTGAACCCCGAGAGGGTCGACGAGCGGACCTTCGCGCGCTACCTCTACGTGCCCGAGCTGGCCGACGCCGACCTGGTGTGGCGGACGTCGGGGGAGCAGCGGCTCAGCAACTTCATGCTGTGGCAGGCGGCGTACTCCGAGCTGGTCTTCACCGACGTCCTCTGGCCCGACGTCGACCGGCGTGACCTCTGGGCGGCGATCGAGACCTACGCCCGGCGCGACCGGCGGTACGGCGGCGCCGACCCCCACGCCTGACCGGTGCGGCTCAGCGGCAGTCGCGGCAGGTGCCGAAGATCTCCAGGGTGTGGCTGACGTCGGCGTAGCCGTGCTCGGCGGCGACGTGGTCGGCCCACCGCTCGACGGCCGGTCCGTCGACCTCGACGGTCCGGCCGCAGCTGCGGCAGACCAGGTGGTGGTGGTGGGTCGCGCTGCACCGCCGGTACAACGCCTCGCCGTCCTCGGCGCGCAGCACGTCGACCTGCCCGGCGTCGGCCATCCCCTGCAGGGTCCGGTAGACCGTCGACAACCCGACCTGGTCACCCGCCTGCCGCAGGAGGTCGTGGATCTCCTGGGCGGACCGGAAGTCGTCGAACCGGTCGAGGCACTCCGCCACCGCCCGTCGCTGCCGGGTCGGTCGCTGGCCGGGGTCAGTGCTCGTCATAGTGCTCCCCGTGCGGTGCGTGCCGGTGGCCGTCGTGGACGTAGTCGACGTGGTCGCCGTGGACGACCGCGAGGTGGCCGCAGTCGGGGCCGTGGTGGTGGTGGTCGTGGTCCTCCGGTACGGCGGCGTGGGGCTCGTCGAGGTCGAAGGGGTCCATCACCTCGGCGAACGGCTCGGCGACCCGGGCCCGGTGACGCAGCGCCACGCCGATCGGCCACGCGACGGCGAACCCGGCGAGCGCCAGCAGCACGATGGTGGCGCCGGGTTGGACCTCGACCGACGCCGAGACCAGCAGCCCGGCGACCGCGGCCGCCGCTCCGAGCCCCATCGAGGCGAGCAGGGTCGCGCGGAACGTCCGGGTCAGCTGCTGGGCCGTCGCCACAGGGACCACCATCAGGGCGCTGACGAGCAGCAGCCCGACGGTCCGCATCGCGACGGTCACCGTCACCGCCGCCAGCACCGACACCAGCAGGTTGTAGTCGCGCACCCGCAGCCCGGCGACCCGCGCGAACTCCGGGTCCTGGGTGACCGCGAACAGCCGCGGCGCCAGCCCGACCGCGACGAGGACGACGACCGCGGCCAGCCCGCTGGTGATCCACACGTCCGCGCTGCCCACCGTGGTGATCGAGCCGAACAGGTAGCGGTTGAGCGTCGCCGCGTTCTGGTCGGCCAGCCCGGTGATGACGACGCCACCGGCGATGCCGCCGTAGAAGAGCATCGCCAGGGCGACGTCGCCGCTCGTGCTCCCGCGCAGCCGCACCGCCTCCATGACCAGCGCGCCGAGGACCGCCACGATGAGAGCGGCGAGGACCGGCGACGTGCTGGTGAGCAGCCCGACCGCGACCCCGGTGACCGCCACGTGGCCGATGCCGTCGCCCATCAGCGCCTGTCGACGCTGCACCAGGTAGGTCCCGATCGCGGGAGCGGCGAGACCGGTGAGCAGCGCTGCGAGCAGCGCGCGCTGCATGAAGTCGCGGTCGAGGTAGAGGAACAGGTTCACCGGCGCCGCTCCGACCGGTCGAGGTACCTGTCGTGGTGCGCGGTCGACGGGGGCCGCCACCGCCGGGACGTAGTCGACCTGCGCCTCGCGCCGCTCGTGGTCGCCGTGCGCGTGGGCCTGTGGCACGTCCTCGAAGGACGCCAGTGGGGCACCGTCGTAGGCCGTCCGGCCGTCGCGCATCACCACGGTGCGTCCGACGAGCGGGGCGAGCGGGCCGAGCTCGTGGGCTACCAGCAGCACCGTGGTGCCGCGGGCCAGCAGCTCGCCGAGGACGGTGGCGAGGTGCTGCTGCGAGGCCAGGTCGACGCCCGCCATGGGCTCGTCGAGCACCAGCAGCTCCGGTTCACCGGCGAGCGCCCGCGCCACGAGGACGCGCTGCTGCTGGCCACCCGAGAGCGTCGCGACCCCATCGTCGGCCCGGTCGGCCAGCCCGACGGCTGCGAGGGCGTCGGTGACGGCCTGCCGGTCGGCGCGGCGCAGCGGCTGGAGGAGCCCGCGGTGGGCGAGTCGGCCGGCGGTCACGACCTCTCGGACCGACGCCGGTACGCCGGCGGTGGCCGACGTCCGCTGCGGGACGAACCCGATCCGGCGCCAGCCGCGGAAGCTCGCGAGCGGGGTGTCGAAGAGTGCCACCGAGCCGCGGCGCAACGGCACCAGCCCGAGGATGCTCCGCACCAGGGTCGACTTGCCCGACCCGTTGGCGCCGAGCACGGCCACGACCTCTCCGGCAGTCACCGTGAGGTCGATGCCACGGAGCACCGGCCGGCCTCCCAGCAGGACGCCGCCGTCGCGCACCTCGATCACCGGCCCCGCGGACTCCGCTCGCCCGCTCGTCGACACGCTCACGACCCGGCCTCCCGGGTGCAGCCCCCCGCGGCCACGAGCGCGTCGAGGTTCGCCGCCATCAGCGACAGGTAGTCCTCCCCGACGGTCTCGTCGGTGAGCCCCTCGACCGGGTCCAACGGCGCGACCTCGAGGCCGACGTCGTCGGCGAGGGCCTGCACCGGCGCCGGACCCTCGAGGGGTTCGTAGAAGACCGTGGTGACGCCCTCGTCGGCCACCAGCTGCTGGAGGTCGGCCAGCGTCGCCGGCGACGGCTCGTCCTCGGGCGAGAGCCCGACGAGCGAGGAGAACTCCAGGTCGTAGCGGTAGCCGAGGTAGTCGTAGGCCTCGTGGCTCACGACCACGGTGCGTCGGGCGCAGTCGTCGAGGCCGCTGCTCATCCGACGGTCGAGCGAGCCGAGGTCGGAGACGAGGTCCGCCGCCCGCTCCTGGTAGCCCTCGGCGCCGTCGGGGTCGACCGCGGCGAGCCGCTCCGCGACCTCCTCGGCGTAGGTGGCGAGGGCGCGAGGGTCCAGCCAGAAGTGGGGGTCGCCCTCGAGCACCGTGACCGGCGGGGCGCCGCCGAGTGCCGGGTCGCGGGCCTCGAGCACGCCGAGCGCCTCCACGTCCGCCTCCTGGTCGACCTCCTGCGCGACCGCCTCGTCGACGGCCGGCGCGAGGTCGGTCACGCGGAGGACGAGGTCGGCGTCGGCGAGCGCCGCGGTCTGCGCGACCGACAGCTCCGCGTCGTGCGGCTCCTGCCCGGGGGAGACGAGGTCCTCGACCTCGGCCCGGTCGCCGACGAGCCGCAGGGCGACGTACTCCAACGGGTAGGCCGACGCCACCGACGGTGGTGCTCCTGCTGCTTCCCTCGGCGCCGTCCGCGCAGGCCGACAGCGAGAGCAGGGCAGTGCACGAGAGCAGGGCAGCGCACGAGAGCAGGGACGCGCGGAGGACGGGGGTGCTGGGAGCGCTCATCGTGACAACGATTCTCAGCGCAAGTGAGAATCATTGTCAACCGAGCTAGCATCGGGGCATGCTCGTGGTGACCCGCTTCCGCGTGCCTCTGGCGGAGGCAGACGACTTCAGGACCGGGCTGGAGGACGCCCACGCCGTGCTTGCCCGGCAGCGCGGGTACGTCGGCGGAGGGGTCGGTCGCAACGTCGACGACCCCGAGCTCTGGCTGCTCCAGACGTCGTGGGAGGGGCCCGGTGCCTACCGCCGCGCGCTCTCGGCGTACGAGGTCAAGGTCCGGGCCTGGGCGCTGCTGGGGCGTGCGCTGGACGAGCCGAGCGCCTACGAGACCGTGCGACCGGGGGAACCGACGACCGGGATACCCTGATCCCCGCTCAGCGCCCGCTCAGCAGTCCTCGCCGCAATCGTTCGCACGCCGTCAGCCAGCCGGCGGAGCCAGGAAGGACCCGATGTCCCAGTCCTCGAAGCCCGGTGCTGTCATCGACAACGTCGTGAGCCTCGCCAAGCGTCGGGGGTTCGTGTACCCGTGCGGCGAGATCTACGGCGGCACGCGCTCTGCGTGGGACTACGGCCCGCTCGGTGTCGAGCTCAAGGAGAACATCAAGCGCCAGTGGTGGCGGGCGATGGTGCAGTCGCGCGAGGACGTCGTCGGCCTCGACTCCAGCGTCGTGCTGCCGCGCCAGACCTGGGAGGCCAGCGGCCACGTCGACACCTTCAGCGACCCGCTCACCGAGTGCCAGGCGTGCCACAAGCGGTTCCGCGCCGACCACCTGCAGGAGGAGGCCGCCGAGAAGAAGGCGAGGAAGAGCGGGCGCAGCGAGAACCCCGACGACATCGACCTCGCCACGCTCGCCTGTCCCAACTGCGGCACCCGCGGTGCGTGGACCGAGCCCCGGCAGTTCTCGGGCCTGCTCAAGACCTGGCTGGGGCCGGTCGAGGACGACTCGGGGCTGCACTACCTGCGGCCCGAGACCGCGCAGGGCATCTTCCTCAACTTCCTCAACGTCGTGACGTCGTCGCGGCGCAAGCCGCCGTTCGGCATCGCCCAGATCGGCAAGAGCTTCCGCAACGAGATCACCCCGGGCAACTTCATCTTCCGCACCCGTGAGTTCGAGCAGATGGAGATGGAGTTCTTCGTCGTCCCCGGGACCGACGAGGAGTGGCACCAGCACTGGATCGACGAGCGCACCCAGTGGTACGTCGACCTCGGCATCCGCAAGGAGAACCTGCGTCACTTCGAGCATCCGCAGGAGAAGCTGTCGCACTACTCCAAGCGCACCGTCGACATCGAGTACCGCTTCGCCTTCGCCGGCTCGGAGTGGGGTGAGCTCGAGGGCATCGCCAACCGCACCGACTTCGACCTGAGCACCCACAGCAAGCACTCCGGGGTCGACCTGACCTACTACGACCAGGCGGCCAACGAGCGCTACACGCCGTACGTCATCGAGCCGGCGGCCGGGCTCTCCCGCAGCCTCATGACGTTCCTCGTCGACGCCTGGGCCGAGGACGAGGCGCCGAACACCAAGGGCGGCGTCGACAAGCGGACGGTCCTGCGGCTCGACCCGCGGCTCAGCCCGGTGAAGGTCGCGGTGCTGCCGCTGTCGCGGAACACCGACCTCACCCCGAAGGCGCGGGACGTGGCCGCGGAGCTGCGACGACACTGGAACGTGGAGTTCGACGACGCCGGTGCGATCGGGCGGCGCTACCGGCGCCAGGACGAGATCGGTACGCCGTACTGCCTCACCGTCGACTTCGAGACCCTGGAGGACGACGCCGTCACCGTCCGCGAACGGGACTCGATGCGCCAGGAGCGCGTCGGTCTCGCACAGGTGCGCGGCTGGTTCGCCGAGCGTCTCCTCGGGTGCTGACCTCGGTGTCCCCGGCGCGTTCGGGCACGGCGGCTCGGTGGACGACGCTGGTGCTCGTCGCCGGCCTGGCGCTGGTCGGCTGCCGCGCGGACGGCGACCAGCCGCCCGGTGACGGGTCCTCGGGCTCACCGACCTCGCGCGGGTCCTCGGCGCCCTCGTCCACGCCGACGACCGACGTCGAGGTCCCGCCCGGGGTCACCCTGACCGACCTCGGCGCGCGGCTCTCCTTCGGCGACACGGCCCGGGTCGCCCACGAGGTCGAGCGGGCCGGACCGGGGAAGAAGTCGCCGAAGCGAACGGCCGGCACGGTGCTGGCCCTCACCGTCGACTCCGCGACCAAGGGGAGCCTGGCCGACCTCGCGGGGTTCAACCTGACCGACGCGTACCAGAAGAAGGCGAACTACTACTACGTCCGCGTGACGGTGCGCAACGTCGGCGAGCGCCGGCTCGGTGACGTCCCGGTGCCGCTGTGGGGGATCAGCGGGGAGAACACGCTGCTGCCCCCGGTGCGGTTCACCTCGGCCTTCGCGAAGTGCCCGACCGAGGCGCTGCCCGTGGGGTTCGCGCCGGGGTCGCGGTTCCAGACCTGCCTGGTGTTCCTCTCCCCGGACAGGGGGTCGCTCGAGGGCGTCAGCTACCGGCCGTCCGAGGACGTCACACCGATCGAGTGGCACGGCAAGGTCGTCACCCCCGGTCGGGACGGCGGCCGCGGGCGGTCCCGCAGCGGGGGCTGACCGGTGACCGTCCCGACCCCCGTCGCGGCGCGGTCACCCCACCCGGGCCTGACCCTCGGCCCGCTGCACGTCGCCACGCCGGTCGTGCTCGCGCCGATGGCGGGGATCACCGATGCCGCGTACCGGCGGCTCTGCGCCGAGCAGGGGGCCGGTCTCTACGTCTGCGAGATGATCACCAGCCGCGGGCTCGTGGAGCGCGACGAGGTGACGCTCTCGATGCTCACCTTCGACGAGACCGAGACCACCCGGTCGGTCCAGCTCTACGGCACCGACCCGGCGTACGTCGGCAAGGCGACGGAGATCCTCTGCGCCGAGCACGGGGTCGACCACGTCGACCTCAACTTCGGCTGTCCGGTCCCGAAGGTCACCCGGCGCGGCGGCGGGGGAGCGCTGCCGTGGAAGCAGGGGCTGCTCGGCGAGATCCTGAGCGCCGCGGTGAGCGCCGCGTCGGCGTACGGCGTGCCGGTGACGATGAAGACGCGCAAGGGCATCGACGAGGACCACCTGACCTACCTCGATGCCGGCCGGGTCGCTGCGGACACCGGCTGCGCGGCGATCGCGCTGCACGGGCGGACGGTCGCGCAGGCGTACTCCGGGGTCGCCGACTGGGACGCGATCGGGGAGCTCGCGGCGGCCGTCGACATCCCGGTGCTCGGCAACGGCGACGTCTGGGAGGCCGGCGACGCGGTGCGGATGGTGGACCAGACCGGTGCCGCCGGAGTCGTCGTGGGTCGCGGGTGCCTCGGGCGGCCCTGGCTCTTCCGGGACCTCGCGGCCGCCTTCGCGGGGGACTCCGTCGCGACGCTGCCGACGCTGGGCGAGGTCGCGGCGGTGATGCGTCGCCACGCGGAGCTGCTCGTGCAGCACCAGGGCGAGGAGCGCGGCTGCAAGGAGTTCCGCAAGCACGTGTCGTGGTACCTCAAGGGGTTCGCCGTCGGTGGTGACGTCCGCCGCGACCTCGCGCTCGTCACGACGCTGGCAGGCATGGACGCCCTGCTCAGCGGGCTGGACCCGGAGGAACGGTTCCCGGTGTCGGAGCTCGGGCGGCCGCGCGGTCGACAGGGCAGCCCGCGCCGCGTCGTCCTGCCGGAGGGGTGGCTCGACAGCCGGGAGCACGGCGGTGCGGGGCCGGTCGAAGACGTCGCCTCGGGCTCGGGCGGGTGAGCCGCGCCGCCGGTTCCCCAAGGGATGCAGGCACCTCGGCACTCCCCACGGGTCACCTGCCGTGGGGAGTGCCAACAAGCCGACATCCCATGGGGAACCGGCGCCCAAACATCCCTCCCGAGCCCCGCTAGACCGGCGGGTTTGCACGACGCGCCGCTGTGAAACGGTGCACACCTGTGGATCCCGATGTGACCTTCTCGTGATCTTCATGCTCTACTCGGCCCTTCGACCTGACGCCGCTTCGTCGCACCCGACGCAGGAACAGGAGTGATTCCTCGATGGCTCACGCCCGACGGAACGCCCACGAGCACGCCCACAAGCACGTCGCCACCGGACCCCAGGAGACGCCGACGACCCCCGAGGACGGCTCCCACCGGGCAGCACGTCACAAGGCTGCACGCCGGAGGAACGCCGCCCGCGTGGCCGGTCCGGCCGTGTTCGCGCTGTCCCTGGCAGGGACACTCGTCGCCCTCGAAATCAGCGAACGGGACCCCGAGCTCGAGCCGACCCCCGCTGCGGCGGCCCCTGTCGAGCTCTCCCTCCGGACGGCGCAGGTGTCCCGGAGCATCAGCCGGGCGGCGAGCCGCACCGGGATCCGACCGCTGGCGACCGCCAAGCGCGTGGTGCTGCAGCCGACCGCCGTCGACCACGAGTTCGCCACCAAGGCACTCACCTTGCGCGTCCACGCCGATCCGAAGGCGCCGGAGGCACGAGCCGTCCCGCGGGGGGAGCGTCTCGGGGTGACCGGGCAGACCTACCGCGGCTGGGCCGAGGTCGTGGTCGAGCGGGAGGTCCCGGCCGCAGGCAAGGGCGACCGCCGGGACACCCGCACGGTCACGGTGGCACGCTGGGTGGAGGCCGAGTACCTCGCCGAGCGCAAGCCGGCGCCGCCGGAGCCCGAGCCCGAGCCCGAGGAGACCTCGAGCGCGACGTCGACGACGAGCGGTGTCTCGGGTGACTACTGCCCCGACGGCTCGACGATCGAGTCCGGCCTCACCTCGAGCGCGGTCCGCCTCTACCGAGCGGTGTGTGCGGCCTTCCCGGCGCTCACCACGTACGGCGGCTACGACCCCCACGGGGAGCACATCGACGGCCGGGCCATCGACTTCATGATCACCGACTCCGCCCTCGGTCAGGCCGTCGCCGACTACGTCCTGGCCAACGCCGGCACGCTCGGCGTCCGCGACATCATCTGGGCGCAGCGCATCTGGACCCCTGAGCAGGCCTCCTCGGGGTGGCGCTACATGGAGGACCGCGGCTCCACGACCGCCAACCACTACGACCACGTGCACGTCGCCGTCTTCTGACCGCCGACCGGAGGGACCCGACGGACGGGCAGCCGGGTCACGGAGGGGCATCCGCGGGGCCGTCCCGCGGGAGGTTGCCCGTCCGGACCGCCCCCTGCGCTCGGTAGGGTCGCGGCGATGGCCGGGACGACCTACGACGACGCGGCCCGTGACCGATGGGTCGACGAGCCGCGCAAGGACCCGCTCCGCACGGCCTTCGAGCGCGACCGCGCGCGGGTGCTGCACAGCGCGGCGCTGCGACGGCTGGCGGCCAAGACGCAGGTCGTCGGCCCGCACAGCGACGACTTCGTCCGCAACCGGCTGACCCACTCCCTCGAGGTCGCCCAGGTCGCGCGGGACCTCGCGCGCCAGCTCGGCTGCGACCCCGACGTCGTCGAGACCGCCGCGCTCGCCCACGACCTCGGCCACCCGCCGTTCGGGCACAACGGCGAACGCGCGCTCGACGAGCTCGCGGGTCCGGCCGGCGGGTTCGAGGGGAACGCCCAGACGTTGCGGATCCTCACCCGGCTCGAGGCTAAGACCGTCGCCGACGACGGCCGCAGCGCCGGCCTCAACCTCACGCGCGCGACGCTCGATGCCGCCACCAAGTACCCCTGGTCGCGCGGCGAGGCCGCCGCGGGTCCGGCCGCGGTCGGGTCCGGCCGGAAGTTCGGGGTGTACGACGACGACCGGCCGGTTTTCGACTGGCTTCGGTCCGGCGCGCCTCCTCGTCGGCGTTGCTTGGAAGCGCAGGTCATGGACCTGTCGGACGACGTCGCGTACTCCGTGCACGACGTCGAGGACGGCGTGGTGGCGGGTCGCATCGACCTCGGGTGGCTGCGCGACCGCGGGTTGCGGGCCGAGCTGTGGGTCACCGCACAGGCGTGGTACCTCCCCGATGCTCCAGCCGACGAGCTCGACGAGGCGCTCGGACGACTCCTCGCGCTCGACCACTGGCCCCGACCGACGTACGACGGGAGCCGGACGGCGCTGGCGGGGCTCAAGAACCTGACCTCGCGGCTGATCGGGCGCTTCTGCGTCGCTGTCACGGCGGCGACCCGGGCGACGTACGGCCCCGGGCCGTTGCAGCGCTACGGCGCCGACCTCGTCGTGCCCCGCGACACGCTCCTGGAGATCGTCGTCCTCAAGGGGGTGGCGGCGCACCTCGTCATGCGGGCGGGGGACCACCTGGAGGCGCTCGGGCACCAGCGCACCGTGGTCGCCGAGCTGGTCGCGGCGATCCTCGCTCGGGCGCCGGAGTCGCTGATGCCGCAGTTCCGCGCTGACTTCCGCGCGGCACCGGACGACGCAGGCCGGCTGCGGGTCGTCGTCGACCAGGTCGCGCACCTGACCGATGCCTCGGCCGACGCCTGGCACGCACGGCTCTGACCGTCACGAGGGGCGGCTCGACCGGTCACCAGGGGCGGCTCGACCGGGCACGAGGGGCGGCTCGGCGGGGGTGTGCAGGAGCGACCGGGCCCGGCCCCGCGCAGTCATAGACTCACCTGCGTGGCGGAGCGGTCGGGGCGGAGCGGACTCATCCGCGACGACGACATCGCCCTGGTCCGCGAGCGCGCCGACCTGGTGGAGATCGTCGGCAACTACGTGACGCTGAAGCCGGCGGGCGGCGGCGCCTACAAGGGCCTCTGCCCGTTCCACGACGAGAAGACGCCGTCCTTCCACGTCCGCCCCGAGCGCGGGTGGTACTGCTTCGGCTGCGGGGAGGGCGGCGACGCCATCGGCTTCGTCATGAAGCACGACGGGCTCGGCTTCAGCCAGGCCGTCGAGCACCTCGCCGACCGCACCGGCGTGCAGCTGCGGTACGCCGAGGGTGGGCACGCCGGCGACGGAGTGTCCCGCCGCGACGGCCCCTCCCGGCAGCGGCTCGTCGCGGCCCACCGCGCTGCCGCCGAGCTCTACGCGGACCTCCTCGGGAGCCCGGACGCCGCTCCCGCGCGACAGTTCCTCTCCTCCCGCGGCTTCGACCGCGAGGCCGCCGAGCGCTTCGGCGTCGGCTTCGCCCCCAAGGACGGCGACGCGGCGTACCGCCACCTGCGCCAGAAGGGCTTCACCGACACCGAGCTCGTCACCGCCGGGCTGGTGGCGCAGGGGCAGCGCGGGCACTACGACCGGTTCCGGGGCCGGCTGGTGTGGCCGATCCGCGAGCCGTCGGGGGAGACCATCGGGTTCGGCGCCCGCCGGGTCCTCGAGGACGACCGCATCGACGCCAAGTACCTCAACACCCCCGAGACCCCGCTCTACAAGAAGAGCACCGTGCTCTACGGGCTCGACCTCGCGCGCCGCGACATCGCCAGCAAGGGCCGGGCCGTCGTCGTCGAGGGCTACACCGACGTGATGGCCTGTCACCTCGCGGGGGTCACGATCGCCGTCGCGACCTGCGGCACCGCCTTCGGCGAGGACCACGGCCGGGTGCTGCGGCGGCTGCTGCACGACCACGAGGAGTTCCGGGGCGAGGTGGTCTTCACCTTCGACGGCGACGAGGCGGGCCAGAAGGCCGCGCTCCGCGCGTTCGGCAGCGACCAGCAGTTCGCCGGGCAGACCTACGTCGCGATCGAGCCCGACGGTCTGGACCCGTGCGACCTGAGGCTCCGCTCCGGTGACGCCGCGGTCCGTGAGCTGGTCGCCCGGCGCACGCCGCTGTACCGGTTCGTGCTCGGCAACGTGCTGTCCCGCTACGACCTCGACCGCGCGGACGGCCGGGTGGACGCGCTGCGCGAGGCGGCGCGGCTGGTGTCGAGCATCCGCGACAAGTCGAAGGTCGACGGCTTCGCGCGGGAGCTCGCCGGGATGATCGGCGTCGAGGTCGAGGAGGCGCGGGCAGAGGTACGCCGGGCAGCCGGCCAGCCGGCACGTCCGGCGACGAGCTCCCAGCGCCCCGTGGGAGCACCAGGGGCGCCGGCGGCACCGGGAGCACCGGGTCCCGGACAGCCGGTCCCTCCGACCACGCGACCGCTGCCGGACCTCCGCGACCCGCGCTTCCAGCTCGAGCGCGAGACCCTCAAGCTCGTGGTTCAGCACCCGGGGGTGATGTCCGGTGTCGTCGGCGACCTCGGGGACAACGACTTCAGCCACCCGGTGTACCGCGCAGTCTGGGACGCGGTCACGGCGCTCGGCGGGCCGGGGAACGTCGCAGGCGAGGTGTGGGTCGGCAAGCTCCGGGACCTGGTGACGGCCGAGGACGGCACCGAGCAGAGCGACGAGGTGGGCGGCGCGGTCGTGCAGGCCGTCAACGCGCTCGCCGTCGAGCCGCTGCTCCGCGAGCCCGACCCGGCGTACGCCCTGCAGCACGTGCTGCGGCTGCAGGAGCTGACCGCGCTGCGTCGGATCGCCCAGCTGAAGTCCAAGCTGCAGCGGACCAACCCGGTGGAGGAGGCAGCCGCCTACAACCGGATGTTCGGTGAGCTCGTCGCTGTCGAGAGCCACCGCCGGACCCTGCGGGAGCGGGCCATCGGCGTGACTCCGTGAGGGGGCTGCGCCGGAGCGACGGAGGTGCGCCGCGCGACGCGCTCGCCGCCGTCGTCCCGGGCGAGAAGGTGCTGGCCGCGGCGCAGACCAGCGACGGGACCTGGCTGCTGGCGACCCGCGAGCGGTTGTACGCCGTCGACGACGGCGCCGAGCTGCTCCGACTCCGCTGGGAGGAGGTGCAACGGGCGGACTGGGACCGCGACAGCACGACCCTGCGCGTCGAGGCGGTGCGGGACTACGGCGAGCAGGTCGCGACGTCGACGTACCAGGTCCCGGAGCCGGGGAGGCTGGTGCCGCTGGTCCGCGAGCGGGTCGACGCGAGCATCGTCCTGCAGCGACGGGTCCCGGTCGTGGGGAAGCGGGGGTTCACCGTCGTGGCGCGTCGGTCACCGTCCGGGGGCGACGAGCTGACCTGGTCGTTCGAGTTCGACGCCGGCATCGACCCCGAGGACGCCGTCGTGGCGGCGGCAACAGACGTCGCGCTCGGTGAGGCGAAGGAGTCGCTCGGACGCTGAGCGCCGACGACGCCCCGCCGCTGCCCAGGGGACGCTCGGGACGCTCCTCCCCGAGGTGCGGGTCAGCGTGCGGGTGGCCTGCGACGCTTGCTACCCTGATCCGCGCGGGTCACGGCCCGCCCATCCCCTGTAGCTCAATTGGCAGAGCATTCGGCTGTTAACCGGAGGGTTGTTGGTTCGAGTCCAACCGGGGGAGCACCGTCGCGCCGGGTGACCCGTCAGGGGTCCCCGGCGTTCCTCCTGTCCGGAGCCACCCGGAGGGGCCTGCAGCGCCTGTCCCGTAGGCACACGATCCGTCCCGACGCCCACGTGACCCCACGAGTCCCGAGTCGTTGACCGTGTAGGGCGCAGGGGGAACAGCTCGGGGGCACTGGGGGGACTGGTTCGTCACCGGGTTACGACAGGCGCCCCCGCTGACCTCCGGGTCGGCGGGGGCGCTGCTGTCAGCCTCCAGCCGCGGGACGCTTCCGGCTGAGCCGCATCGAGCCGCACGAAGGACAAGACCCATCAGGCGCCTCGGACGTACGAGCCCTGGGTCGGCGTCTCCGCCGGCGGCTGCTCGGCGATCCACGGCGCGGTCCGCAGCTCGACGACGAGCCAGGCCGAGAGCCGCATGACGCCGAGCACGACGAGGAGGACGAGCACGACGGCGCTCATCCCGCACGCCCGAACGACGCCACGCGGCTCCATCGCAACGCCCTCACCTGATAGAACACGTACCCGGAGGGTCGTTGGTTCGAGTCCGACAGGGAGCCATTGAGCCCGTACGGCTCGGACTCGGGAGACATGGCTGATGGACCCGACCTCCCCGTTGTTCCTGGCGCTCGACCTGACCGGGGTCTTCGCCTTCGCGTTGAACGGCGCGCTCACGGCGCTCCAGGCGGCCAAGCTCGACATCGTCGGCGTCGTCACCCTGGGGATGATCACGGCTCTCGGTGGGGGCATCCTCCGGGACGTGCTGCTGGGCTCGCTCCCGCCGGCGACGTTCGACGACTGGCGCTACCTCACGGTCGCGGCGAGCGGCGGCCTCGTGGCCTTCGTGTTCGGCCGGCTCCTGGAACGGCTCACCCCTGCGATCACGGTGCTGGACGCGGCGGGCCTGAGTCTGTTCGCCGTCACCGGGGCGTCGAGAGCCCTTGATCTCGATGCCGGACTCGGGCAGGCGGTGATCCTCGGCGCGGTGACTGCGGTGGGCGGCGGCACCGTCCGCGACGTCCTGATCGGCCGGATCCCGGTCGTGCTGCGCAGCGAGCTCTACGCGATCCCGGCACTGCTCGGCGCTCTCCTCGTGGTGGCCGGTGCCGAGCTGGGAGCGTCCGACCTGGCGGCGGCGCTCACGGGCGCGGTGCTGTGCTTCGGCCTCCGGATGGTCGGAGTGCGCTTCGGCCTCGAGGCGCCCACGCCGCCTGGCACCGACCGGGACCCGTGACCGGGCCCGGATCAGCGCAGGGACGTCCGCACCGCGAGGCTGAGGAGGTCCACCACCACGCAGACCGCCACGAGGGCCAGCACGGTGCTGGTCATGGCGGGGAAGTCGAACGCGGCGCGCTGCTCCTCGAGCAGCCGTCCCAAGCCGCCGGCTCCGACCACCCCCACGATGACGGTCTCCCTGGCGGTCACCTCCCAGCGGTAGAGGCTGTAGGCGATCAGCTGCCCGAGCGCGCCCGGAACCGCGGCGTACGCGAAGGCGGTGAGGGGAGTCGCTCCCAGCGCGGTGAGCCCGTCCTGCGGCCGGCGGTCGAGCTCCTCGACGACCTCGGCGAACAGCCGCCCCAGGATCCCGAAGGTGTAGACGCCGAGTGCCACCGCGCCCGGCAAGGGGCCGGGGAAGAGCACGAAGAGCACCAGCAGCGCCCACACCGGAGGCGGGATCGCCCGGGTCACGAGCAGCAGCTGACGTGCGGCCCACCCGAGGACGACACGGAGCGGCGAGGTCCCGCCGCGCGCGGCCAGCAGGCAGACGCAGAGGCCGAGGACGCTCGCGAGGCTGATCGCGACCACCGACATCTGCACGGTCTCGACCGAGCGCCGGAGCAGCTCGTCCCAGCCACCGTCCGGGAGACGCGGCGGCAGGAAGTCGTCCCCGAGCCGGCCGAGGAGCTCCCCGGTCCGGCCCGACCACCACCGGGAGAGGTCGGGACCCAGGCGCCACACGGAGAGGACGGTCAGCACCGCGACCGTCGCCGCTGACAGCGGCCACCGGCCGCGAGCGGTGCCGCGCCGCAGCACGACGCCCCAGCGGTCGATGAGCGCCCCGAGGAGGATCAGCGCGTAGAGCGAGGTCCACATCTCGGCGTACTGGAGGCCCTGGAAGCTGAGACTCAGCTGCAGCCCCAGACCGCCCGCGCCGATCATGCCGAGGATCACCGCGGAGCGGATCGAGCACTCCAGGCGGTAGAAGGCGTAGGACGTGGCGGCGGGGAGGAGTCCGGGGAGCAAGCCGTAGAACAGCGCCGGTGCTCGACCTGCCCCCGCTGCGCGCAGCGCCTCGTACGGCCTGTGGTCGGCCTCGTCGAGCAGCTCGGAGTAGACCTTCGCGGTGATCGCGCCGAAGGGGATCGCAATCGCGAGAACGCCCACGAGCGGGTCGCGCCCGAGGACGCTGAGCAGCAGCAGCCCCCACACCGCCTCGTGCACGCCGCGGGGCAGCGCGAGGGTGGCGCGGGTGAGCAGCAGCCCGGTTGTGCTGAGCCACCGGGACCGGCGCGCCCCGGACGCCGACATCCACCACGTCTGGCTCATCAGCGGCGCGAGGAGCATCCCCAGCGCGATCGAGAGCAGCGTCCCCAGGACGCCGAACGCGACGGTCGTGACCGCCGCGTCCACCGTCTCGCGGAGGAAGTCCGGCGACGTGTCGGGCCGTACGGCGGTCGCCCAGAACGTCCCGAGCGCCGGGAAGCCGTCGGGATTGAGCACGCCGTCGCGGCCCCTCAGGAACGACGCCGCCGACCACAGCACCGCCACCGCCCAGAGCGCCAGCCACAGCCGGCCGCCGACGCGGCGCGGTGCCCGGCGGCGAGGCGGTCGCGGTGGTTCGAGGGTCGGAGGAGCCCCGGACGCCTCGAGCGAGGCGATGGTCCCGAGCCCGGTCATGCCCGGTCGAGGGAGTACAGCTGGTCGCGCAGGCGGCCGTCGACCTGGGCAGCCGGCAGGTCGAACCGGACCCGTCCGTCCCGGACGCCGACGACGCGGTCGCAGCGGCGGACCGCGAGCTCGAAGTCGTGGAGGCTCACCAGCAGGGTCCGGGCCGGGGTGGCGACGGTCTCGCAGAGCAGCCGCATCACCTCGTCGGCACGAGCCGGGTCCAGGCTGGACACCGGCTCGTCGGCGAGCACGAGGTCGGGGTCCTGCACCAGCACCCGCGCCAGGGCGACCCGCTGCTGCTCACCGCCGGAGAGCTCGTCGGTCCGGGCCAGCAGCTTGTCCGCCATGCCGGTGAGGTCGAGCGCTCGGCGCGCGGTCGCCACGTCGCGTGGGCGCACCAGCGACGACAGCGCCTCCCACGAGGACCAGCGCCCGAGGTGGCCCGCGTTGACGTTGTGCACGACGCGGAGCCGACCCACCAGGTGCAGCCGCTGGTGGATGGTGCCGATGCGGCGGCGTACGGCGCGCAGCGCGCCGGCGTCGAGGTCGGACAGCCTCTCGCCCAGGACCTCGACCTCCCCGGCGTCCGGGCGGACCGACCCGGTGATCACTCCCAGCAGGGTCGACTTGCCCGCCCCGCTGGGTCCGACCAGGGCTACCCGCTCGCCGGTCCGGACGGTCAGGTCGACGTCGGTCAACGCCGGCCGCCCGGCGTACGACACCGACACCGAGCGGAGCGCGACCGCAGCCGCGCGCGCCGGGGTCGTCATCCGGAGACGAGCCCCAACGCGCGGCCGATCTCCTCGATCTCGTCGTAGTCGGCCGCCTCCGTGGGGATCACCGCCTCCGCGCCGTAGGCCTCGAGGACGTCCTCCTCCTCCGGGGTCGAGCCGTCGAGGGACAACAGCGCCTCCCGGAGCTCCTCGGTGAAACCGTCACCGAACCGGTCGTCGACCTGGGGTCCGGCGACCCAGTGGTAGTCGTGGTAGGTCGGCGTCGTCCAGACCTCGACCACCTCGTCGAGGTCGACGGTCCCCGCCTCCCTCCGGGCCTGCCAGACCTGCACGTTGAGGACCCCGCCGTCGTAGGACCCGGCCTCGACGAGGTCGATGGTCGTGTCGTGCGAGCCGGAGTAACCGGGCTCTCCGGCGAAGTCGGAGGCGCTGTCCAGGCCGGCGTCCACCAGGAAGTACTCCGGCATCAGCCGCCCGGAGGTGGAGGACTCGCTGCCGAACGTGAAGCGCCTCCCGCGGAACGCGGTCAGCCCGGCGGCGACCTCGACCGGCTCGATCCCGCTGCCGGCGTGGGCGATGAACACGCTGCGGAACCGGGCGTCGATGTCCCGCTGCGCGAGCAGGGTCGCGCCCGGGGTCTGCCGTCGTGCCTGCACGCCGGTCAGCCCGCCGTAGAACACCATGTCGAGGTCGCCGGACCGGAAGAGGCTCACCGACGCGGCGTAGTCGGTGACCGGGACGTAGTCGACCTCGACGTCGAGCACACCGGACAGGTGGCCCGCCAGGCCCTCCTCCCGCTCGGCGAGCGCGTCGGGGTCCTGGTCGGGGATCGCGCTGATCGCGAGCACCGGCCGGTCGCCGGCGGATGCGTCGGGGTTGGTGCCTGGGTCACCCCCGCAAGCTGCGCCCACGAGCACGACGGCGAGAGCGGCGGCGGCGGAGGGACGGCGCACGGGAGCTCCTGTCGGACGGGGGGCAGCTGATCCTACGGAGGTGCCCCCGGCGCGGGCCGCTCCGGGTCGCCGAACCCGTGCAGCCGCCGACCCGTCCGCTGCGCAACGTTCGGACTGACCCGGCACCGGCGGTCTCCGCGCCGACCTGCCGGCGGGAGTGGAAGGACTCGCCGTCGCGGTGGTGACGCCACTGGTCGAACGACTCGCGGGCTCAGGTACAGCTCCGGGTGCCTGGCCAGCGCCGCGTGCAGCGCGGTGGTCGCGGCCTTGGGTGCACCGATGATCACGGAAGTCGGGCAGTCGCCCCGGCCGCGCAGCGCTCCGCAGAAATCACCATCCGTCAAAGGCCACTCATGTTGTACAGATAGCGCCGGCCGTCTCAGCGAGCCGACCCGCCGTGCCCGCACAAGCAGCCTCGGCGGACGCGTGCGTGCGACAGTGGTGCTGGTGATGCTGGTGTGACGAAGGAGGCGACGTGACGGCGGACGATGTCTCGAACGACCCGCTCCCACGACGACCGGTCTTGAAGGTCCTGGCAGGAGGGGCGCTCGCGTTCGTCGGAGCCGGCGTCGGGCTCGGGCGGCTCGCTCGGGGCAGCGACGGCACGGACGACCCTGGAGCCCTCGTGCTGTCGTCGCATGCCGGGTACGGCGTGGACTCCCTGGACATCCCCGTCGACGACCGAGGCCTGGCCGCCCTCGGTGACGGGCGGTGGCAGACCGAGCAGCTGCCCACGTCCACCCACTCGATGGTGGCCCTGACCTGGACCAGCAACCCGCGCGCCCCCCGGATCCGCATCCGGTCGCGCCGCGACGGGCAGTGGGGCGAGTGGCAACCCCTGCCGAATCTGCACGACCTCCCGGACCGGTCGTCCGAGGACGCAGCGGCGCACGTCGCGGGCACCGACCTGGTGTGGATCGGGGACGCCGACGGCGTCCAGGTGGAGGTGGGCGGCGCCCGGCCCGAGGGCCTCACCATCGTGCTGCTCCACCCGGCCCGGGTGCGCGGCCTGTCGAGCCTCTCGGCGCAGCGCACGGACGCCGGCGGCCGCAGGGCCGACCGGCGGCGGGACCACGCCCCGCGCCCGGAGTTCCGGCGACGGGGTGACTGGGGCGCGGAACGGAGCTGGCGGCCTCGGAACATCACCTACAACGACTCGATCCGCCAGGTGCACGTGCACCACACCGTGAACAGCAACAGCTACCGGAGGCGGGACGTCGCCGGGCTGATCCGGGGCATGTACCGCTACCACACCCACAACCTCGGCTGGTCGGACATCGGCTACAACTTCCTCGTCGACCGGTTCGGACGGACCTGGGTCGGCCGCGCAGGGGGTCCGCGGCGGCTGGTCCGCGGCGCTCACACCTTGGGCTTCAACAGCACGTCCAGCGGCATCGCCGTCATCGGCAACTTCGAGACGACCAGGCCGAACCGTGACGTCCTCGCGGCGGTCGCCGCGCTGGCCGCGTGGAAGCTCGACCGGCACGACCGGAGGGTCAAGGGCCGCGTCACCGTGACCTCGCAGGGCAGCGACCGGTTCCCCGCGGGTGAGGAGGTCCGGCTGCCGGCGATCGACGGGCACCGCGACACCAACGACACCGCCTGCCCAGGGCGGTACCTGTACGAGGCGCTCCCCGAGATCCGCCGGCGGGCGCAGGCCATCGTGGACAGGTACGACCAGCGGTCCTGACCCGTCGGACCCGCCCGGTCAGACCCGCTGGGCGCCGGGCTTGCCGTCCTCGACCACGAACGACGCCAGTGTGTACGACGGTGCGTCCGGACGGCTCACGGACCTGACCATCCGCAGGTCGGTACGCCACTGGTCCGGGGTCACCGTGCAGCGGACGTAGCCACGACGGTCCCCGTCGAAGAACTTGATGTGCGGGTTGAACTTGATCATCGGCCCGTAGTAGGGGCCGTACACCGGGCCGTCACCGTTGGTGGAGATCGAGGTCCCGACGAACTCCGTGGCTACGACGGGCGAGTCCGGGCGGTCGAAGTTCTGCTTGATGTCGTTGACGAACGTCGAGTGCCAGTCACCCGTGATCACCACCGGGTTGCGGACGTCGGCCTTCGCGAAGCGCCAGGTGACCCGGTTCCGGGCCGCCGGGAACCCGTCCCAGGCGTCGTGCCACAACCGGTCACCGTCGCGGGCCGTCGTGTTCCAGCCTGGCCATCATCACGTTGTTGGCCAGCACGTCCCACCGTGTCCTCGACCTCTCCAGGCCGTCGTACAACCAGCGCTCCTGCCGTTGCCCCAGCATGCTGATCGAGGGGTCGTAGGCCGCTTCGCACGCCGACGCCTCGCCCCAGCCGCACGGGGGCACGTCGCGGTACTGACGTCCGTCGATGATGTGGAACTTCGCCAGGCTGCCGAACCCGACCCGTCGGTGGAGGCGCAGGTGCTCTCCCCGCGGGATGGAACGCGCCCGGAGCGGTTGGTGCTCGTAGTACGCCTGGTAGGCGTTCGCGCGCAGGCGGCTGACGTCTCCGGTGTACTGCGACTGGTCGGCCGCGTAGTCGTTGACGACCTCGTGGTCGTCCCAGGTGACCATCCAGGGGAACCGGGCGTGCGCTCGCTGCAGGTCCTTGTCGGTCTTGTACAGGGCGTACCGTGCCCGCCACTCACGGAGGTTGTGCGGGGCGCGGCGTGCCACGGCAGGCACACCACGGTTCCGGTTGCCGCCGTTCTCGGGGATGGCGCCCTCGTAGACGTAGTCGCCCAGGTGCAGGACGACGTCGAGGTCCTCCTCGGCCAGGTGCCGGTACGCCGAGTAGTAGCCGTCCTGCCAGGCCTGGCACGAGGCGAAGGCGAACCTGAGACTGCGCAGCTCGGCGCCGGGCAGGGGAGCCGTCCGGGTGCGACCGACCGTCGAGAGGTCGCCGCCGTAGCTGAACTGGTAGAAGTACTCGCGGTCCGGCTCCAGCCCCTCCAGCTCGACGTGGACCGAGTGCGCGAGCTGCGGCATCGCGAGCGCTCGTCCGGCGCGGACCACGCCACGCATGGAGGCGTGCTCGGCGAGCTTCCAGTCCACGCCGACGGGAACCCCGGGCATGCCGCCTCGCACCTCGAACGGTTGCGGCGCCAGCCGCGTCCACAGCACGACGCCGTCGGGGGTCGGGTCCCCCGAGGCCACTCCGAGGCGGAACGGGTAGCCGCCACCCCGCGGTCGTACGGCGGCGGCGGCGCGGTCGACCGGGAGGGTGGAGACGGCGGCGAGGCCGGCGACGGCACTCACGCCCTCGAGGAACCGCCGGCGGTCGACGTCGAGGGCGGCGCGGCGGGAACTCTGGTCGGAGGGGCTCGACATGGTGGTGCCTCCTGGGACCGGGAGAGGTGCCGGGGGGCGGCGATCCCGAGTGCGTCCCTCCACAAGGGATCCAGCGAACCTAGGACCCGCGATCAGCGGAGGGCAAGGGGCGCGGCTGGCTCAGAGCTCCTCGTCGCCACCGCCCCAGGTGAGCGAGTAGACCTCGAACGGCGCCGCGAAGCCCACGCCCATGCGGCTGCCCGTCTGTCGGCCGAAACCCTCGAGCATCTCCCGCTCGTCGAAGTCCGGCCAGCCCAGGCCGTCGATGTAGGCCCGGTGGGCCGAGAGCGACGCGACCCCCAGGTCGAAGGTGTCGGTGGTGTCGACGCCGTGGCGCGACTCCGGTGACCCGGCCGCCCAGACCTGCCGCACGTCGCCCCACTTCTCACGGCCGTCGATGAGCTGCTCGGGGAACACCCACCGGTTGCCCGCGTCACGGACGCCGTCGAGCACCGCCCTGCCGACGGCCATGTGGTCGGCCTGGTTGAGCGCTCCCGGTCCGAAGGTGTCCCGGAAGTTGCCGGTGATCACGATCTCGGGCTGGTGGCGGCGGACGACGTCGGCGACGGCCGCGCGCAGCGGCAGCCCGTACTCGACGACGCCGTCGGGGAACCCGAGGAACTCCACGGTGTCGACCCCGACCACGCGCGCGGACTCGATCTGCTCCTGCTCGCGGACCGCTCGGCACTCGTCGGGGGAGAGGCCGTCGATCCCCGCCTCCCCGCTGGTGACCATGACGTAGACGACCTCCTTGCCCTGCCGGGTCCAGCGGGCGACCGCCGCGGCGGCGCCGAACTCCATGTCGTCGGGATGGGCGACGATCGCCACCGCGCGGGTCCAGTCCTCGGGCAGCGGCTTGAGCGGGGGCGGGGGCTGGTCGGGCACGGGTCCTCCTGGACGAGCGGCGGGATGCCGACGGGTTACGCCGGAGCATGGCACGGCGCCCGTGGCGACGGAACGCCTCACCCGGCGGCGGCGGCCGCCGATGGTCAGGGTCCAGGAACGAGGAGGGGACCTGTGGCGACTCGACCCGTGCCGTCGGACCGCGAGCGGATGGTGATGGCCCGTATGGGCACCGGCTTCTCCCAGAAGACGTGGGCGCAGATGCAGGCGGCGGGCAGCGCCGGACGCTGGTTCCGTGCGCAGCTCCAGCCCGAGCTCGTCGAGGAGGGCGCCCGCGCCGAAGCGCTGCCGGGCTGGTTCCCCGACCTCGACCACTCGCCGCTCCAGCAGGTGACGAACAACGAGGACGGGACGAAGTACGCCTGGCAGTACGCCCGCGACCTGGCCGCCGTCACGATCCTGCGCCGGGCCTACAGCAACCGGCCGGTGCTCGAGATGATGACCGACTTCTGGTCCAACCACCTGCACATCCCCTCCGACGCCGACCTCCCGTGGATGTGGCGGACGTCGTACGACGCGCTGCTCCGCGGCCACGCCCTCGGGACCTTCGAGGACCTCCTGCGGGAGGCGACGCTGCACCCGGCGATGCTGCTCTACCTCGACACCTTCCGGTCGCGGCGCGCCTCGCCCAACGAGAACCACGGGCGCGAGCTGCTCGAGCTCCACACGGTCGGGCGCGACGGCGGCTACACCGAGGCGATGGTCAAGGACGCCGCCCGCATCCTCTCCGGGTGGTCGGTGCGGGCCTGGACGACGTGGGAGCGCTTCTACGAGCCGCGCTACCACGCCACGGGACCGGTGAGCGTGCTCGGCTTCGAGCACCCCAACGCCGCTGCGGACGGCCAGGAGGTCACCGTCTCCTTCCTCAAGCACCTGGCCCACCACCCCGCCACCGCCGCGACCCTCGCGCGGCGGCTCGCCGTCAAGTTCGTCTCCGACGACCCGTCCGCGGCGCTGGTGCAGCAGCTGGCCGACGTCTACCTCGCGAACGGGACGGCGATCGGGCCGGTCCTGGAGGCGCTCGTCGCCAGCGCCGAGTTCAAGGCCGCGGCGGGGATGAAGGTCCGCACGCCGGTCGAGGACCTCGTCGCGACGATCCGCGTCCTCGACGTCCGCGCCGACGCGCCCACCGACGACGACGACTACGCCCGGGCGCTCCCGTGGGTCCACGGCAGCGTTCAGGTCTACCAGTGGCCGATGCCCGACGGGGCGCCGGAGGACAACGCCGCCTGGTCGACCACCTCGCGGATGCTGTCCTCGTTCGAGATGCACTGGTCGCAGACCGCGGGGTGGTGGCCGAGCAACGGGGCCCGCTACCGCTCGACGACGTACTGGGTGCCCCGCGAGCCGCTCCGCCTGGACGCGTACGTCGACCACCTCAGCCGGACCTTCTTCGGCATCCCGGCTCCCGACTGGCTGGTCAGGACCGCGGTCCAGGCGACCGGGCTCCGTGCCCGCGAGGTCGTCTCGCGCGACCACGCCGTGGCCGACTGGCTCGGGGTCCGCCTCATCGGGGCGCTGCTCGACACGCCCCTGCACATGACCCGCTGACCCGACCTCCCGACCCGACCTGATCGGACCTCGCGTTGACCTCCTGCACCGACTTCACGAAGGCCGCCGCGCTGACCCGCCGGCGGCTCCTCCAGGGCATGGCGGCGGCGACCGGCGCCGCCGTCACGACCTCGGTCATCGGCGACGCCGTGACCCAGGCGGTGTTCGCCACTGAGGGCACCGGCAACGTCATGGTGGTGCTGAGCCTCCGCGGCGGCCTCGACGGGCTGGGTCTGCTCGTGCCGTACCGGGAGCCGGCGTACTACGCGCAGCGGCCGACGATCGCGGTGCCTGAGGGCGCGTTGCTGCAGAAGGACTCCCTCTTCGGCATGCACCCCGACCTGGCCCCGGTCGAGTGGCTCTTCACCGGCGGCGAGCTGGCCTTCGTCCACGCGGTAGGGACGAAGGTGCCGGACCGGTCGCACTTCACCGCGATGGAGACCGTCGAGGACGCCGACCCGACCTCGTCGCTGCGCCGGGGCTGGGTGAACCGGCTCATCGGCATCGACACCGACGCCACGCCGCTCGAGGCGGTGCACCTCGGGTCGGTCATGGAGCCGACTCTGCTCACCGGCCCCGCACCGACGGTGGCGGCGTACCAGCTGAAGGACATCTCGCTGACCGGTGCGGAGCCGGGCAGCGGCGTCTGGGGCGATCGCCGGACCACCCAGCTGGAGACCGCATGGCGCGACGCACCCGGCCCGCTCGGGGCTGCAGGCCGTTCGACGCTGGAGACGGTGGCGAGGGTCAAGCCGCTGACGGGGAGCCCCTACCTGCCGACTGCGGGGGTCAGCTACCCGTCGAGCAGCCTCGGCAGGTCGCTCGCCGGCGCCGCACAGCTCATCAAGACGCCTCAGCTCGGGACCGAGGTGGTCTCCATCGACTACGGCTCCTGGGACACCCACACCGACTACGGCACGCTCGAGGACGGGGACATGCGGTCGCTGGTCCGCGGTCTCGCCACGGCACTCGACGCCTTCATGCGCGACCTCGGACCACTGCGCTCGAAGGTCACGGTCGTCACGGTGAGCGAGTTCGGCCGCCGGCTCGCCGAGAACGGCAGCGCCGGGCTCGACCACGGGTGGGGCAACGCGATGCTCGTCGCCGGGGGAGGGGTCAAGGGGGGCCGCTACTACGGCTCGTGGCCGACGCTGACACCCGGCGCGCTGCAGGAGGGAGACCTCGCCGTGACGACCGACTACCGCACCGTGCTCGGCGAGATCGTCAGCAAGCGGTTCAACCGGTCGGTGTCGACGGTGTTCCCCGGGCTGACCGGGACACCCCTGGGCGTGCTGGCCTGACGGGGAGCGTCCTGGCTACTGCTCCTCGTGGGTGTCCGGGTCGCCCCCGAAGAGCCGCCCGTCCGGCTTGCCCAGAGCGGTGATCGCCTCGACCTCGTCGTCGGTGAGCGCGAAGCCGAAGACGTCGAGGTTCTCCCGCTGGCGGTCCGGTGAGGCGGCCTTCGGGATCGGGATCGACCCGAGCTGCACCTGCCAGCGCAGGATCACCTGGGCGGGCGTGACGCCGTAGCTCGCGGCGGCGCGCGTCACGGCGCCCTCCTCGAACGGCGCCATGTGCTTGCCCAGCGGGCTCCACGACTGGGTGCGGATCCCCAACCGGTCGTGGACCTGGCGCTGCTCGACCTGCGGGAAGTAGGGGTGGAGCTCGACCTGGTTGACCGCCGGGGTGATCCCGGTGTCGTCGATGATCCGCCGGAGGTGCGCCTCGGTGAAGTTCGAGACCCCGACCGACCGGACGACCCCCTGCTCCTGCAGGTGGACAAGGGCCCGCCACGCCTCGGGATACTGCCCGACACCGGGGTTCGGCCAGTGGATGAGGTGCAGGTCGAGGTAGTCCAGGCCGAGTGACTGCAAGGAGGCCTCGGTGCTGCGCAGCGCCGCGTCGTACCCGTGGTGGCGGCCGGGCAGCTTGCTGGTCACGAACACCTCGTCGCGGGGGAGGCCGCTGGCGCGCAGCGCCTCGCCGACCTCGCGCTCGTTGCGGTAGTTGACCGCGGTGTCCAGCAACCGGTAGCCGACCTCGAGCGCGCTCAGCACGGCGTCCCGACCGGCGTCGCCGCGGAGCGGGTAGGTGCCGAAGCCGAGGGCCGGGATCCGGCGACCGTCGTTGAGGGTGTGTGCCGGGACCGTCATGGACCCAACCTAACGACTGACGGTTGCCCACCCGGCGGGTGTCGTGCCCACGTCGGTGGCCGCTCGCTCCGGCGGCTTGCGGAGGAAGACCAGCAGCACCCCTGCGAACCTGCCGGGCAGTGCGCCGAGCACCGCCCGGGCGACCCGGTAGGTGATCGTCGCGCTCCCGAGGTAGAGCGGCGGGCCCTGTGCGCCGTAGACCGCCTGGAGGTAGCCGGGGAACAGGCGCTGCAGGTCGCTCCGGGTGTTCATCCGGTAGTAGGTCGGGAAGACGTCGCGTGGCTCACGCTCGGGTTGCAGCCTCGCGAGCGTCCGCATGTGGAGCGCGTCCGGGACCGCGCGCGTGCCCAGCGCGATGTACCCGTGCCGGTTCGGCGTCTGAGCGCAGAGCCAGCCACCCGGCGCGAGGACGCGGTCGATCTCGCGCGCCATGGCCGCCGGCTCCTCCACGTGCTCGAGCACCCAGTTGGCGACGATGCAGTCGACGGTCCCGGTCGGCAGCGGGATGGTGCGCGTGTCCGGCATGACGACGCAGTCGTCGGCGGACCGGTTCTCCAGCACTCCCGGGTCCGGGTCGGTCGCGATGACCGTCCGGCCGTCGCCGCCGAGGTCGGCGAGCGTCCGGCGCCACCGGCTGCTGTTGTGCGTCAGCCGGCCGCGACCGGCTCCGAGGTCGAGGACCGTCATGCCGGGCGTCAGCAGCGACTGCACGCGGCCGTAGAACTCGACGGTCGTGTCGTGGCGGCTGTAGCCGCCCGCCGCCGTCTCGGGATAGAGCGACTGCAAGACCTGCTGGTACGACGGCACGGTGCCGCCTCTCCTGGACGGTGGAGCGATGCTGCGCGCGTAGGCGCCAGGGCTGGTCGCGACCCTCCGGACCGGACCGCGAAGGGACCATGCTGCGGGAGCGACGGGGGGACTGGCCAGAGTCGTCGTCCACATCGGTCCCAGCCGGTCGCCTGTCGTTTACCTCCCGTGTGGGCGTGCAACGCTTGAGAGGGGAATCTGCACGACACACGGGGGGAACGAGATGGACACGAACGAGCCCAGAACCATCGTCACCAGACGCACGCTGCTCCGGACAGCGGCGGTCGCCACGGCGACGGTCCCGCTCCTCGCGCACGGAGCGCCCGCCAGCGCGGTGCCGCTGGTCCGGGTCACACCGGTGTGGTCCGAGCGGCTCCGACGCAGCTACGGCGTCGGTTTCCTGCCAGCCGCCAACCTCTCCGCCTACGCCAACATCGACCAGTGGATGCAGCGGATCGCCGCGACCGGCGCGGGGTACGTCCGCGGGCGGTACAAGCCGGGCACGGCGGACACCGCCCGGATCGTCCAGCGCTGCCGCGCGCTCGGTCTGAAGTGGCTGATGTCGGTGATCCCGGAGAACTGGTCGATGTCGGAGGCGGAGCTGCGAGCGGCGCTGGTCCACATCCGGAACAACGCGGCGGACCTGTGTATCGGGATCGAGGGCATCAACGAGCCCAACCACAACCGCGACGGGTCTCCGCTGCGTCCCGACTGGCCGCGGCTGACGGTGGGCTACCAGCGGGTGATCAAGACCTTCCTCGACGGCACCCCGTCGATGGCCGCAGCGGTGTCGGTCGGCCCGTCGCTGCAGATGGGCGCCGACGACCCGTCGCCGGACTTCTTCGCACTGCGGGACGCCGGCCTCGCGCCGTACCTCGACTACGCCGGCCTGCACAACTACCCCAAGGGCTGGGCGCCCCAGAACCTGGTGGACCAGCGGCTGGGGTGGGTCCGGGACGCCTGGGGCAACGTCCCGACCTGGGTCACCGAGACGGGGTACAACACCGCACTCGGGACGCCGCTGGTCCCGGACGGGCCCGGTCCCGTGCCGGAGGACGTCGCGGCGACCTACGGTCCCCGGTCAGTGCTTGAGTACTGGCAGCGGGGCTGCCGAGCCGCGCGCTTCCAGCTGCTGGACCGGCCGAACCCCGCGAACGACGTCGTTCTCTACAACTTCGGGATCTTCGAGAACACCGGGAACACGCCGTCGACCTGGAGCCCCAAGGCCGAGTTCACCACCATGCAGGGCTTCCTGACATCCTTGCGGGACACGGCGACGGCCTACTCGCCGCCCCCGGTGAACGTCGGGGTCCAGGGACCGCAGAACCTCAAGTGGCTCGCGGTCGGGAAGTCCGGCGGGAGCCAGACGCTGCTGCTCTACCGGTCCGCGCCGGTGTGGAACCCGAACGACCGCACTCGGCGGACGGTCCCGGCGGCCAACGTCACGGTCAGTGACCGCCTGGGGACACGGGTGGTGAAGGTCGGCGGTCAGGTGGTGTCGCTCCCGATCCGCTAGCGCTCGTCGGTGCACGGGTCCCGCTAGGGTCGGCTCTGCCGTTGGTGCGGCGGGGGGCGGTAGCTCAGCCGGTCAGAGCAGAGGACTCATAATCCTTGGGTCGTGGGTTCGAGCCCCACCCGCCCTACTCCCTGCGTGTCACTTCGCTTCGCCTGATGCCTGATGCCTGATGCCTGACACCGGGGCTCACTGGCCCGGGATCCCCTCTCCGGCAGAGGCGTAGATCGCTACGACCTGAGCGCGCATGACCTCCTCGACCACAGAGACCACCTGGTCGACCGCGCGCGAGATGGAGTCCGCCCGGGTCTGGATGAAGAACACCACGGAGGACCCAGGGTCGGGCACCAGGACGGAGTCGAAACGGCTCCTCAGCTCAGCGACATGCGACTGCCGAGGCGTCATCGGTCGATCGAGGATGACGCCGACCTGAAAGGTGCTGGACATGGTGCGACAGCATGGCAGCCGGCGCTGCCGCGTGCACAGGTCGGACCGAGGCTCAGCGACTCAGCCTCGGGGCCGCATCCGCCGGTCAAGACCTGTGGGACTCGGGACCGCGTTGGCCCTGTTGAGGCCGGAGTCGCGGACCTACGTTGAGGTCATGCTCGGCAGCGGGCGCCTGACGAGAGAGGACACGTGCCATGAAGGCAACGACCACCGGAGTCCCTGGCGTCGCACGGATCGTCGCCGCGCTACCCGCTCTCGTCGTCCCGTTCGTCCTCGTCGGTCCGGCTGCGGCGGCGGTCCCCGCGGCCTGCGCGGTGCCGCCGAACATCGACCTCACCCAGTTCAACGTGGTCATCGGCACCAACGCCTCGGAGACACTGCGGGGAACTGCTGGGCCCGACTTCGTCTGCGCCCGGTTGGGCAGCGACGTCGTCTTCGGCTTCGGCGGTGACGACATCATTCTGGGCGACACCACCACCTTCTTCGGCGACCCCGAGGCCCCCGGCGGACACGACGTCATCTACGCCGGGTCGGGGTCGGACCAGGTGCTCAGCGGCCCGGGCAACGACCGGGCCTGGGGGGAGGACGGTCGCGACTTCCTGGCGCTGGCACTGGGCAACGACATCGGCGACGGCGGTCGCGGCGCCGACGAGATGATTGGCGGTTTCGGCCGCGACACCCTCGACGGCGGCAGCGAGGGCGACAACGTCGCCGGCGGCCCCGACGCCGACGTGCTGTACGGCGGCTCCGGCGACGACACGCTGTTCGGCGAGCTGCCGGGCGGCGGGCTCCCGCCGGACTACCCGGCGGCCCGCGACGTCTGCCACGGCAGCTCCGGGAACGACAGCGGCACCGACTGCGACGTCCGGCACTCGCTGTAGACGGGTCCCGCAGCAACCCGTCGTGGAGGGCCGAGCCGCCCAAGACGGTTGGAGGGCATCATCAAGCGGCTCGGCCGACCGGGTCCTACCCGTAACGTCGTCCGCCCACCATCCTGGCTAGACCTCGGTGTCGGACGGACGCCAGGCGGGTACGCCCTTCACCCCCCGGCGCCCACCGTCAGGTCAGGCGTTGCTGATGTGCTCAGGGTCGGGGTGCGTCCGAGATCGAGCTGTTGCAAATGCGCCCCGCGTTCAGGCAGTCCCTCACCAGCTGCGCGAGGATGCTCTGGTTCCACGAGTTGAAGAAGTCGGCGTGCCCGCTGTGGACCCCCCCGGACGACAGCCGGACCCCGCTGAGCGAGCCGCTGATCTTCCACCGGAAGTTGAGGCTCAGCGCGGGCACCGGGACAGGGTGCGACGCAGGGCAGCCCCTGGCGCCGCCCACCCCGGCGTACGCCATGTGGCTCTTGTGGTCGACGGAGTCCAGCGTGCGGCCGTTCCAGCAGTTCGGGAACTCGATGCGCAGCGTGAGCGCTTCGCCGGGGCACGACGCCGGGACCCCCGGCGTCCCCTTGACGCCGTCACCGCAGTGCCAGTTGGCGACGCGGGTCGGTTGAGGCGCGGCCGCCGTGGCCATCGCCGAGCCGGCGATCATCTTCAGGCCGCGCGGGAACGGGCGGACCGAGGTGACGTCCCGGATCCCCGTGGTGCGGTAGTACGCGATGACCCGGTCCGGAACGACGCGACGGCCGTCGTTCAGCACCGCGGGCACCCAGTAGGCGGCGGTGTCTCCCGGACGGGAACAGGTGGTCGGCTTGCCCGTGAGGCTGGTGAGGGTGCTGTAGGCGTCGGTCGCCCTGTTGGCGAAGAACTCGTGCTGGTGAGCGGCGCCGGGCTGGCGTGGGAACACGATCGGGTCGTCGTGACTGGTGTGCGACGGGTGGCAGACCACCTGCATGGAGCCGAACGTTCCAGCCCCGGCAGCCGGGGGCGACGTGGTGGTGACCAGGCCGGCGGTAGCCACGGTCGTGGCCACCCCTGCTGCCAGAACTGCGACGAGCTTCTTCACGCGGTTTCCCTTCGGACGCTTGCACGGACCTCGGCCTCCTGGCCGCGGGCCACTGTGTCAAGCGCGCCAAACGGAGTCAAACTCGTCGTCCAGGCCGTTCGGACCGGTTCCCAGGCCTGCGCGTGAGCGTCTCAGCGACGACCGACGACCGACGCGTACGGGCCGAAGGGGTCGAACGCGGTGAACCAACGGAGGGTGGAACCGGCGATGCCACGGAGGCTGCGGGGGTGGAGGCGGGTTTCGTGCGACATGTCTTCTCCTGAGTGATTGGATCGATCAAACGAGCTCCTCCAGTATCGGACAACCAGAGGCCCAGGACCTATTCGCGATGGCGTGATCGCACCCACGTGGCGGCGGCCACCAGGGAATCCCACGCGGATGGGCTAGACCCGTGGTGACGACCGATCCTCGACGTCCCGGATGGCTCGAACGTTGCGGTGCGCCGGTCGTTCACGCTCCGTGTTCACCCACGGGCCGCCGAGCCAGGGGGTCGAGAGATGAGCATCCTGCAGACGGTCCGGTGTCGGCTCCGACGGCACCGTTGGGGTCCGATCACCGGGGACGATCGCGGCGCGCACCGCACGTGCACAAACTGCGGTACGACCACACGATTGAAGAACCTCGAGCCGCCGGAAGCCCATGACATGTCAGGCGTGCACCTCTGACCACGCCGAGGAGCGGGCCAGCCGCTCGTCGCGGCAGGATGCCGACATGACGAGTTTCGTGTCCCACACGACCTTCGACTGCACGGACGCCTACCACCTCTCGGAGTGGTGGAAGCAGGTCCTGGGCTACGTCGACATCGAGGACGACCCCAACGAGCCGGGGCACGGGGAGTGCATGATCCTCTCCCCGGACACCGGACACCGCTTGCTGTTCGTCCAGGTGCCTGACGGCAAGCGGGTGAAGAACCGCATCCACCTCGACATCCAGCCGCACTCCGGCACGCGTGACGAGGAGGTCGAGAGGGTGAAGGTCCTCGGAGCGGTGGAGGTCGACGACCAGCGCGACCACTACGGCCCGGGGATCGGGTGGGTGGTGCTCCAGGACCCCGAGGGCAACGAGTTCTGCATCCTGCGCAGTGAGGGGGAGCGAGCGGTCGGCGCGGTGCCGCCCGGCTGACCGGCTGTCCGGTCGGGCTCAGGTACTACGACCAGAAGCGGGTGCCGGCTGCGGTCGGGACCGGCTCCGGCCCAGACCAGTGGTGCTGCCGCGGGTGCCGTACGCCGTGACGCGGCGTGCACACACGCGACCCCCGTTGCGGGGCGCTCCACGCGGGCCCGCGCAAGGTCTCGGCCTCGTGGAGCAGCCTCGTGAGGAGGTCGACCCGGCCCTCGCAGCAGCGGACGATCTCGTCCTCGATCTCGCTCCACGACCGGCCCGCGGCAAGCTGCTCGAGCCAGCTCGCCAGCGCTTCGGCGGTGCGACCGTGCAGGTAGTCCTGGGTCGGGCTCATCGGTGGGTTCCTCCAGTTCGCGGGGGCGAGGGTGGGAAGACGGGCGGAGCCGCCAGGGCGTGCTCCACGCAGAGCGGTCTCCCATTCCCGCTCGCGACCCCGCGACGACCCGATCCAAGGTCATGGACCTCGGAGCAACCTAGGGCTTCCTCGCGCGGTCCGCAGCCGAATCGGCCAACTGCCCTGGTCTGCCTCCGCCTGTCAGGGGCGGGCAGGTACTAGCCCACCTGTGCACTGTCGGTTCGTCCGTGTTCGCGTGGAGTATCCGGGGAGCACAGCCCACTCCAACAAGCAGGGAGCTCCTCGTGGTACCTCGATCCAACATCCGCGGCCGCACGTTCGCCGCCCTGGCGGCCGGCGCCTTCCTCGCGCCCGTCCTGGTGCTGACGGCCGGTCCCGGCCAGGCAGCGTCCTCCGACTCTTGTGCGGGCGGCGGCTTCCGGCTCGTCAACCTGACCAACGGCGCGACGGTCGCGACGTCGACCACCGGCGAGGTGGACCGGACGATCCCGGCCGCCGACTTCGGCGCCGGCGCGAAGTTCGGGGTACGCGGCCGCTACATCAGCTACGACGTCCGGATGAGCGACTTCGCGGTGCTCGACTACGCCTTCACCGGCGCGGCGAACCCCGAGGACATCACGGGGGGCGGCGCACCCCGGTCTACAAGTCGAAGGTCCCCGACCACCGGGGCCGCGTGCTGTCGAGCGCCATCAGCGTGGAGCTCGACGAGGAGGACCTCGTCATCATGCGGAACGGCACCGGCCTGTCAATGAAGATCCAGTCCAAGGACTGCGCGCAGGGCGGCATCTTCCAGATGGAGCCGGAGCGGGAGGACGGCACCCGGACCCGGATCGTGCACACGCTGGCGAACGGTGCGGGCGCGCTGACCCCGTTCTACTTCGACAACCCGCGGTTCCGGGCGCGCTTTGGGCAGTTCCTCGGCTCCGCGTGCACCAGCCGGGTCACCGGGCCGCCGAGCCGCTTCTGCGTCCAGGTGAACTTCCGGACCAACATCGCCAACGACTTCTCCCCGAAGTTCGTCGCCCGCGACAGCGCGCAGGTCGCCGAACGCGTCGACCAGCCCGCCTGCAACACCGCGACGCCGGTCCAGCCCAGCGTCGAGCACTGTGGTGGGGTCACGATCTGGGACGTCGCCAGCGGCGGTCGGATGGGGTTCGTGTCCGGTGAGGACGCGGTGGAGGTCGCGAACCCGCCCACGGACTGCGTGGAGGACTGCCAGGCGCAGAACCAGGTCCGCGGTCGGCTCGCCGTCCTCGGGTTCCCCTTCCCGGTGCCCGCCGGTAGCCGCCTCACGCCGAGGGTCTCCAGCGTCCCGCTGCCTCCGCTGACCGCCCCCTGATCTCGCCCGACGAGGGCCGCCCGTCCGCTGCTCGCGGGCGGGCGGCCCTCGTCCGAGGGCTGGCGCGCGCTGACACCCTGGTCTAGCCTCGGCGACGCCGGTGGGTCGGGGGACAGCCAGGTGCCTCCTGAGCATCGTGAGGATGTGGGGGCGTCATGGAGGCAGAGAACGACAGCACGGCGACGGAGCACGATGGGCTCAGCCGCCGCCGGGCGCTGGGCTACGGCGGCGCGATCGTCGCCGGTGCGGCCGCCAGCCAGCTGGTCGCCGGCGGCGCGAGCGCCGCGGGGGGCTCCGGCTCCCTGCCGATGCGGACGATCAGCCTGGCGCAGGCCAACCGGATCATCGCTGCCGCGGTGCAGTACGTGAGGCAGCAGGACCTCCCGGCGATGTTCGTCATGGTGGTCGACGCCTGCGGCGACGAGAAGGCATCGCGCCGTATGGACGGCAACGGACCGGCGTCGGTGTCGCTGGTCCCGGCCAAGGTGCGGACGGCGATCGCGTTCCGAAGGTCGACGGCCGAGCTTGCGGCGGGGACCACAGATCCGGCGCGCATCGCCTCGTTCGTCGGTGCTGGCTTCAGCCTGCTCGGTGGGGGTCGGCCGATCGTGGAGGACGACATGGTGATCGGCGCGATCGGCGTCGGCGGCGGGTCGCCGGAGCAGGACGACGCGGTGGCCGCCGCCGCGCTCGAGGCGCTCTGAGCCTGGCGCGCCCGACGGTGCCCGTGGGCCAGGGCGGGTCCCGACCGGTCGACACGCGAACAGCAGGGTGGGTCACCGAGGTGACCCGCCCTGCTGCCGTGGCGACGAGAGTGCCACAGCGTGAGGACGAACGCGACGGTGCCCGTGAGGACGACGTCGACGGCGGGCGGGCGCCGGGGTCTGGTGGGCCGCTGCACGAGGGCCGTGCTGGACGCGCGAAGGGTCTCACCGGCTCCCAGGGCGCCGACGTCGAGGCACGGACCGCCGGAGAGCGGTCATCCTCCGGAGTTTCGTCAGAGGACCAGCACGAGCACCAGGATCACGGCGATGACGAGTGCGGCAATGGCGATGGTCCGTGTGTTCATGTGCCACTCCTGCCCCAGGTGCAGCCTGCTCAAGCAACGCCAAGGTGAAATCCTTGCCGCGGGCAACCCCTGCGCGGCCGACCTGGTGTTGGGCGGAGCGTCAGCCGTCGTTCACCGGGCCGTCCCCCCGACCACACACCACCCGGCTAGCGTCGCCGGCGTGATCCTCCGTGCTGTGGCCACCACCGTGGGCGGTGTGACCGCCTTCTACCTCGTCGCGTGGCGGATCGCGGTCACTCTCGACGCGACGGTGGGGAGCCAGGTCCGGCCGGACCCTGGTCCCTGATCCCGGGACCAAGGACCTCCGGGAACCACCGTTGTCTGCTCAGCCCCATCTCGACACACCCCGCCGGACCCGGCTCCGCCGCTCCGCCGGCGTCCTGGGCGCCGCTCTCGTCCTCGCCCCGCTCGCCGTGCTGCAGGCAGGGCCGGGACAGGCCGCGTCGTCGGACTCCTGCGAGGGTGGCGCCTTCAGGCTGGTCAACCTCGCGACCGGCGCCACCGTGGCCAGCGGTGAGGTCAGGCGGACCATCACCGCGTCGGCGCTCGGCGCCAAGACCGCTCGGTTCGGGGTCCGTGGTCGCTACGTCAGCTTCGACGTCCGGCTATCGGACTGGGCGGTGTTCGACTACGCCTTCACCGGCGCGGCGAACCCCGAGGACATCACCGGCGGCATGCGGACTCCGGTTTTTGCCTCGAAGATCCCCGACCACCGCGGCGCCAGGCTCACCAGCGGTGTCGAGGTGCGGCTCGATGACGAGGACCTGGTGATCGAGCGGTCCGGCGTCACCCTCGACATGAAGGTCCAGGCCAAGGACTGTGCCCGGGGCGGGATCTTCCAGATGGAGCCCGAGCGCGCGGACGGCACCCGCACCAGGGTCGTCCACCGCCTCGCGTCGTCGCCGACCGCCGCGATGACGCCCTTCTACTTCGACAACCCGCGCTTCCGCGAACGGGTCGGGCAGTACGTCGGCTCGGAGTGCACGGACCCCGTGACCGGGCCGGCGGCCGAGTTCTGCGTCCAGGTCCGCACCCGCACCAACATCGCGAACCGGTTCTCACCGGCGTTCGTCGCCCGGGACAGCGCGCAGCTCGCCGAGCGGGTCGACCAGACGGACTGCGGGACCGCGACGCCGGTGACCCCGGCCGTCGAGCACTGTGGGGGAGCCTCGGTCTGGGACGTCGCGAGCGGCGGGCGGATGGGCTTCGTCTCCGGCGAGGACGCCACCGAGGTCGCCAACAGCCCGACCGAGTGCGACGCGGACTGCCAGGCGCAGAACCAGGTGCAGGGTCGGCTCGCCGACCTCGGACACCCGTTCCCGGTCCCGGCCGGCAGCAGGCTGACCCCGCGGGTCTCCAGCCTGCCGTTGCCGCCCCTCACCGCGCCGTGACCTGAACGCGGGCGTCTGTCGTGCATGGTCACGCGGTCGGCGGCGCGACCGCCGAGAACACCGTCTCGCAGCTGGAGTCGACGGTGTCCACGTCGTCGACGTAGGCCGTGTCCTCACCGGCGCCGCAGTCGACGACGTCCACGTCACCCGGGACCTGGAAGTGTGAGCCGTAGTTCGCGTAAACCGTGTCGTTCCCGGGTCCGGCGTCGATCGTGTCCACGCCCGCCCAGTCGGTGATGCCGTCGTCCCCGGCGAGCCCCCGGATCGTGTCGTCGCCCCCGAACGCGTTCACCGAGTCGTCGTACGTCGTCCCGGTGATCAGCTCGCCGGTGTCGTCCCCGATGATCTGGATCTCGACGGTCTCGCAGTCCGCCGCGATGACGTCGGCCTTGTCGCCCGACACCCGGTCGACACCGTCGCCGCACTGCACCACCGTCCGGCTCGCGGGGTTGGCGTCGCCGACGAGCGTGTCGTTCCCGGCACCGCCGAGCAGGGTGCCGGTCCACCGCATCACGAGCCCGTCCTCACCGTCCCCGCCGCGGAGCGTCGCTCCGTCGCTGCGGGACTCGAGCTGGTCGTCGTCCGGGCCGCCGTCGAGGGTCTTGCCGGCACCGTCCCCGAGCACCTGGAGGAGGTCGGCGCCCGGTCCGCCGTACAACGTCGAGGCCCCCGCCCCCTCGGCGACCAGCCAGTCGCTGGCCCCCTGTCCGCGGGCCACCGCCGCGCCGGGCCCGACCGTGAGCCGGTCGCGGTCCGGGCCGCCGGACGCCTGGTCGTCGCCCACCGTGAAGAGCCGGTCCTGGCCCGCGTCGCCGCGCAGCAGGTCCGCTCCGGAGTCACCGCGCAGCGCGTCCTCGCCCGGGCCGCCGGACAGCGTGTCGAGCCCCGGTCCGCCGTGGAGGACGTCAGGACCGCCACCGCCGGAGACGGTGTCGTCGCCCCCTCGGCCGAAGACGGTGTCCGCGGTCGGCGTCCCCGTCAGGACGTCGTCCCCGGGCGTGCCCTCGAGGAGCGCACCGAGACCAGGAGCGGCCGCGGCCCACAGCAGCACCACGCCGAGCGCTGCTGCTCCTCCGGCGCGGCGACGGGCGGTGGAGCGCATGGCGACCTCCGATGATCGGTCCGTGCTCCCGATCGTCCTCCCCGCAGGAGAGGGAGGTCGAGGCCTCCGCCCGGGCGGTCTAGCTGGGGCCCGGCGAGAGCCACGTGGGGGACCTCGGTCCTCGGATCACCGGGAGAAGGCCTGGTCAGGTGCGTGTCGAGCGCACGCTATGTCCGAATTGTCTACCGTTGCTCCATGACCACCCCGCCCGTGTTCCTTCCCGCCGACGCCGTCCCCCCGACCGTCTGCCGGGTGGAGAACTCCGTCGCCGTGCACCTGCTGCCGGCTCCGGCGGTGGTCGGTCCTGGGGTCCGTGCCCTGTGCGGCGGCGTGGTGGTGCCCGGCCGTCCCGAGCGTCTGCTCGTCCGCAACCCCTGCGCCCGCTGCGTGCGCGAGGCGCAGGCGCAGGGCCTGCGTACCGTGCGCGACCGCTCCTCGGCGTGGGTCAACTTGGGCCGACTCGCGGTCACGCTCCGTCCCGCCGCCTGATCGGGCCGCTGTCCGGTCGAGACCCCGAGGGCGGTCCCGACCCGCGCGGGGACAATGGTGCGGTGACGATCCACCGCGAGGATCCGTTCGCCGACCCTCCGGAGCGGCGCGACGCCGTACGCCGCCTCCGCGGCCGGCTCGGCGCCACGGTGTCGCTGTGGACGGCGGGGGACGGGGCCGACCGAGCGGGACTGACCGTCTCCTCCTACATGGTCGGGCACGGCGACCCGGGGCACGTGCTCGCGCTCGTGGACCCGGTGTCGGAGCTCGCCGAGACCGTCGCGGACACGGGGCGCTGCGTCGTCCAGCTGCTCGAGTGGCGACACCGGGACCTGGCGGACGCCTTCGCAGGCACGAGCCCCGCGCCCGGCGGACCCTTCCGGCTCGCGACCTGGCACGACTCGGACTGGGGACCAGTGCTGGAAGGCGCCTCCGTGTGGGCCGGGCTCCGCGTGGCCGACACCCGGGAGGTGGGCTGGTCGCTGCTCGTGGACGGGGTCGTCGAGCGGGTCGAGCTCGCGGAGCAGGCGGCGCCGTTGGTCCACCGCCGCGGCCGCTACCTGCGGCCCGACCGGCCCGTCAGTTGAGGACGCGCATCGAGGCCGGGACGCCGCCCCCGCGGTGCACGTCCTCCACCAGCTCCTGGAGCGCGGTGAGGGCGACGTTCTGCGACAGCGGGCCGTAGGACACCCGCGCCACCCCGAGCTCCTCGAGCCGGGACAGCGGCGGTGAGCCCGGCACGCCGATCAGGGTCAGCCGCTGCGGACCGAGGGCGTCGACGAGGGCGGCGACGTGCTCCTCGCTGAGG
Source organism: uncultured Actinomycetota bacterium (assembly GCA_963730035.1). Lineage (GTDB taxonomy): Bacteria > Actinomycetota > Actinomycetes > Propionibacteriales > Nocardioidaceae > Marmoricola_A. Next base: position 228,122 of record CAVSPN010000001.1, on the reverse strand, counting down.
CGGCCGGGCACGAAGACGACCGGTGCGCCGGCCTCGAGGAAGGCGCGGCAACGCGTGATCGCCTCGGCGAGGTTCTCCTCGGGGTCCCGGTCGCGGCGCCGGGAGTAGGCGTCGGTCCGGGCGTTCAGCTGGAAGTCGACACCTTCCTGCTCGGCGACCCGCATGACCGCCTCGACCTCGCGGACGGCCTCGGCGAGCGGTCGCATCTGGTCCTCGATGTTCGCCCCGACCGCACCGACGCCGATGGCGCGGCGCACGGTCTCCCCGGCGTCGCCGTAGCCGGCTTCGAGGTCGGCGGTCACCGGCAGGTCGGTCGCCGCGACGATCCGGGCGACGTTCTCGATCATGAGGTCCCGGGGGATGTTCTCGCCGTCCTCGTAGCCCCACGCCGCGGCGATCGAGTGGCTCGCGGTCGCGAGCGCCTTGGTCCCCTCGACCTGTGCGACGACCTGGGCGGTGATGACGTCCCAGACGTTGACCACCGTCAGCAGGGCCGGATCGCGGTGCAGCCGCGCCAGCTCGGCGGCCTTTGCCCGGGTCGCCTCAGGACCCGGGTGCGTCCCGCTCCCCGTCCCGCTCCCGGACGTCTCGTCCTCTGGAGTCCCGTTCCCGGACGTCCCTGCGCTGTCGACCTCGGTCCCTGGCATGCGTCCACTGTGCCATCCCGATCTCACCGAGCTTCGGGAGCGTCCCCGGCGCGAGGGCGCGCCGCGACGGCGGCCGCAACAGGTCCTGGCGACGGACGCGTTCCTCGAGGTCCATCTCGCGCAGCACCCGCTTCACGGTGGTCGACAGGCTCACGTAGAGCTCGGTCAGCACCGGGCTGCAGCCCAGCCGGACCCGGCCGCGCAGCCGGTCACGGGCGTCGTGCAAACCCTGCAACGCCTCGGCGACACCGTGGGCCCGCTCCGGAGCGCTGAGCTCACGCGAGGTGGCCTCGGCGCGGACGAGCTCGCCGAACGCCTCGAACCCGGCGGCGAGCTCGCGGAGGACCTGGACGAGGTCGGCGGCCGCGGCGTCTCCTGACTCGTCGTCGGGCCACTCAGGGTCGTTGGTGACGTCGGCGATGCCGCGGAGCATCCCGCGGACCGCGACTGCGGAGTGCTCGAGCGCCTCCAGCCCCTGACGGAGGCCCGGGGCTGCGTTGGGGACGCGCAGCGCCCGGACGTTGAGCCGGCGTCCTTCCTCGGCGTGGAGGAGCGCTGCCCCGACGTTGGGGACGTCGTAGGTGATGGACCGCGCGTCCTCCAGCCAGTCCCGCGCGTGGTCGGCGATCCGGTCGCCCCTGTCCTGCGCCGCCACGACCTGGTCGGCGGCGCGCCGCAGCAGCGCGGCGAGCTGCTGCGCGAGGTCGTCGATGGCCTCGGCGGCCGAGCCGGTCGCGACCTTGGGAGGGAGCAGGAGGGTGGCCAGCACGCCGACGCTCGCACCGATGAGCGTCTCGACGATCCGGTCGGTGGCGGCGTCCCCGGTGTTCGCGGCCCGGACCCCGAGCACCAGCATCCCGCTGATCGGCACCTCGAGGAGGTTGGCCTGGAGCCGGAGCACCAGGCCGAGGAGCAGCGACACGCCGATCACCAGGCCGAGGCTCCACCAGGACAGCGGGACCACCGCCGAGAAGCCGACAGCGAGCGAGACGCCGGCCACCACGGCCAGCACCCGGTCCATCCCGCTCGCCAGGAGACTCTTGGGGGTGGCCTGGACGACGAGCAACGCGGTCAGCGGGGCGAGCAGCGGCTTGCCGCCGAAGGCGAGCAGGGCCACGAGGTACGCCGCCACTGCAGCGCTGGTCATCCGCACCGCCCAGAGGAGCCCCTCCCGCCCGCCGCGGCGGTAGCGGTCGAGCTGTCGGCGGACCTGGCGCACGAGCCAGCGCGGGAGCCTGCGCGTGACCGTCCCCGAGGTCGAGGCGCTCGTCCGGGAGCGCAGTCCTCGGCGCGGACGCGTGCCGCTCGCAGTGGCCACGCCTCGATGGTGTCAGGAACCCGCCCGGGGTCGTCCAGACCGCCCCGTCCTCCCAGGCGGGCCTGCGCTCAGGACGCTCGGTCGAGGGCGGCCGACAGCGCGGCGGGGTCGTGGACGGTGAGGGTCGCGGCGGGGTGCCGCAACCGGCCGGTCGGGTCCAGGACCGTGACCGGAGCGCGGAAGTGCACGCACACGGCGGCGTCGCCGTTGGTCGTGAAGCTGACGCCGCGGTCGGCCAGCGACAAGTGCGGCGGGCCGACCGTCTTGAGCCAGGCGAAGCCACCGGTCTGCTCGGTGCTCACGACGTTGTCGAGCGGCGTCTCGAGCAGCCAGAGGCCGTACCGCACCCGGAGCTGCCCGTCGCCCACCGAGACGTACGCCGTCGCAGGGGTGATGCCGAAGGCGAGCGCGAAGGGGCGGTAGGACCGGGCGAAACGGAACGGGAAGCGCATGCCGCACCGTTCCCGCCGCCCGACGCGGGCATGCGCCCGGCCTCGGGGCTGCCCCTCGCGGCCGACGGCTGTTTCCCGAGCGACTCGGTATCGCCGGCTGAGGTGTTCGGCCGGGCGGCCGGGACGGCTCAGGGCAGGGGGTCCGCGTCAGGCGCCGGCTCGACACGGTGCAGGAGGGCCCGCGCGGCGTGCAGCACGAGGTCCCGGTCGTGGGTGATCGCGAAGTCGTAGCGCCGGAGCAGGTCCGGACCGGTGTCCCCGAGGTCGCGGGCGACGAGCGCTCCGGCGAAGTGGGGACCGACGACGATCAGGTCCCACTCGCCGGCCAGGGGCTCGTCCGCGGACAGCGCCGTGCTGCGGAACCCCGGCGCCACCGGCGCCGGCAGGTCGACCCCCAGCGCTGCGGCGAAGCGAGCGGCGCCGGCGAGCTCGGCGTACCGACCCTCGACCTCCGCGGTGATGAGGCGCGCACGTCCGACGTTGACGAGCAGGACGGTGTCCGGGGTCGAGAAGACCTGGTCCTCGAGGAGCCGGGTCATCGACCAGACCATGCGCTTGTCGCCGACGGTGAGCGCCTTGGCCGACATCACCACCTCGAGCGGCGTACGACGGTCCCCGTCGTGCCGGGGCCCGAGCAGCGGCAGCCGGGCGACCTGCGCAGGGACCACCGGATCGGGGACGGGGCGCCCGAACAGCCAGCCCTGGCCGTACTCCGCGCCGAGGGCCCGGGCGACGAGCACGTCGCGCGGGGTCTCGATTCCTTCGGCGAGCGCGACCGCGCCGGTCGCCTCGCAGTGCGCCCGCACCGCGTTGGTGATCATCGCGACCTCGCGGGTCCGGTGGCGTCGGACCAGTCCCATGTCGAGCTTGACGACGTCGGGGTCGAGGACCGGCAGCAGCGCGAGCGAGGCCGGCTCGGCACCGAGGTCGTCGAGCGCGACCCCCCCTCCCGCCTGCCGGATGCCGGCGGCGGTGCGGAGGAGGGCCGCCGGGTCGAGGGTGAGGCACCGCTCGGTGAACTCGACGACGAGTGTCAGGCGGCGCTGGGCCTGGGAGAGCAGCGAGGCGACCTGCGGTGGGACCGGGGTCGAGAGGTTGTCGCTCTCGACGTTGAGGAAGAAGGTGACCGGGGCGTCGCTGCCGAGCGCCATCGAGGCCTCGAGCCCGCTGGTGACCATCGCCCAGTCCAGGTCGCTGAGCCGACCGGTGCGGCGGGCCTCGACCAGGAGGTCCAGCGGCGCCTCCAGGCGGTGCCCGGCCGGGCCGCGGGTGAGCACCTCGTAGCCGACGAGCACCCCGTCGCGCAGCCGCACCAGCGGCTGGAAGACGCTGCGCAGCGCCCTCGCGGACAGGACCGCGTCGAGGTTGTCGCCGAGGCCCGCCTGGGGGCGTGCGGCACTCGCCCGGATCGGGGTCATGGCGCCATTGCACCACCTGGGGACCGTCGCGTCCGGGGAACGGCCGAGCCGGGCGACCCGTGCCCCGGCTCAGTGACGGCGTCGCCCTCCGGTGCCGCGTCGGTCGGCGGGCCGCTCGGACCGGTCGATGGGCCTCCCGAACAGGGGCGCGACCATCCGGCGGATCTCCGGGGACGGCGCCAGTCCGAGCTCGTGGGCGAGGAGCCGGCGGTAGCCGTCGTACTGCCGGAGCGCCTCCCGTGGTTGCCCTCCGCGAGGTGGACGGCGATGACCCGCCGGTGCGCGCTCTCCCGGAGCGGCTCGGAGCCTGCCCGCAACGGTCCTCACGACCCTGCCCGCCCTGGCCGTCGGGACCCTGCTCCTGCTCCTCGGCTGACCCCCGGTCCCCCTCGGTCGACGGGGCGGGCGGTCACACCGTGCTGCCTACGCTGGCGCCATGACCGCCCCGTCCACCGCGCCGACCACCCCGCCTCCCTCGATCACGACCCTCGGCGCGCTCCGCCAGAGCGGCCACCGCTCCCGCACCGTCAAGGACGAGCTCCGCGAGAACCTGCTGACGGCGCTGCGCGAGGGCCGGCCGGCCTTCCCCGGCCTGGTCGGCTTCGACGACACCGTGGTGCCCCAGCTCGAGGCAGCCCTCCTCGCCGGCCACGACCTGGTGCTCCTCGGCGAGCGTGGCCAGGGCAAGACCCGACTGATGCGCACGCTCGCGACGCTGCTCGACGACTGGCTGCCGGTCGTCGAGGGCTGCGAGATCAACGACGACCCGTGCGCGCCGGTGTGCAGCCGGTGCCGCCGGATGGCCGCCGAGCTCGGGGACGACCTGCCCGTGCGCTGGTTGCCGCGTGACCTGAGGTACGTCGAGAAGCTCGCCACCCCGGACACGAGCGTCGGCGACCTCGTCGGCGACGTGGACCCGGTGAAGGTGGCGGAGGGTCGGACGCTGGGGGACCCCGAGACCGTGCACTACGGGCTGATCCCGCGCACCAACCGCGGGATCTTCGCGATCAACGAGCTGCCGGACCTCGCGGAGCGGATCCAGGTGGCGATGTTCAACGTCTTGGAGGAGCGCGACATCCAGGTCCGCGGCTACAGCCTGCGGCTGCCGCTCGACCTGCTCCTGGTCGCCAGCGCGAACCCCGAGGACTACACCAACCGCGGCCGGATCATCACCCCGCTCAAGGACCGCTTCGGCGCCGAGCTGCGCACCCACTACCCCCTCGAGGTCGAGGAGGAGGTGGCCGTCATCGCGCAGGAGGCGTCGCTCGTCGCCGCCGTACCGGGGCACCTGCTCGAGGTGGTCGCGCGGCTGAGCCGCGGGCTCCGGGCGTCGTCCGCGGTCGACCAGCGCGCCGGGGTCAGCGCCCGCTTCGCCATCGCCGCCGCCGAGGGCATCGCGGCGTCCGCGCTCCGGCGCAGCGCCAGGACCGGGGAGCAGCCGGCCGTCGCACGGGTCACCGACGTCGCGCCCGTCCTGCCGACGCTGCTCGGCAAGCTCGAGTTCGAGATGGGTGAGGAGGGCCGCGAGACCGAGGTGGTCGCCCACCTGCTCAAGGTGGCGATCGCGGAGACCTTCCGTGAGCACCTGGTGGGACTCGACCTCTCGGGGTTCGCCCAGGTCTTCGCCGACGGCACGACGGTCGAGACCGGCGACCTGGTGCCCGCCACCGAGCTGCTCGAACAGGTCGGGACGGTGGCCGGCGTCGCGAAGGTGCTGGACCGGCTCGGTGACGACGACGCGGCCGACCCCGGCCACGTCGCGGCCGCTGTCGAGCTCGTCCTCGAGGGGCTCCACCTGACCCGGCGCATCGACAAGGCGACCGTCGACGGCCGCACCGTCTACGGCGCGTGAGACCGCGATGACGAGCGACCGCTACCGGTACGGCGCCTGGCGGGGTGGTCCTGACCCGCTGGCACCGCCGTACGACCTGAGGAAGGTCCTCGACGAGGTCGGGCAGGACGTGCTGGCAGGAGGCTCTCTGCGGGAGGCGCTTCGCGACCTGATGCGGCGCGGCGTCGACGGGCGGCGGGGGCTCGAGGAGCTGCAGCAGCGGGTACGGCGTGCTCGGCGTCAGGCGCGGCAGCGCGGTGACCTCGGCGGCACGCTCGACCAGGTCCGGGCAGCTCTCGACCAGGCGGTGGCGGCGGAGCAGGAGACCCTGGCGGGCCTCGAGGGCGACGACGCGCGCCTCGCGGAGCTCGAGCTCGCGACGGTCCCCGACGACGTGGCGGGTGCGGTGCGGGCGCTCGACGACTACGACTGGAGGTCCGACGACGCCCGGGCGACCTTCGAGGCGATCAAGCAGATGCTGCAGCGCGAGGTCCTCGACGCGCAGTTCGCCGGGATGAAGCGGCTCCTCGAGGGGAGCGACGCAGGTGAGGCCGGCGAGGCGATGCAGGCGGTCAAGGACATGCTCGCCGACCTCAACGACCTGCTCGCGGCGCACGCGCGGGGAGAGGACACCGAGGACCGGTTCCGCAACTTCATGGCCGAGCACGGCGACTTCTTCCCCGAGCAGCCCGAGGACGTCGACGCGCTCATCGACGCGTTGGCACGCCGGCAGGCGGCCGCCGACCGGATGATGGCCTCCCTCACCCCGGAGCAGCGCGAGCAGCTCGCGCAGCTGATGAGCCAGGCGCTCTCCGACCCCGACCTCGCCTCGCAGATGGCGCAGCTCTCCGACAACCTGCGGGCTCTGCGCCCCGGGCTCGACCGGGGGCCGGTGCAGACCGGGGGCGGGGAGCCGTTGGGCTACAGCGCCGCCGTCGAGGCCGTCGCCGAGCTCGCCGACCTCGAGGAGCTCGAGCGCCAGCTCGGTGAGGCGTCCGTCGGGTCGCCGCTGGACGACGTGGACGTGGACACGCTGGAGCGGCACCTCGGGGCCGAGGCCGCCGCCGACCTCCGCGCGCTGCAGGAGCTCGAACGCGAGCTGGAGCGCCAGGGGTTCGTCACCTCGGGTGACGACGGGCTGCGCCTCACGCCACGGGCGGTCCGCAGGCTCGGCGAGACCGCGCTCCGCAAGGTCTTCGCCCAGCTCGAGGCGGGGGGCCAGGGCGACCACGACGACCGGCGCAGCGGGTCGGCCGACGAGCCCACCGGGCTCACCCGGCCGTGGGAGTTCGGCGACGACCTGCCGTGGGACGCGGTGCGGACCGTCGGCAACGCCGTACGCCGCGGCGGGGTGATCACCCGGCCCCGCCCTGGGACGCATGCGCGGACCAGCCTGCTCGTCGAGGACTTCGAGGTCGTCGAGACCGAGCGGCGGGTCGGAGCGGCGGTCGCGCTCTGCGTCGACCTGTCCTACTCGATGGTGCACGAAGGCCGGTGGGGGCCGATGAAGCAGACGGCGCTGGCGCTGTCGCACCTCGTGCAGACCCGGTTCCGGCAGGACGCCCTGGAGATCATCGGGTTCAACCTCGCGGCGCGGCCGCTGTCGGCGGTGCAGCTCGCTCAGGTGGAGCCGGAGTGGGTGCAGGGGACGAACCTGCAGCACGCGTTGATGCTGGCCACGCGGCACCTGCGCCGGCACCCCGACGCCGAGCCGGTGGTCCTCGTGGTCACCGACGGCGAGCCGACCGCTCACCTGCGACCCGACGGGCAGCCGGTGTTCGACTGGCCGACGACGCCGGCGACGCTTCGCGCGACGATCGCGCAGGTCGACGAGGTCGCACGGTGGGGTGCGACCATCAACCTCTTCATGCTCGGCGACGACCCCGGGCTGCGGCGGTTCGTCGACGCCGTCGCGCGGCGGGCCGGAGGGCGGGTCTTCACACCGGACATCGGCCGGCTGGGGGAGTACGTCGTGGCCGACTACCTGAGAGCCCGCCGCGGCCGCCGTTGACCCGCCCCTGGTGACCACTCGGCGGGATGAACCGGGACGGTCCGGAGCGTTGTGCCGGGGTGACCGCCGACCTCGACCCAGCCGCTCCTGACTCCGCCGTTCTCGACTCCACCGACCCGACGAGCGACGCCACCGGCGTCCGCCGGCGGACGCCAGGGGAGCGGATGCTGGACATCACGCGGATCTACCACGAGCCCGACATCGAGCGGTTCCCACGGGCGGTCGAGGTCCTGGCGCGCTACCCCGACGCCGAGCGGATCGAGGTGCCGTCGCACCTCGACATCCCCGGGCTCTACGGCAACGAGGGCAACGTCGACCGGTGGGTCCGCATCAAGCAGGAGGTCCTGGTCCTCGGCGAGAAGAAGGCGCTCAGCGCCCGCCGCAACGAGCGGTCGAGCGACTGGATCGCCCCGTCGACGGCGAACGGCTGCGCGATGGCGTGCTCCTACTGCTACGTTCCGCGCCGCAAGGGGTTCGCCAACCCGATCACCGTCTTCACCAACATCGAGAGGATCACCGGCTACCTCGAGCGGCACGCGGCCCGCCAGGGGGTCAAGCCCGAGCCGAACCAGTGCGACCCGGTCGACTGGGTCTACGACCTCGGGGAGAACAGCGACTGCTCGGTCGACGCGATGGTCTCCGACAACGTCCGCGACCTGGTCGACCTCTTCGCGCGGCTCCCGAACGCCAAGGCGAGCTTCGCCACCAAGTTCGTCAACCGCGACCTCCTCGACTACGACCCGCGAGGCGGCACCCGGGTCCGCTTCTCGCTGATGCCTGCCGAGACCTCCAAGCAGGTCGACATCCGTACGTCGCGCGTGGCCGACCGCATCGCCGCGCTCGACGACTTCGTCGCCGCCGGCTACGAGGTGCACCTCAACCTGAGTCCGGTCGTCGTTCACGAGGGGTGGCTCGCGGACTGGGCGGAACTGCTCGAGCAGGTCGCCGACGGCACCAACGAGGCGACGAAGCAGCAGCTCGCGGCGGAGATCATCTTCCTCACCCACAACCGCGCGCTGCACGAGGTCAACCTCGGCTGGCACCCCAGGGGCGAGGAGCTGCTCTGGCGTCCGGACCTGCAGCAGCTCAAGCGGAGCCAGAGTGGCCAGTGGAACGTGCGCTACAAGTCGCCGTGGAAGGGCCGCTGGGTCGAGCAGCTCACCGACCTGCTGGCCGAGACGCTCCCGACCTGCCGGGTCCGCTACGCCTTCTGAGACGTCGGACCGACGCGTTCGGCCAGCGCCACGGCGTCGTACGGCGCCCGCCCTCGGATGTCGTTGTCGAAGTAGACGTAGGCGTCCTGTCCGGCCGCCGTCCACGCCCGGACCCGCTCCGCCCAGTAGTCCAGCGTCGCCGGGGAGTAGCCGCTGGCGTAAAGGTCGGGATGACCGTGGAGGCGCACGTACCGGAACTCCGCGGTGTCCTGCTCGAGGAGCGGCCACCTGTGCGGGCTGTCGGCGAGCACGAGCGCGATCCCGTGCTCGCGCAGCAGCCGGACGGTCCTGTCGGTGCAGAAGGAGGGGTGCCGCACCTCGATCGCGTGACGCAGCGGCCGGTCGCGGTCGACCTCGAGGTGGACCCGGTCCCCGTCGAGCTTCTCGTCGTGCCGCGCGGCCAGCGCCGCGGCCGCGCCGGTGGTCCGCGGGAGCAGCGCGAAGAACGACAGCAGTCGGCCCTCGTCGAAGGCCAGGGTCGGCGGCAGCTGCCAGAGCAGCGGCCCGAGCTTGGGGCCGAGGGCGAGCACGCCGGAGGCGAGGAAGTTGGCGAGCGCGGTCTCGGCTCCGGCGAGCCGCTTGATGTGGGTGAGGTAGCGCCCGCCCTTGACGGCCAGCACGAAGTCGTCGGGCGTCTGCGCCCGGAAGCCGGCGTACGTCGAGGGGCGCAGCAGGCTGTAGAAGGAGCCGTTGACCTCCACCGAGCTCATCCGCGACGCGATGTGCGCCAGCTCTCGGCGCTGCACGAGGCCTGCGGGGTAGAAGTCGCCGCGCCAGCTCTTGTACCGCCAGCCGGAGACACCGAGGTACGCCCGGCCGTGATCAGCCACGACCCTGAGCCCCGGACCGGCGCCGACCTGCCGGGGGGTCGGCGATCTCGGCCCGGAGCCGGGCGTTGTCGTCCTCGAGGTCGAGGACCATCGCGATGCCGGCGAGGTTCAGTCCGCCCGCCAGCAGCTCGGCGATGCGGCGCAGCCGCGAGACGTCCGCCTCGCTGTACAGGCGCGTGCCCCCGGTGGTGCGGGACGGCTCGACGAGACCCCGGCGCTCGTAGGCGCGGAGGTTCTGGACCCCGGTCCCGACCAGGTCGGCCGCGACCGAGATCCCGAAGAGTCCGCGCTGGTCTGGCACCTCGATGATCCTCCGCTTGCATGTTGTTGTCGAGGATGCTACAACCTACCTGTAGCAGCGAATACAGATCGTGTCGCCTGACCCGACTTGTTGCCAGGCGGCACCCGAGCCTTGGAGGAGGCTAGCGATGCCCATGCTCATGCGGACCGACCCCTTCCGGGAGTTCGACCGGCTGACCCAGCAGGCGTTCGGCAACGGTACGACGTCGCGCCCGTCCTTCATGCCGATGGACGCGTGGCGTGAGGGCGAGGTCTTCGTCCTCGAGTTCGACCTGCCCGGGATCCACCCCGAGTCGCTCGACATCGACGTGGAGCGCAACGTCTTGACCATCAAGGCCGAGCGCCCGGCGCGGAACGGCGACTGGGAGTTCCTGGCGTCCGAGCGGCCGAAGGGCCACTTCAGCCGGCAGCTGGTCCTGGGTGACAACCTCAACCTCGACGACGTGCAGGCGACCTACGACGCGGGCGTGCTGCGGCTCCGGGTCCCGGTCGCGGAGCGCGCCAAGCCGCGCAAGATCGCGGTCGAGAGCACCTCGAGCGACGACCAGAAGTCGATCTCGGCCTGACCTGCCTGACTCTGCCTGACCTGCCTGCGCGGCACATCGACGAGCCGGCGCCCGGGGACTCCCCGGGCGCCGGCTCGTCGGTGTGCGGGTGAGCTGCCGTGCGCCGCGCTCAGCCGTCGAGCTTGCTCGCGTCGAGCTCGCCTCGGCGACCCGACGACCGGTTGATCAGCCAGGTCACGACCCAGAGCACCAGACCGACGGCGAGCATCCCGCCGGCGACCTCGTACTGCACCCAGTTCTCGCGCGCTCGTGCCCACGGGCCGGCGAGGAAGAGGCACGCCACGACGCCGACGACCGGCGTCCACGACGGGGCGCGGAACGAGCCCTGGGGCCGGGGGTCACGCCGCAGCACGAGGACCGCGACGTTCACCACGGAGAACACCACCAGCAGCAGCAACGCGGTCGTCCCGGCGAGCGCCGTGACCGCGGTGTCGGCCAGACGGCTCACGACCACGATGAGCACCAGCGCCAGGACGGTCGTGAACACGATGGCCGCCCACGGTGAACGGCGACCGGCGAGGACGAGGCCCAGGCTGCGCGGGACGACGTCCTGCTTGGCCATCCCGTAGATCAACCGGCTGGCCATGAGCATGTTGATCAGCGAGGTGTTGGCGACGGCGAACACCGTGAGGAACGGGAAGATCGTGCCGAACGGCAGGTCCGGCACCCCTGCCTTGACCGCTGACAGCAGCACTCCCTCCTCCGAGGTCGCCGCCTCGGAGATCTCGCTCAGCGAGAGGATCGAGACCACGGCGATCGCGACAAGCACGTAGATGACCGCGGCGATCCCGAGGCCGGTGAGCAGGGCCTTGGGGAAGATGTTCGGCGGGTCGGTCACCTCCTCGGCCATGTTGACCGAGTCCTCGAACCCGACCATCGCGAAGAACGCGACCGCGGTGGCCATGGTGACCGCGAGGACCATGTTCGTGTCGCTGGCGCTCTGGAAGTCGGTGATCCTCGACAGGTCGGCGTCGCCGCGGGCCATCACGTAGAGGCCGATGGCGATGACGATGGCGAGCGCGGTCATCTCGACCAGCGTCAGCACGACGTTGAACTTCACGCTCTCGCCGACCCCTCGCAGGTTGATCAGCGCGAGCAGCACGATGAACAGCAGGGCCACCACGAGCCCGGCGCCGTCCGACGTCGGCACCGGGACGGCCCCGAGGCCCGCGTCGCCGAGGGTCTCGTCGAGGCCGATGAGGAGGTTGGAACCCAGCAGCCGGGCGGACGTCGAGGCGCTGGTGATGCCGGAGGAGATGACGGCGAAGGCGACGAGGAACGTCACGAACTGGATCCCGAACGCCTTGTGCGTGTAGAGCGCTGCCCCGGCGGCCTGGGGGTACTTGGTCACCAGCTCGAGGTAGGAGAGTGCGGTCAGCGCCGCCACCGCGAACGCGATGAGGAACGGGAGCCAGGCGATGCCGCCGACCGTTCCGGCGATCGTCCCGGTGACGGCGTAGATCCCGGCGCCCAGGATGTCGCCGACGATGAAGAGCAGCAGGAGCTTGAAGCCCATGACGCGCTTGAGCTCGGGCTGGGACGGTGTGTCCTGGATGTGCTGGGTGGCCATGTCACCCTCCTCGGTGGGGCTCTGACGCGGCGTCCGTCAGGCGACGGTCACGGGGTCAGGGTGCACCGGCCTGCACCCGTTGTCGACAGGCACGCCGGGTCGTGACGACGTTGTCACGCGATCGTCACCTGTGACAAGGGGGTGCGGAAGTGGCATCTGGGACGGTTGTGCCGCACAATGGACGCACAACTACATCAACCTGCGGGCCACCCGCTCCGAACCTCACGAGATCGCTGGGGAAGGCGTACCTCGACGCCGGTTCGGAACAGGAGGGCACCGTGACCACACGTACTCGGTCGGGAGCGACGACCCGGGGCGTCATCTACGTCCACTCGGCGCCGTCCGCCCTGTGCCCCCACATCGAGTGGGCACTGGGCGGCGTGCTCGGGCATGCGGTCAGCCTCGAGTGGACGCCGCAGCCGGCGCAGGCCGGCACCTACCGCGCCGAGCACTCGTGGCTGGGCGAGTCCGGCACCGCCGCGTCGGTGGTGTCCGCGCTGCGCGGCTGGAACCACCTTCGGTTCGAGATCACCGAGGAGCCGGGCCAGGGGACCGAGGGCGCTCGGTACTCCTACACCCCCGAGCTCGGCGTCTACCACGCGGTCACCGGCATCCACGGCGACATCATGATCCCCGAGGACCGGCTCAAGGCTGCGGTGCTGCGGTCCGCGTCCGGTCAGAGCGCGCTCGCGGTCGAGGTCGACCAGCTCCTCGGCAAGCCGTGGGACGACGAGCTCGAGACCTTCCGGCATGCGGGGGAGGGCGCTCCGGTCCGCTGGCTGCACCAGGTCGTCTGAGGGCGCCGGCTCAGCCGGCTGCCAGCTCGCGTTCGAGCGGGGTCCGGAACGACGGGACGACCACGGTCCCCCCGGTCCGCGGCTCGAGCGCCTCGACGGCGGTGGCGATCGCACGCGCGGCCGTCGCGCCGCGGTCGGTGAGCAGGCGGGTCGCGATCGTGCCGTCGGGTCGGACGGCCCACCCGCCGACGACCTCGCCCGCCCACCACACCGTCGGCCCGACGTTGCCGTAGGTGTCGTAGAGCGAGCGGCGCGCTGCCTCGTCCGGCGGCAGGAACCAGCTCCGCTCCTTCCACCCCATCGGGGTCGGGTCCAGCGCCGGGAGCAGCGTCGCGACCTCCTGCGGTGTCGCGTCCGCGTCACCGGCCTCGCCCGGCTGGTCGTCCGCCGCCCACAGCCGCCCGTCGTGCGACTGCGCGCCGGACGCGGTGATCGCCGCACGCGCGTCCCGCAGCGACCACCCGGTCCACCAGGCGACGTCGGTCTCGGTCGCCGGGCCGAAGCGGCCCAGGTACGCCGCCACCAGCGCGGCGCGCGCATCGGCCCGCGCCACCCCGGGCAGCCCCTGGGGCCACACGGCCCGGCCGAGCTCCCAGGTGTGCTGACGGGAGGACCATGAGCCCAGCGGCTGGCGTCGGACCAGCCGTCCCTCGGCGCCCATGAGCACGAGCACCTGCGAGGTGATCGTGCGGCGCACGTCGTAGGCCTTGGTCGTGGTCGGGAGGAACGCGGTCCGCAGCCGGGGCACAGCGGCGCCGAGCTGGGCTCCCGAGGCCACCCCGAGCCCGGCCAGGGTCGCCTCGACCTCGTCCTCGACCTCCTGCAGCCACGCCGCCAGCGCCTCCGCCCCGGAGGGCAGCGGGGGGTCGGTCGGCACCGTCGCCAGGTCCTTGAGGAGCCGCTTGCGCATGGTGGCCGCGACGTCGAGGGACGCCGCTGCGTGCACCACCGGCACCAGTTCGCGCGGCGCGACGAAGAGGGTGCGGCGCATCGCCATCAGTCGGACCAGCGCGTGCTCGTCGTACATCGCGGCGGCGACGTCGGGAATCGTCGCGCGGGCGCAGCGGGCGAGCACCGACAGGTAGACCGTGGCGGGGTCCGTGGCGTGGAGCACGACCACCGACCGCGCCGCCTCGACCGGGTCGGCTGCCGAGCCGTCGAGCCGGTGCCGCTGCACCAGGCGCGCACGGCGGAAGGCGACCAGGTCCACCGGTGCGGTGCTCAGAGCGGGATGTTGCCGTGGTGCCCGCGAGTGCCCGGTGCGGCGGCGATGGCGTCCGCGATCGCGCCGGCGATCGCGGTGCGGGTCCGGTCGGGAGCGACGATCTCGTCGACGACGCCGAGGGCCACCGCGGCCTCGACGCCCCCCGCGATCCGCTCGTGCTCGGCGGCGAGCTCGGCCTCGACCTGCGGGCGGAGGTCGGGCTGCACGTCGGCGAGCCGGCGGCGGTGCAGCACGCGGACCGCGGCCACCGCCCCCATGACCGCGACCTCCGCGCCGGGCCAGGCGAACACCCGGGTGGCGCCCAGCGACCGCGCGTTCATCGCGATGTAGGCCCCGCCGTAGGTCTTGCGCGTGATGAGCGTGACCCTGGGGACGGAGCACTCGCTGAAGGCGTGCAGGAGCTTCGCACCGCGGCGCACGACGCCGTCCCACTCCTGCCCGACCCCGGGGAGGTAGCCGGGGACGTCGACGAGGACGACGAGCGGGACGCCGAACGCGTCGCACATCCGCACGAAGCGTGCTGCCTTCTCCGCCGACGCCGAGTCGAGGCAGCCGCCCAGCCGCAGCGGGTTGTTGGCGACGACGCCGACGGTGCGACCACCGAGCCGGCCCAGCGCGGTGACGACGTTCGGCGCCCACCGGGCGTGGAGCTCCACGACGGTGCCGTCGTCGAGGAGCCCCTCGATGAGCGGGTGCACGTCGTAGGCGCGCTTCTTCGACTCCGGGAGCAGGGCGGCCAGGTCGGTGTCGGCGACGGCGTGGCGGTCGAGCGCGCCGTGGTGCCCGAGCAGCGACGCCACGGCGCGACCCTTCGCCAGCGCCTCCGCCTCGGAGTCGGTGAGGATGTGCACCACACCGGAGCGCCGGCCGTGCGGCTCGGGGCCGCCGAGCCGGAGCATGTCGACGTCCTCGCCGGTCACCGAGCGGACCACGTCCGGTCCGGTCACGAAGATGCGGCCCTCGGGCCCGAGGACCACCACGTCGGTGAGCGCCGGGCCGTACGCCGCACCTCCGGCGGCGGCTCCCAGGACGATCGAGATCTGCGGGATCTTGCCGGAGGCGCGCGTCATGATGTGGAAGATCTCGCCGACCGCGTGCAGCGACCGGACGCCCTCGGCGAGCCGGGCACCGCCGGAGTGCCAGAGGCCGATGACGGGCCGGCCGTCCTCGAGGGCCCGCTCGTACGCGCGGAGCACGACCTTGCAGCCGACCTCGCCCATCGCGCCGCCCATGACGGTGGCGTCGGAGGAGAAGGCGACGACCGGTGTGCCCTCGATCGAGCCGACCGCGGCGAGCATGCCGCTGTCGTCGTCGGGGGTGATGAGCTCGAGCGTCCCCTCGTCCAGCAGGGCCGCGAGGCGGGTGTTCGGGTTGCGGGGGTCCTGCTCACGCGGCAGCTTGCCCGGCTTGGTCTGCGGACCCGGCCCGGCGGCTGCCGGCGTCCCGGATCGCGGCGCCTGCGCCGGGAGGGTGCCGGCAGTCGGGGTGGTCGTCGTGCCGGTCGAGGCGACGGTCATGAGGAGCTCCTGGTGACGGGTCCGGCGGTCAGACCGAGGTGAAGACGAGGGCCACGTTGTGGCCGCCGAAGCCGAACGAGTTGTTGAGCGCGGCGACGTCGCCCTGCGGCAGGTCGCGGCGGGCGTCGGCGATGTCGAGCCCGACGTCCTCCGGGTCGTCGAGGTTGATCGTCGGGGGGACGACGCGGTTCTTGAGCGAGAGCACGGTCGCCACCGACTCCAACGCCCCGGCCGCGCCGAGGAGGTGGCCGGTCATCGACTTGGTCGAGGTGACGACGAGGCCGTCGGTGGCGTCACCGAGGGCCTGGCGGATCGCCTGCGCCTCCGCGAGGTCGCCCTGCGGGGTCGAGGTCGCGTGGGCGTTGATGTGCTTGATGTCGGTCGCGGCCACCCCGGACTCGCGCAGCGCGATCTGCATCGCCCGGGTCGCACCGAGGCCGGCGGGGTCGGGCTGGGCGATGTCGTGGGAGTCCGCGGTGATCCCGGCGCCGGCCACCTCGGCGTACACGGTGGCGCCGCGCGCGGTCGCGTGCGCCTCGGACTCGATGACCAGGCAGGCGGCTCCCTCGCCGAGCACGAAGCCGTCGCGGCCCTTGTCCCAGGGACGCGACGCCCGTGTCGGGTCGTCGTTGCGCTTGGAGAGCGCCATCATCTGCCCGAAGGCGGCCATCGGGAGGGCGTGGACGGCGGCCTCGGTGCCCCCGACGACGACGACGTCGGCACGGCCGAGCCGGATGAGGTCCACCCCGAGCGCGATCGCCTCGTTGCCCGAGGCGCAGGCCGACACCGGGGTGTGGACCGCGGCCTTGGCGCCGATCGTGAGGCCGATGTTGGCGGCCGGGCCGTTCGGCATGAGCATCGGGATCGCGAGCGGGGAGACCCGCCGCGGCCCCTTGGCGATCAGCGCGTCGTAGTTCGACAGCAGCGTCTGGATGCCGCCGATCCCGGAGGCCAGGGCCACCGCGACCCGCTCGGGGTCGGTGCCGTCGGCGGTGTCGAGCCCGGCGTCCGCCCAAGCCTCGAGCGCCGCCACGAGGGCGAGCTGCCCGGAGCGGTCCAGGCGGCGGGCCTTGACCCGGTCGAGCACGTCGGTCGGCTCGACCGCGACCTCCGCGGCGATCTGGGTGCCGAGCTGAGCCGCCCAGTCGTGCTTGAGGACGTCGACGCCGGACTGGCCCGCCAGCATCGCCTCCCAGGTGCTGGCGACGTCGCCGCCGACCGGTGAGGTGGCGCCGAGGCCGGTCACGAGGACCCTGGTCCTGCTCATGGTTCTGTCACTTCCCGTGGACGTCGGTGGGGGACTGCGGGGGACGCTCGGGGCCGTCGAGCCGCGTGCTGCCGATCAACGGGCTGGTCAACGGGCTGTCGACGGCCCCGGGCGACCGTGGTCGGTCAGGCCTGGGCCTTCTCGATGAAGGAGACGGCGTCGCCGACGGTCTTCAGGTTCTTGACCTCGTCGTCGGGGATGCGGACACCGAACTTCTCCTCGGCGGCGACGACGATCTCAACCATCGACAACGAGTCGACGTCGAGGTCGTCGACGAACGACTTGTCGGGCTGGACGTCGGCGGCGTCGACGCCGGCGATGTCCTCGACGATCGCAGCGAGGTCGGCCTGGATCTCGGTGGCGCTTGCCATGGTGGCTCCTTGTCTTCGGCTGCCCGAGTGTCCTCGGGCGGTGGTGCGGTCGGCGGAGGCAGCGGGTGCTGCGTCCGAGGGCGGTGCGGTCGGGCGACGCTGCCCGGGTCGGTGGGTGTGCGGTGGTCGAGCGAGGTCAGGGGACCGTGACGACCTGGGCGGCGTACGCCAGCCCGGCGCCGAACGCGATGAAGAGCGCGGTGTCGCCGCTCTCTGCCTCGCCGTCCTCGAGGAGGCGGTCGAGCGCGAGGGGGATCGAGGCCGCCGAGGTGTTGCCCTGGTCGGCGATGTCGCGGGCGATCGCGACGTGCGGGGGGAGCTTGAGCGCGCGGGCCATCGCGTCGGTGATGCGCATGTTGGCCTGGTGCGGCACGAAGACGTCGAGGTCGTCGACGGTGATGCCGGCCCGGTCCAGTGCCTCCTGCGCGACCTTGGCCATCTCGAACGCCGCCCACCGGAACACCGCGTTGCCCTGCATGAGCATGTGCGGCATCCGCGGGTTGTCGGAGGCCAGGACGTCGCGCCAGTCCTCGCGCTGGCGGATCAGGTCGAACTGCTCGCCGTCGGAGCCCCAGACGACCGGCCCGATCCCGGGCTCCTCGCTGGGTCCGACGACGGCGGCTCCGGCGCCGTCGGCGAAGATGAACGCGGTGCCGCGGTCGGTGGGGTCGGTGAGGTCGGAGAGCCGCTCGACGCCGATGACCAGGACGTACTTGGCGCTGCCGCCGCGGATCATGTCCGACGCGAGCGCGATCCCGTGGGAGAAGCCGGCGCACGCCGCGCTGATGTCGAAGGCGACCGGCCGCTGCAGGCCCAGCTCGTGCGCCACGGCGGTGGCGACCGCCGGGAGCTGCAGCAGGTGGGAGATCGTCGCGACGATGACCCCGTCGATCTGGGCCGGGTCGATCCCGGCACGCTCGATGGCCGCGCGCGAGGCGGCGACCGACATCATCTGCACGCTCTCGTCGGGCTCCGCGAACCGCCGGCTCCTGATGCCCGAGCGCTGCTGGATCCACTCGTCGGAGGAGTCGATGGCCTCGACGATCTCGGAGTTCGGCACCTCGCGACGCGGCCGGTAGGTGCCGAGCCCGAGCAGCGCGGCGTACGGCGCGCCCGCGGGGGTCGGGGTCACGACAGGGCTCCCTGGGCCTGCGGGTGCAGGCGGACCAGCGGCTGCCCCGGTGAGACGAGGTCGCCGTCGTGGACCAGCCACTCGACGATGGTCCCGCCGTGGGGCGCCAGGACGGGTGTCTCGTCGCGGAGCCCGGCGACCGCTCCGATCGCGGACTGCGCCGGGATCGTGCCGCCCTCGACGAGCTCGGACTGCTGGTGGAAGGTGCCCTTCGACGGCGAGACGAGCATCCGCCACGTCGGCGTCGTCTCCATCGGCGAGGCAGTCCCGTGCTCGTTGACGAACGCACGCGCGTCGTCGAGCTGGTCGGGGGTCTTCAGCGCGAACGTCGCGACGCCCTTCATCGCCCGCTTGGCGATGCCGGTCAGCGTGCCGGACGGCGGCATCTCGAGGATCCCGGTGACCCCGAGGTCGAGCATCGTCTCCATGCACAGGTCCCACCGGACGGGGTTGGCGACCTGGGCGACGATCCGCGCGAGCACCTCACGGCCGTCGTGGATGACGTGGCCGTCCCGGTTGGAGATCACGCGGGTGCGCGGGTCGTGGGTGGTCACCGCTGCGGACAGGGTCCGGAGCCGCTCGACGGCCGGCGCCATGTGGTCGGTGTGGAAGGCACCGGCCACGCTGAGCGGCACCAGCCGGGCCTTCGCGGGCGGGTCCGCCGCGAGGGCGGCGAGCTGCTCGACGGTCCCCGCAGCGACGATCTGGCCGGGGCCGTTGTCGTTGGCGGCCGTCAGCCCGTAGCGGGCGAGCCGGGTCAGGACGTCGTCGCGCGCGCCGCCGAGGACCGCGGTCATGCTCGTCGGCGTCGCCGCAGCGGCGGCGGCCATCGCCTTGCCGCGCTCGCGCACCAGCACCATCGCCTGCTCGGCGGTGATCGCCCGGGCACCCGCCGCGACCGCGAGCTCGCCGACGCTGTGGCCCGCGACGGCGCCCACCTTGCCGTAGGCGTCGGAGGGGTGGGGGAACAGCTGCAGGGCGGCGACGAGCGACGAGGCCACCAGCAGCGGCTGCGCGATCGCGGTGTCGCGGATCGTCTCGGCGTCGGCCTTGGTCCCGTAGTGCACGAGGTCGAGGTCGGCCACGGCCGACAACCAGCCGAGCCGCTCGGCATAGTGCGGGTCGTCGAGCCACGGCTCGAGGAAGCCAGGGGTCTGGGCGCCCTGGCCGGGCGCGACGATCACGAGCATGGTCACACTGTGCCCAGGAACACCGGGCTCCCGCGCCTTCGACACGGACGAGATTCCGGGGGCCGCCCTTGTAGGAACCCTACAAAGGCGGAGGGGTGGCGCTGCGCGCGGCGTACAGCCGTCCGAGCACCATCGCCACCCGGAGCGCAAAGGCCTGGTGCGCCGACTGCGGCGACAGGCCGGTCAGCTCGGTGACCCGGCGCAGCCGGTAGCGCACCGTGTTGGGGTGGACGAAGAGCGTCCGGGCCGCTCCCTCGATGGAGCCGCCGTTGTCGAGCAGCGCGGTGAGCGTGGCCAGGACGCCGCCCCCAGCCTGCTGCAGCGGGAGGAACACCTCCTCGACGAGACGTCGGCGCGCCAGGTCGTCGCCGTCGAGGGCGCGCTCGGGGAGGAGGTCGTCGCTGGTGAGGGCGCGGTCGCCGGCAGCGGGCTCGGTCCCGCCGTACGTCGTGGGCCACCCGACGGCGGCCCGCAGCCCGGCGACCGCCTCGGCGGCGGACACGTGGGCGCTGAGGAGGTCCGGGACGACCGGGCCGACGACCACCGGGCCGTCGCCGAAGTGAGGGGCGAGGAGCGAGCCGGTGCCGTCGGGGTCGGACACCCCGCTCACCACGACGACGAGCCGGTCACCCTGGACCGCGCCGAGCGCGTCGAGGTGTCGGGCGCGGGCGGCCCGACGTACCTCGTCGATGAGCGCCTCGGCGGTGCCGTCCGCGGACGGCTCGGGCGCCCGGCCGACGACGACCGCGACGCTGCCGCTGTCGGTCCAGCCCAGCGCGCTGGCGCGGGTGCGGGTGGTCTCGTCGGCGTCGCCCCGCATCACCGAGTCGATGACCAGCGCCTCGAGGCGGGCGTCCCAGGCGCCCCGCATCTCCGCGGCGTGCGCGTAGATGTCGGCGGACGCGAAGGCCAGCTCCCGGCCGTAGACGAGGATCGCCTCCCGCACCTCCGCTGCGTGAGCGGGGTCCACCGCGCCGGTGAGGTCCGCCTCGGCGACCTCGATGCTCAGCCGGATCATCGCGACGGTCTGCTGCAGGGTGATGACCCCGGCGAAAGAACGGGGGGCGGTCCCGAAGACCTGGCCGGCGACGGGCGGCGTGGCGGTGCCGGGATGGCAGTACCAGTCGATGAAGAGGTTGTAGCCCGCCTGCAGCACCGAGCCGATCCGGGAGCGGTGCTCCGCGGGCAGGTCGGTGAACCACGGCATCTCGCGCTCCATGCGCGCCAAGGAGGTGCGGGTCAGGTCCCCGACGGCCCGTTGCAGCTGACGGGCGACCTCCGCGCGGCTGTCCGCGCCGGTCGTCACCCCGCGTGCGCCGGGCTCGGGGGGTCGGGGCTCCGTCACCAGGCGGGGGGAGGGCTCAGGACTTCCCATGGCTCACCGGTGCTCCCCACGGGGTGTGACCCGTGGGGAGCACCAGGATGCCTGCATCCCTTGGGGAACCGACCCGGTCAGGCGTCGCCGCCCTCCTGGGCCACGCCGCGGACGGCGGTCGGGTCGTCGACGCGGTACTTCGCGAACGCCTCCTGCGCGACCTCGGGCTTGACCTCGCCCCGACGGGCCAGCGCCGAGAGCGCCTGCACCACGACCGACTGGGTGTCGACGTGGAAGAAGCGTCGGGCGGCGGCCCGGGTGTCGGCGAGGCCGAACCCGTCGGTGCCGAGGACGTGGTAATCGCCGGGGATCCACTTGGCGAGCTGGTCGGGGACCGCGCTCATGTAGTCCGAGACCGCCACGAACGGGCCGGAGGCGTCGGCGAGCTTCGAGGTGACGTACGGCGTGCGCGGCTCCTCGCCGGGGTGGAGGAAGTTCCACTCCTCGGCCGCCACGCCGTCGCGGGCCAGCTCGTTCCACGACGTGACCGACCAGGTCTCGGCCGCGACCCCCCACTCGTCGGCGAGCATCCGGGCCGCCTGCGCGATCCACGGCAGCGCGACGCCGGAGGCCATCAGCTGCACCCGGGGAGCGTCGTCGGCGACACCCTCCGGAGGTCCGGCGACCTTGTAGACACCGCGGAGCAGGCCCTCGAGGTCGAGGTCGTCGGGCTCCTTCGGCTGGCTGTAGGGCTCGTTGTAGACGGTGAGGTAGAAGATCACGTTCTCGCCGTCGGGGTGCTCCGCGCTGGAGCCGTACATCCGCCGCAGGCCGTCCTGGACGATGTGGCCGACCTCGTAGGCGTACCCCGGGTCGTAGTGGACGACCGCCGGGTTCGTCGCCGCGAGCAGCGGCGAGTGCCCGTCGGCGTGCTGCAGCCCCTCACCGGTGAGCGTGGTCCGCCCGGCGGTGGCGCCGATGAGGAACCCGCGGGCGAGCTGGTCGGCCATCGCCCAGATGGAGTCGCCGGTCCGCTGGAACCCGAACATCGAGTAGAAGATGTAGAACGGGATCATGTGCTCGCCGTGCGTGGCGTACGCCGAGCCGGCGGCGATCGTCGAGCCCATCGCGCCGGCCTCGGAGATGCCCTCGTGGAGCAGCTGGCCCTGCGGCGACTCCTTGTAGGCGAGCAGCAGCTTGCGGTCGACCGACTCGTAGGTCTGCCCGTGCGGGTTGTAGAGCTTCTGGCTCGAGAACATCGAGTCCATGCCGAACGTGCGGAACTCGTCGGGCGCGATCGGGACGATCCGCGCGCCGATGCCGGGATCCTTGATGAGGTCCTTGAGCTGGCGCACCAGCGCCATCGTCGTGGCGACCGACTGCTTGCCCGAGCCCTGCTTGAGCTCGGCGTATGCCTTGTCGCCGGGCAGCGTGAGCGGCTCGGCGCGCACGACCCGCTTGGGCAGCGACCCGCCGAGCTTCTTGCGCCGCTCGAGCATGTACTCGATCTCCGGCGCATCCGGGCCGGGGTGGAACAGCGGTGCCATCCCGGTGCGCTCGTAGGTCTCGTCGATGTCCTTGTCGGTGATCGGCAGGTAGAGGCGGTCGCGGAAGCGCTTGACGTCCTTGACGGTCAGCTTCTTCATCTGGTGGGTCGCGTTGCGGCCCTCCAGGGCGTCGATCGTCCAGCCCTTGATGGTCTTGGCGAGGATCACGGTCGGCTGCCCGACGTGCTTGGTGGCGGCGTCGAACGCGGCGTAGACCTTGCGGTAGTCGTGGCCGCCGCGGGGGAGCTGGTAGATCTGGTCGTCGCTCAGGTGCTCGACCATCTTGCGCAGCCGCGGGTCGCCGCCGAAGAAGTTCTCCCGCACGTAGCCGCCGGTCTCGACCGAGTAGGTCTGGAACTGGCCGTCGGGCGTGGTGTTCATCTTGTTGACGAGCACGCCGTCGACGTCGCGCGCCAGCAGCGGGTCCCACTCGCGGCCCCACACCACCTTGACGACGTTCCAGCCGGCGCCGCGGAAGAACGCCTCGAGCTCCTGGATCACCTTGCCGTTGCCGCGGACCGGGCCGTCGAGCTGCTGGAGGTTGCAGTTGACGACGAAGGTGAGGTTGTCGAGCTCCTCGCGCGCGGCGAGGCCGATGGCGCCGAGCGACTCCGGCTCGCCCATCTCGCCGTCGCCCAGGAACGCCCAGACGTCCTGCTGGGAGGTGTCCTTGATCCCGCGGTTGTGCAGGTAGCGGTTGAAGCGCGCCTGGTAGATCGAGTGGAGGGCGGTGAGCCCCATCGACACCGTCGGGAACTCCCAGAAGTCCGGCATCAGCCGGGGGTGGGGGTACGACGGCAGCCCCTGCCCGACGCCGTGCTGGACCTCCTGGCGGAACCGGCGCAGCTGCTCCTCGCTCAGCCGGCCCTCGAGGAAGGCGCGCGCGTAGATGCCGGGGGAGGCGTGGCCCTGGATGAAGACCTGGTCCCCGCCGCCGGGATGGTCCTTGCCGCGGAAGAAGTGGTTGAACCCGACCTCGTACAGCGACGCCGAGGACTGGTAGGTGGCGATGTGGCCGCCCACCTCGAGGCCCTTGCGGTTGGCGCCCGAGACCGTGATCGCGGCGTTCCACCGGATGAAGGCGCGGATGCGCCGCTCGATGTCCTCGTCGCCGGGGAACCACGGCTCGCTCTCCGGCGGGATCGTGTTGATGTAGTCGGTGCTGCGGAGACCCGGGACGCCGACCTGCTTCTCGCGGGCGCGCTCCAGCAGCTTGAGCATGACGTAGCGCGCCCGCTCACGACCGCGGTCGCCGATGAGCGCGTCGAGGGAGTCGATCCACTCGCCGGTCTCGTCGGGGTCGATGTCGGGGAGCTGCGTCGGGAGGCCCTCGTGGATGACGACGGCGCGCTCACGGCGTCGCTCCTCGGCGCGTGCGTCGGAGGGGGCCTGGTCCACCTGCTCGGTCTGTGCCACGTCCGCCATCCTCTCAGCCCCACAAGGCATCTGCGAGTAGGGGTTCGCGCCCACGACCCGGTGCTCGGGACCTGCGTCCGTGGGACGGTGTGGTGGGTGCGGCGGCGGTTGCACCCTCGGCGTACTTCCGATTGGCTACGCACGCAAGCCCCGGGTCGACCGACCGCGGGCGGAGAGAGCGGAGGAGCGACGTGAGCGCGACCCCAGGTGGCGCCGGGACACCGGCGCGACCGCAGAACGCCGGTGAGCGGATGGGGTTGTCCCCCGGTTCGGTCGTCCAGGAGCTCGGCTGGGACGAGGACGTCGACGACGACCTGCGGGTCCAGATCGAGGACGCGGTCGACGGCGACCTCGTCGACGGGGACTACGGGAACGTCGTCGACGCCGTGCTGCTCTGGTGGCGCGACGAGGACGGGGACCTCGTCGACGCCCTGGTCGAGTCGCTGACCGACCTCGCGTCGGGTGGGGTCATCTGGCTGCTCACGCCGAAGGTCGGCCGCCCCGGCGCCGTCGACGCCGCGGACGTCACCGAGGCCGCGCCGGTCGCGGGGCTGGCGGTCACGACGACGGCTGCGGTCAGCCGCGACTGGACCGCGACGCGGCTCGCCGCCCCCAAGGGGACCAAGAGCCCTCGCCGGTAGTCGTTCCGGGTGCCGCGGAGGCACGTGCCCGGGCTGGCAGGCAGGATGACGGCGTGCGGCTCCCGACCCCTGCCCGGACCGTCGCGCTGGTCAGCGACCAGGTGACGCGGGTACGCGTCCTCGCCGGGACCGGAGTGGTGCGGCCGTACTCGCCGGTCACCCTCGCCCGGCTGGTGACGACCCTCCACGACTGGGGACACGGCCCTGCCGGCGGCTACGTGGCGCTCGCCCTGCGCAGCCCGGACGCGCTTGGGTTCGTCGACGACCTCGGCGGGCTGACCCACCGGGAGATCGACGCGCGGGCGACAGCCCTCGCACGGTCCCTGCGCGAGCTGGGGGTGCGACCAGGGGACGTCGTCGCCGTCCTGTGCCGCAACCACCGCGGGTTCCTCGACGCGACCCTCGCCGCCGCCAGGCTCGGCGCCGACGTGCTCCTCCTCAACACCGGGTTCGCCGGCCCGCAGCTCGCCGACGTCGTGGAGCGCGAACGGCCCGTCGTGGTCGTGCACGACCAGGAGCTCGGTGCGCTGTTCGAGGCCGTCCCGGCCGGCGTACGGCGGGTGGTGGCGCGGGTCGACGACCCGCAGGTGCTCGGGGACCTCCCGACGGTCGAGGACCTGGTCGCCCGCGCGTCGGGAGAGCCGCTGCTGCCCCCGGGTCGCAGGAGCCGCGTCGTCCTGCTGACGTCGGGCACGACCGGCGTCCCGAAGGGCGCCCCGCGCCGCGACCCGGGCCTGGACGCCGCCGTGGCGCTGCTGTCGCGGCTGCCGCTGCGTCGAGGCTGGACCTGTCACGTGGCGGCGCCGCTGTTCCACACGTGGGGTCGGGCGCACCTCGTGCTGGCGACGCTGCTGGAGACCACGGTCGTCGTCCGCCGGAGGTTCGACCCCGAGGACTGCCTGAGGACGGTGACCGAGCACGGCTGCCAGTCGCTGGTCGTCGTCCCGGTCATGATGCAGCGCATCCTGCAGCTGCCGCCTGAGGTGCTCGACCGGTTCGACCTCTCGGGCGTGGAGGTCGTCGCGGCCTCCGGCTCGGCGCTCCCGGGCGACCTGAGCACCCGGTGGATGGACCGCTTCGGCGACACGCTGTACAACGTCTACGGCTCGACCGAGGTCGGGTGCGCGGCCGTCGCGACCCCGAGCGACCTGCGCGAGACGCCGGGGACGGCGGGACGCCCGCCGCACGGCACGGTCGTGCGGGTCGCCGACGCGGCCGGCCGACGGGTGCCCGACGGGACCACGGGTCGGATCCTCGTCGGCGACGGCCAGCGCGTCGGGGGCTGCAGCGACGGGGGCCGGGCGGAGACCGTCGACGGACTCCTGAGCACCGGTGACCTCGGCCACGTCGACGTGGCGGGCCGGCTCACGGTCGAGGGACGCGAGGACGAGATGGTCGTCTCCGGCGGCGAGAACGTCTTCCCCGCCGAGGTCGAGGACGCGCTCGCCCGGCACGCGGCCGTCGCGGAGGCCGCCTGCGTGGCCGTCGACGACGAGGCGTTCGGCCAGCGGCTGCGTGCCTTCGTCGTGCCCGCGGAGGGACGCTCGGTGAGCGAGGACGAGCTGAAGCGGCACGTCGGGTCGATCCTCGCGCGCTTCAAGGTGCCGCGCGACGTGGTGGTCGTCGAGACGCTGCCGAGGAACGCGACCGGGAAGGTGCTCAAGCGCGAGCTCGAGCACGACGGACGGTCGCCGTCGTGACCGGTCCGGCACGGCTCGAGCCGCTCCCCGTCGGCGCTCCGGCGCCGGACTTCACGCTCCGCGACCAGCACGGGCAGGACGTCTCGCTGTCCGGGTCGCGGGGGACGCCGGTGCTGCTCGTCTTCTTCCCCTGGGCCTTCAGCCGGGTCTGCACCGGTGAGCTGGCTGCCCTGCGCGACGTACGCCGGTCCCTCGACGCCGGCGGCGCCCGGCTCCTGGCGGTGTCCTGCGACCCGGTCTACACCCTGCGCGCGTTCGCGGACGCCGAGCGCCTGGACTTCCCGCTGCTCTCCGACTTCTGGCCGCACGGCGAGGTGGCGTCGGCGTACGGCGTCCTCGACGGGACCCGGGGATCTCCCCGACGGTCGTCGTTCCTCGTCGACGACCGTGGTGTGGTGCGCTGGTCGGTGCACCACGAGGTCTCGGATCCGCGTGAGGTCGAGGCCCACCTCGGGGCGCTCCGTGGCCTCGCCACCGGTCCGGACCGCCCGGGTCCGTCGGTGTGACAAATCCGGGCGGATGCGCTTCAATTGTCCAGCGGCCGCTGGTGACCCGAGACGCCAGCGGCCGCGTCTTCCCTTCCGGTTCGATCGCGGCCGGCGCGCGTCGCCCGCCGGTCGGCTGAGCCCCCGGTTCCCCAAGGGATGCAGGCGAACTGGCACTTCCCACGGGTCACGAGCCGTGGGGAGGACGAGTACGCCGTGGGGAGTGGCGACCTCCCTGTCGAGCCGCCCTCCATGGTGGGCGGCTCGACCCGTCACGAGGGGCGGCTCGGCGGGACAGGGCTCCGCGGTCGATGGCATCACCGTGCGCTCGGCGAACGGCCAGCTCCACGGGTCGGTCGCGTTGCAGCTCCACCGCGTTCACCGCGTCGGGTCGTCGAGACCGTTGGCCCAGAGGGCGGCTGCCAGCAGGATGGCGAGCGGTGACGATGGTCGTCCAGGAGTTGTTCCCCGGTGCGGCGCAGGACGCATTCACGCCGTCAGCCGCCCCTGCGCGCAGCAGGTCGTAGACCCGTCGGCGGCGCCGTCTCCCCGACGGGACGCCCGACAGCAGGACCGTCGCACCGACCGACCGATACGCTCGCCTGGCCATTGAGATCGGGGCGTATAGCTCAGCGGTAGAGCACTGGTCTTACAAACCAGCGGTCGCAGGTTCGATCCCTGCTGCGCCCACCGGCCCCGGCGAACGGGTGGGTGCCGGCGCGCGGTGCATGACGCTGTGGTGGTCGAGGAGGTGCCGCTGGGTTCGCTGCAGCCGCGCCTTGATCGAGGCGGCCTCCCGGTGGCTGTGCGGGCTCGCCGACTGCAGCGCCCGCCGAGCGGCCCGTTGCAGGTCACTGCGGTGCTGGGCGACTCGGTGCTGGAGCAACAGGCACTCGCGGCAGTCCACGCGACACTCTCCTTCGGGCGGGCCTCAGCCTCGGGCTTCGGACGTGGGAGCAGCGGGGTGCGCTGCCACGCCCTCCATCGACCGGCGACCTCCCGACGTGAGCCGTGTGCTGCACGTTCTTGTCGGCTGACCAGGTCACGGCCCAGGGACCTTCACCCCGTCCCGGCCCCGGTCGTGCCTACGCGTCCTCGGCGTCGGCGTCGGCACCGGCACCGGCGTCGGCACCGACGTCGGAGCCGCTCACGCGGAACCACACCGACTTGCCCGGGTCCTCGAGGTCGCTGCCCCAATCGTCGGACACGCACTCGACGATCCACAGCCCCCGTCCGCCGGTGCTCGTCGGGTCGGCGTGGTTCACCTCCGGCAGATCGTCGCCGTCGTCGTGGACGCGCACCTCGACGACGCCCTCCCGGACCTGGATGCGCAGCTTGACCGCACCCGCCCCGTGCCGCACCGCGTTGCTCAGCAGCTCGGTGGTCAGCAGGCTGGCGTCGTCGATCACGTCCTCGTCGAGGCCCCACCCGTTCAGGAGCCTCATGAGGAAGGCGCGTGCGGCCGGGGTCGAGTCGAGGCGGTTGGGGACCACTGCCTCGGCGGACGCGGACTCGATCTCGACGCCGGGATCACTCACCGGGGGAGCATCGCAGGTGAGGGAACCCCCGACAATCACCGGCGCGGTCCCGTGACCGGTCGGCCTCGAGACTCGGGGGCCCCTCAGGCGGCGTCGAGCGCGCTGGCTTGAGGCGCCGCCCACAGGAAGGCTGCTGCGACGGCCTCGGCGAGCGCGGGATCGGCGCCCGCCCCCCCGAGCGGCGGACGCCGCCGCGCGACGTCGTCCTGGAACTGCGCGACCTGGGACACCAGGGCGCCGGTCGCTCCGGCCCGGTCGAACGCCACGCCCTTGAGGTCGGGGTCGAGGTCGAGCGCGCCGGCGAGGTGCTCGGCGTCGACGCCCAGCAGGACGTCCAGCGCGGAGACCAGGCCGGCGGTGAACGCTGCCTCGCCGGTGACCCCCGGTGCTCGGGACGCCAGCAGCTCGCACGCCCGTGCCCGCGCCAGCGCCGTGATGACGGCTTCGGGGTTGGTGCTCCGCTGGCCTTGCAGCAGGGTCAGCGCGAGCCATTGCCGCACCTGTGCGGTGCCGAGCACCACCAGCGCCTCGCGGATGGTGCGCACCTCGCGGCGCAGTCCGCCCCGGCCACCCCGGCCGGCCATCTGCAACAGCTGTACGACGAGCCCCGGTTCCCGCCGGAGGATCCCCTCGATGTCCCCGAAGTCGAGCTCCTCTGCGAGCACGTGGACGGCGAGCTGCACGTGGGCCGCGGCGGAGGCGGGAAGAGCCTGACCCCGCACGTGCGCCGGCCGCTCGATCACGTAGCCCTGGAAGAGGTGGAACCCCACCTCGACCGCCCATGCCAGCTGCTCGGCGGTCTCGACCTTCTCCGCGAGGAGCAGGACGTCGTGGGCGCGGCAGCGGCGTACGAGCTCGACGACGTCCTCGCGCGACTGGGCGAGGACGTCGATCTTCACGATCGACGCGATCTCGAGCAGCTCCTCGGCGCGGTCGACCCACACGAAGTCGTCCAGCGCCAGCTGGAACCCGCGGTCGACCAGCTCCTGGCAGCCGCGGACCACCTCGGCGTCGATCGTGACCGTCTCCAGGACCTCGATCACCGTGCGCTCCGGCGGGAGCGTCACGGGTGTGTCCCCCACGAGCACCCCACGATCTGCGTTGCAGAAGGCGAGCCGGTCACCGACGAGCTGGTCGACGCCGATCGTGAGGGCGCCGAAGAGCACCTCCGCGGTCATCTGCTCCCCGGTCAGCGGTGCGTCGCCGACGCCGGCGCACCGGTAGAGCAGCTCGTAGCCAACGAGCGCTCCGCTGGAGTCGACGATGGGCTGACGCCCGACGACGACCTCACGGGTCGCCACGGGGGCCAACTCGAGACCCGACAGCACAGCCCACCACCTCCTCGCCCGATTGTGGGTCATCCCCGGGGCCCACCGCCGGAGAATGCGGAGGAAGCCGACATCCGATGCCGTCAAGGCAGACGAGTCGTCGTCCAAGTGTCATCCGACGTACACCCCTGGGGCGCAGCGCGGTCTCCTCGCCCGGACACGCTCGTCGCGTGAGTGCAGTCACCGACGGCCGAGGAGCCGTCCCCATCACGACCACCTCCCCCCTTCCCGCCCCCGCTCCCGGACGGTCTCCCTTGTGCGTCGCCCACCGCGGCGCCAGCGGCGTTGCACCGGAGAACACCCTGGTCGCCGTCCGCGCCGGGATCGCCGCCGGAGCCGACTTCGTCGAGATCGACCTGCGCCGGACCGCCGACCGCGCGCTCGTCCTCCACCACGACGCGACCCTGGTCCGGACCACCAATGTCCGTGAGGTCTACCCCGACCGGGCCCCCTGGCGGGTCGCGGACTTCACGCTGGCCGAGATCTCCCGGCTCGAGGCGGGCGCGTGGTTCTCCACGGCGTACGCCGGCGAGCCGGTGCCGACCCTCGAGCGCGTCCTCGACACCCTCTGCGGCAGCGGGGTGGGCCTGCTGCTCGAGCTCAAGGAGCCCCGCGAGCAGCCCGGTGTCATCGCCGAGCTCGCCTCGGAGCTGGTCCTCCACGCGACCCGCCCGCACGCGCCCCGGGTCCTGGTGCAGTCGTTCGACCACCAGGCGATGGCGCTGTTCAAGGCCTACGAGCCGGCCTTCGACGTCGGGCTCATCGGGAAGCCGCGGCGCACCCAGCTCGACCGGCTCGCGACCTGGGCCGCTGCGGTCAACCCGAACCACTACTCGGTGGACGCGGGCTACGTCGAGGCCGTCCAGGCGACGGGGATGCGCTGCATGGTCTGGACGCCGAACACGGTCCGGTCGATGCGCCGGGCGCTGCGGCTCGGGGTCGACGCGGTCACCACCGACCACCCCGCGCAGCTGCGTGCCGAGCTCCGCGCGTCCATCGTGCCCGTCGGCGCGTGATCCGACCGGAGTCCCGGGCGACCGGCGTCCTACGCTGCGCGGGTGCGGCTCGCAGAGGTGACAGCGCTCCTGGACGGCTGGTACGACCCCGCCTGGGCAGAGCCCTGGGACCGCGTCGGCCTCGTCTGCGGTGACCCGGCGCAGGACGTCGGCCGCGTGCTCTTCGCGGTCGACCCGGTCGAAGCGGTCGTCGACGAGGCGCTGGAGGTCGGCGCCGACCTCGTCGTCGTCCACCACCCCCTGCTGCTCACCCCGGTCAGCTCCGTCGCGACGACGACCGCCAAGGGGCGGGTGCTGCACCGGCTGGTCCGCGCCGGCGTCGCACTGTTCACCGCCCACACCAACGCCGACGTCCCCGTCGACGGCACCAACGACGCCCTCGCGCGGGCGCTGCGGCTCCAGGACCCCCGGGTCCTGCACCCGACCGACGAGCGCGGTCTGGTCAAGCTCGTCGTGTTCGTCCCGGTCGTCGACGCCGCGCGGGTCCGGGAGGCGCTCGCCGTCGCCGGTGCCGGCGCGATCGGCGCCTACGACAGCTGCTCGTTCACCACGCGCGGCGAGGGTCGGTTCCGGCCGCTCGACGGTGCGGCGCCGGCGGTCGGCGCGGTCGGGGACCTCGAGGTGGTCGAGGAGTGCCGGGTGGAGGCGGTGCTGCCGCGGTCGTTGCGCCGGCAGGTCGTCGAGGCGGTGCGCTCGGTCCACCCCTACGAGGAGCCCGCCTTCGACCTCGTCGAGCTCGCCGATCCCGGGTCCCCGCGCGCGGGGACACCGCCGCCCGCCGGCCGCGGCCACGGTCGCCTCGGCGCCCTCCCGGCGCCGACCACGCTGGAGGAGCTCGCGTCCGAGGTGGCGGCGGTGCTCCCCGCCACTGCGCACGGGGTCCGGGTCGCGGGCGACCCCCGCCGCCAGGTCCACTCGCTCGCCGTCGGTGCCGGCTCCGGGGAGTCCCTCCTGGGCGCCGTACGCCGGAGCGGGGCTGACGCCTACCTGACCTCCGACCTCAAGCACCACCGGGCGTCGGAGTTCCTCGAGGAGGGCGGTCCTGCGCTGCTCGACGTGGCCCACTGGGCGGCGGAGTGGCTCTGGCTGCCGGTGGTGGCCGACAAGGTGGCCAGGGCGGCGCAGGAGGCGGG
Organism: uncultured Actinomycetota bacterium; assembly: GCA_963730035.1. Classification (GTDB taxonomy): domain Bacteria; phylum Actinomycetota; class Actinomycetes; order Propionibacteriales; family Nocardioidaceae; genus Marmoricola_A. The sequence continues at coordinate 196,347 of CAVSPN010000001.1, read as the reverse complement.
GGATACGGTGGACACCCGTGTCAGCACGCTGGTGACCGACCCCTGGACCTCCCGTGCCTGAGGGAGGACACCCCCTCCCACCGCCCCGTCCACCCGAGGACCGCCGAGGAGCCCGCCGGTGAGAGCCGACCCCTTCGCCCAGCTCAAGCTGCTCGACGTGCAGGAGCTCGACACCCGGCTCGACATGGTGCGCCACCAGACCGCGAACCTGCCCGAGACCGCCGAGCTGCGACGGCTCTCCGCAGAGATGAACCAGCTCCGCGCCACGGAGGGGGCGCTGCGCACGGAGGTCGACGACCTGACGCGCGAGCAGCGCCGGGCCGACGACGACGTGGAGCAGGTCAAGGCGCGCCGCGTGCGGGACCAGCAGCGGCTCGACTCCGGGACGGTGGCCAACCCCAAGGACCTCGAACGGCTCCAGCACGAGCTGGTCTCCCTCGACCGGCGGGTGTCCGACCTCGAGGACGCCGAGCTCGAGGTGATGGAACGGCTCGAGACCGCGCAGGCGGCGCTGACCGACGTACGGGCGCGGCTGCAGGAGGTCGCGGCGGCCGGACGGGAGCTCACCGGCGTCCGTGACCAGCGGGTCGCGGCGCTCCAGGCGGAGGCCGAGAAGGTCGCGCGGGAGCGGTCGGACGCCGTGGCCGGGATGCCGGTGGACCTTCTCGCGCTCTACGAGCGGCTGCGGACCGAGAAGGGCGGCGTCGCTGCGGCGCACCTCCGGGGGCGCCGCTGCGAGGGCTGCAGCCTCGAGATCGACAGCGCCGAGCTGGCGAGCATCGCCGGACAGCGCTCGGACGAGGTGGTGCGCTGCGAGGACTGCGGACGGATCCTGGTCCGGACCGGCGAGTCCGGCCTGTGACGTCCGACCCCGGTCGGCGACCGACCGCGGTCCTGGCCGAGGCCGACGGCGGCTCCCGCGGCAACCCCGGCAAGGCGGCGTACGGCGCGGTCCTCAAGGACGCGGCCACCGGCGAGGTGGTGGCCGAGCGGGCCGAGCGGATCGGCGTGGCCAGCAACAACGTCGCGGAGTACCGCGGGCTGATCGCCGCGCTCGAGCTCTACCGCGAGTACGCCGACGGCGCGGAGCTCGAGGTCCGGATGGACTCCAAGCTCGTCGTCGAGCAGATGGCCGGGCGCTGGAAGATCAAGCACCCGTCGATGCGGCCGCTGGCGCTCGAGGCCAACCGGCTCGCGCCGCCCGGGACCCGGTGGACGTGGATCCCGCGCGAGCAGAACAAGCACGCCGACCGGCTGGCCAACCTCGCGCTCGACGGCCCGGAGGGCGTGGTGCACGGCGGGTCGGTCGACCACGAGCGGGCCACGGCACCGGCCGAGGGGACCCGCGCCGCCACGACGCTCGTGCTCGTCCGCGAGGGCGGTGCGGACCAGGTCGAGGCCACGGGGGAGTGGCTGGCCGGGCCCTTCGGCGGGTCGGCGGCCGCCCTGGTGAGCTCCTCGGATCCGGCGGCGGTCGCCAGCGCCGCGCTGCTCGGCCGGCGCCTCGGGACGACCCCCTCGGTCGCGGAGGCGTTGGACCAGCCCCCGGCGCGGCTGCGTGACGAGCTCCTCGACGGGGACCACCGGCTCGTCGTCGCGGTGACCACCGCCGAGCGGGTCGCGGCCCTGACGGCGTACGCGCTGGGGCTCACGACCCGGACGCGGCTCCGCGTCGACCTCGCACCGGCCTCGGTCACCGTCCTGGGCTGGTCCGAGGACGGTGGGGTGGTGCGGCTGCTGGGTGGACTGCCCCGGCTGGACGTCCTCGGGGACCTCCTGGACCGGTGACGCGCCGCCGTCGGACTGCAAGTGGCACCACTGTCGGGGTGCGGGCGGTCCCGACCCCGGAAGTGGCACCACTTGCGGGGTGCGGGCGGCCCCGACCCCAAAAGTGGCACCACTGTCGGGGATGTCCGGCGCCTCAGAGCTCCCGCACCACCACGTCGAGCACCGAGGACCGCCCCGCGCCGACCGGCCCGACCTCGACGTACCAGCCCAGGTCGCGCAGCGCGTCCGCCAGCACCGCGGGCCGTCGAGGAGCGACCCCGGAGGTCAGCAGGTCGCGGACCAGACGCCCCTTCGTCGCTTTGTTCGCGTGCGACACCACCGCGCGGCGCCCGCCCACCTCGTGGAGCACCCGGACGGTGCAGGTCGGCGGCGCCGCGGGAGGTCGCGGTCGCCAGAAGGTGGCGTAGGTCGTCGACCGCAGGTCCACCACCAGGCCGCCGCGCGCCGCGTCCTCGACGGCCGGCCCGAGGCAGCGGCTCCAGTGAGCAGCGACCGGGCCGAGCCCGGGGAGGCTGACGGCCCCGGACAGGCGGTACGCCGGGACGCGGTCGGCGGGCCGGAGCAGGCCGAAGAGCGCCGACGTCACCGCGACCCGTGTCGCCGCGCGGCGCCGGGTCGCCGGGTCGAGCCCGGGCAGGTCGAGAGCCTCGTAGAGGACCCCGCGGTACACCTCGTCCGCTCGCGCCGTCGGGGCGGTGCGGAGCCCTGCGTTGCGGGCCACCTCGTGGGCCTGGGTCGGGCCGAGCCCCAGGACCACCGCCGCGGCGTCCGGGGACTCCACGCACAGCGTGACGAGGGCGTCGAGCACCTGGGCACGAGGTCGCGCCAGGTCCGGGGAGCTCAGCGCTCCGAGGTCCAGCGGTCGACCGCGGGCCGGGGCGTGCTTGCCCTCGGAGGGCGGGAGCAGCAGCAGCACGGGAGCACGCTAGGTCGTGCCGGACCGCCTCCGGTTCGCCGCCCCGCCTACTGTGGCGCCAGGTCGGAGGAAGGGGGGTCCCGTGCTCCAGCGACGGGTCGTGCGGGTGGCGCCACGCCTGGCGGAGGACGGTGCCCGCTTGCTCCAGGAGGGCGTCGACGCGTTGCACCGCGAGCTCGCGGTCACCCCCGACTTCCCACCGGAGGTGAAGGCGGAGGCCCAGGGCGCCGCAAGGGCGCCGCTGTTGCCGCAGCTCGACCGCACCGACCTCCCGTTCGTGACGATCGACCCCGAAGGTGCCCGGGACCTCGACCAGGCCGTGCACCTCGAGCGGCGTGCCGGCGGGTACCGCGTGCACTACGCGATCGCCGACGTCGCGGCCTTCGTCCGTCCCGGCGGGGCGGTCGACGAGGAGGCGCACCGGCGGGGCGAGACGCTCTACGGCGTCGGCGGGAAGGTCCCCCTCCACCCGCCCCAGCTCTCTGAAGGAGCCTGCTCGCTGCTGCCGGACGGCCCCCGCCCGGCACTGCTGTGGACGGTCGACCTCGACGACGCCGGTGAACGGACCGCGGTCCGCGTCGAGCGCGCGCTGGTCCGCAGCCGCGCCCAGCTGTCGTACGCCGAGGTCCAGGCCGACCTCGATGCCGGGACCGACGACCCGGTCCCCCTGCTGCTCCGCGAGGTCGGCGAGCTCCGGCACGCGCGGGAACGCGACCGGGGCGGGGTCAGCCTCCCGCTCCCGGACCAGGAGGTCGACCTGGTCGAGGGCCGGTTGCGGCTGGCCTTCCGGTCCCCGCTGCCCGTCGAGAGCTGGAACGCCCAGATCTCGCTGCTCACCGGGATGGCGGCGGCGTCGCTGATGGTCGAGGGGCGGGTCGGGGTGCTGCGGACGCTCCCTCCGCCCGACCCCCGCGACGTCGCCCGGCTGCGCCGGATCGCCCGGGCGCTGGACGTGGCCTGGCCCGAGGAACAGGACCATCCCGACTTCATCAGCGCCCTGGACGCGGGCCGCGCCGACCATGCCGCCGTCCTCACCGCGAGCGCGTCGCTGCTCCGGGGGTCGGGCTACGCGTCCTTCTCCGGGTTGGTCCCGCAGCGCCACCAGCATGCCGCGCTCGCCGCGCCGTACAGCCACGTCACGGCACCGTTGCGGCGCCTCGTCGACCGCTACGCGGGAGAGGTCTGCCTCGCGCTGTGCGCCGGGGAGCCGGTCCCCGGGTGGGTCGCGGACCGGCTCGAGGCGCTGCCGGCGACGATGCGGGCCACCGGCGCCAAGGCCGGGCAGTACGAGCGCGGCGTGCTGGACCTCGTCGAGGCAGTGCTGCTGCGCGACCGGGTCGGTGAGGTGTTCCCGGCGATGGTCGTCGACGTCGACGAGCGTGACCCGCGCCGCGGTCAGGTGATGCTGCGCGACCCAGCCGTGGGAGCGCGGGTCGAGGGGTCGGTGCCCCTGCCCTTGGGCACCGACCTGGTCGTGCGGCTCGTCGAGGCCGACCCGGTCCGGCGAGCCGTCCGGTTCGAGCCGGCGGCCCCTCCCGCGGGCGACGGCGGCCCGGGCGCGGAGGCGGCGGGTGGTGGTCCGACGTCGCAACGGGGTAGGACCGCTCCATGAGCGAGCAACCGCACCCCTTCGGGGTGGACTTCGGCGGCAGCGGCATCAAGGGCGCGCCGGTGGACACCAGCAGCGGCGAGTTCGCCGCGGACCGCCAGCGCACCGAGACGCCGAAGCCGGCGACCCCGGAGGCGGTGGCCGACGTCGTGGCCAAGCTCGTCGACCGGCCCGAGGTGGATCCTGGCGCGCCGGTCGGGGTGACCGTGCCCGGGATCGTCCGCCACGGCGTCGTGCGGTCGGCCGCCAACATCGACCACAGCTGGATCGGCGTCGACGCCGACGCACTGTTCACCGAGCGCCTCGGCCGGCCCGTCACGGTGGTCAACGACGCCGACGCCGCCGGGTACGCCGAAGCGGTGCTGGGGGCGGCGGCCGGCAAGCAGGGGCTGGTCATCGTGACCACCCTCGGCACCGGCATCGGCTCGGCGCTGATCCACGACGGGGTGCTCGTGCCGAACTCCGAGCTCGGCCACCTCGAGATCGACGGCCACGACGCGGAGACCCGCGCCGCCAACGGCGTACGCGAGCGGGACAAACTCTCCTGGGAGGAGTGGGCGCGCCGGCTGACGCGGTACTACACCGTCGTCGAGAAGCTGCTCTCCCCGGACCTCTTCGTCGTCGGGGGCGGGGTGAGCAAGCACGCCCCCAAGTTCTTGCCGCTCGTGGAGGTCGAGACGCCACTCATCCCCGCGACGCTCCGCAACACCGCCGGGATCGTCGGGGCGGCGCTCCTCGCGCAGAGCGACCGCACCTAGAGGTCGGAGCGGACATGAAACAGGGCAAGCGGGGCTGGCTGCCCCGCCCGCCCTGTGGCCGGTTGGTCGTCAGGCGACGTAGGTCTCGCAGCTGACGCCAGGGAGCATGTCGTCGCTGCCGCCGTCGCAGAAGTCGGCGCCCGCACCGCCGTTCATCGAGTCCTTTCCGAGCCAGCCGTACAGGCGGTCGTTGCCCGCGCGGCCCTCGAGCCGGTCGACGCCCAGACCCCCAACGAGCTCGTTGGGAAGCCCGTCGCCGAGGATCGTGTCTGCGAAGTCGGAGCCGACGACATCCTCGAGTCCCCTGAGGACGTCGTTGCCGGTGGCTGACCTCGTGGTCCCCAGGGCGAGGTCCACGACGACGGCGGGCGAGTCCTGGTAGCTGACCTCGTCCGTCCCCTCGCCGCCGTCGACCGTGTCGGCGCCGGCTCCCGGCGCGAGGACGTCCTTCTGTCCCTCGCCGAGCAGGTGGTCGTTGCCCGCACCACCGACGAGGGTGTCGCGGTTCTGAGCACCCCGCAGCACGTTCGCGCCGGCGTCGCCGGTCAGGGTGTCGGCGTAGGTCGAACCCGTGATGTTCTCGACCTCCTGGAGGGCGTCGGTGCCCGTGCCGAACCCGAGGGCGGCGGCGGCCGACAGGTCCACCTCGACGGCGTCCGGAGCGCCGGAGTAGTCGATCGTGTCCGACCCCGGCCCGCCCACGACGACGTCGTCGCCGTCCAGGCCCTTGATGGTGTCGTTGCCGCCCAGTCCGCAGATGTAGTCAGGCCCGCTGGTCCCGACCAGCGTGTCCGCCGCAGCGGTGCCGCGGATCGAGCAAGCGGAGGCCAGCGGCGCCCACCGGAGCGTGAAGGTCCTGCCGAAGCCCTCGAAGTCGATGTGGCCCTGGACCGCGACGTGGTACGCCGTCCCCGCGGTGTGGAAGAACGAGGTGCAGCTGTTGAAGGCGCCCACGTTGCACTGGTAGTTCGAGCTGACGGCCTGGAGCCCGGCCATCGCGCCGCCGGTGTAGACCGCGACCGCCGGCGGCATGCCGGCGCAGCACTCGACACCGATCCGCGAGAAGCCGGTCGTCGGCGCCGTCCAGTCGAACCACACCGTTCCGTCCACGGCCGGGTCGTAGCCGGAGTAGAGCGAGTGCGAGGGCTCGCCCCGTTCGGTGGTGGCCCACTCGTTGTAGCCGGTCGCGGTGCCCGACGCCCCCGCGATGTCTGTGGCGGCGGCCAGGTTGTCGTTGCGGGGGCTCGCCACAAGGTCCAGGTGCGTGAAGCCCTCGGCGGCGAACCTGGTCGGGACGTTGACCGCGATCTGGTAGGTCGTCCCGGCCTTTGCCGTGAAGCGGACCGAGGGCTGTTCGCCGGAGAGACTTGCTACCGCAGTCAGGCGGGCGAGCCGAGCGCCGGTGTAGACCGCCAGCTCGTGCGCGGGCCGCTCGAGGCTCGAGGAGAGCGTGAGGTCGCTGTCGATCTGGACGATGGAGTCGACCGGTGCGTTCCAGCGGTACCAGAGCGAGGCTGCGGCGGGCACATCGGCGTGAGCCGGCTCGCCGGTCTGGTGCCCGGCACCGGCGGTCGCGTTGCTGACGTTCCGCTCGAGGGTTCGCTCGAGGATGGTGGCGGAGGCGAAGGTGTCGTTGCTGGGTGGGGCGGCGGTCGCTGCACCGGCGGTGCCGAGGAATCCCCCCACGAACACACCCAGAGCAGCAAGAAGACGTGCAGAAGCAGTTGAAGCGTGTCGCATGTAGGCTCCCAATCCCCCGATGCGGCCGACGCGCGAGGAGCGTCGGCGTCTGAGCACGGACCCTATGTCCCATACGCCCCGACTCGCCAGGGACTTACGTCCTACACTCGTAGTGCGGATGTGCTGGCCGGGCGACCGCGGCGCCTCCGGGTGTCGAGGAAGGTCCGGGCTCCACAGGGCAGAGTGGTGGGTAACACCCACCCGGGGTGACCCGCGGGACAGTGCCACAGAAAGCAGACCGCCGCGACCCCACGAGGGGTCTCGGTAAGGGTGAAAGGGTGGTGTAAGAGACCACCAGCGTCCCGGGTGACCGGGACGGCTCGGTAAACCCCACTCGGAGCAAGATCAAGAGGACGCTCGTACGCCGGCTCGCCGACGTCCGGACGTCTGCGTGAGCGCAGCGCCTCCTCGGAGGCGTCGGAGGGCGGCCCGTCCGAGCTCGCGGGTAGATCGCACGAGGCCGCCGGCAACGGCGGTCCTAGATGGATGGTCGCCACTCGCAGCGCCGCGAGGCACGCGAGCACAGAACCCGGCCTACAGGCCAGCACATCCGCCTCACCCCTACTGGCCTGCAAAAAAGCACGCCAGGACAGGTGTTTCAGTCCGCAGATAGTCCGCAGGAGGTTTCGTCTTCGTCGGATCAGAGCGAGGACTCGGCGTGGGACGGACCGTCGGTCACGGGCGCGATGATGGAGTGGGCCAGGCCCCGTGGGGAGGAGGCGAGCCGTGTCGGTTCTGGAGACCGAAGCGGCCGTCGACAAGTTCGGCGCCCCGCTCTACACCCAAGCCGAGGCCGCCCGCTTCCTGGGACAGTCGGCCTCGACCCTCCGCAACTGGGCTCGCGGCTATCACTCGGTCATCGGGGGCCGAGTTGTCACCAGCGCCCCGGTGGTGACGGCGCTGGGTAAGGCCGGGACCGGACCGAACATTCCGTGCGTCGGGCTGACCGAGGGCTACGCCCTGGCCGCGATCCGGGGCGACCGGTGTGCCGCTGCAGCGGATCCGACCGGCATTTGGAGCGCCTAGACCAGGAGATGGGTCTCAAGCACGCCCTCGCCTCGCAGAAGCTCGTCAAGGACGGGGCAGAGGTGCTCTTCGACTACGCGCAGAGGACTGGCGGGGACGAAGGGGCTGCCGTGCGTGAGCTCGTCGTCGTGCGCCACGCTCAGCGTGTGTTCCCTGACATCGTGGCCGGGTACCTGCACCGCCGCTCGTTCGGCCAGCCGGTGCTTCGGCACGGCGGGGCGCTTGGAGGACGTTCTCGCAGTGCTGGTCAGCTGACGCGACGTTCGGATGGCCGGACCGCACTTCTTCGTCGATCGCAGCCTCGGCCGCCTGGACGGTCTTGACGGACTCGCCGAACCGGATGAGCAGCGAGGCGTAAGCAGTGCCTCAATGCGTGCATTCCGGTGCCCGTCGAAGCGTTCAGCCCTGCCGCGACGGCGGCATGCCGCCAGACGTGACCGAAGGCCGACCGATGGATCGGCGCGCCGTCCAGGGTGAAAGCGAGCCCGTCGTCGGAGACCTGATGTCGGGCGAGGTGCTCGTTGAGCGCGTCGATGACTGCGGGCGGCGGGATCGTCCAGTAGCTCGCTGGGGTCTTCGGCCGTTGACGCGTGCAGCAGAAAAACCAGGTCAGACCGACGGTCCGTCAAGTTCCGTGACCGGCCGAGGCCCGCGTGAGTCATCCCGGGCCACAGGAAAGCACATCCGCACCCTCGACAGCACCACCATCCCGACGCCCATGGCCACGACCATCGCGAAGTACTGCCGGACCGACGCGCCCCAGGCCGTGGCGGGACGGGGCCGGTGCGCTGCTGCTGTCGCGCATGGACGCGAACCGGGTGTCTCACCACGGTCGGATGGCAGGGATGGACCCGCGGACGCGGTCCGTGCCGACATGGTGCTGAGCACGCAGCGCCCCCCTACGGTGGTGGTGTGCTGCACGGTCGTGACCTGGAACGGGCCCGACTCGCCTCGGTGCTGCAGGCTGCGCGAGAGGGTCGGGCGAGCGCCGTGCTGGTCTGCGGTGAACCCGGGATGGGCAAGTCCGCGCTGCTCGACGACACGGCCGCCTGCGCGACCGACCTCCGGGTGCTCCGCACAGCGGGTCTGGAGGTGGAGTCGACCTTGGCTTTCGCGGCGCTGCACCGGCTGCTGCGTCCGGCGCTCGACCGCGTGGCCGCCGTGCCGGGTCCCCAGCAACGGGCGTTGCGGGTGGCGTTCGGTGAGGTGGAGGGCGACCGGATCGACCCCTTCCTCATCGCGTTGGGAGCGCTCTCGCTGCTGACCGAGCTGGCTGAGGACCAACCGGTGCTGTGTCTGGTCGACGACCTGCAGTGGCTCGACAGTGCATCGCGCGACGCGTTGCTGTTCGTCGCCCGTCGGCTGCTCGCGGAACCCGTGGCGCTGGTGTTCGCGGCCCGCGACGACGGAGCCGGAGGCTTCGCGGCGCCCGCCGACATCCCGGAGCTGCCGCTCACCGCGCTCACACCGACAGCGGTGCGGTCGTTGGTCGAGGAGTACTCGGGCACCCGTGTCCCCGACCACGTCCTCGACGAGCTGACGGCCCGGACCGGGGGCAACCCGTTGGTGGCGATCGAGGCACCGGCGCAGCTCAGCTCGGGCCAGCTCACCGGGACCGACGTGCTGCCTTACGACCTCCCGCTCTCGGCCCGGATGGAACGCACCTTCCTCGACCGGTGCCGTCGGCTGAGCACGGACGCGCAGACCCTGATGCTGCTGGCGGCCGCCGACGACTCCCTCCGCCTGGCCGACCTGCGTCACGCGGGCCGGGTCCTGGGCGTCACCGACGACGCGTTCGATGACGTCGAGGCCGCCGGCCTGCTCAGGGTCGACGGCGACCTGGTCCACGTCCGTCACCCGTTGGTCCGCTCTGCGCTGTACCAGGCCGCCACTACCGCGGAGCGCCGCGCCGCCCACACTGCGCTCGCCGACGCGCTCGCCGACCACCGGGGCGACGGTTCCGACTCAGAGCGGCACACGTGGCACCGCGCGGCAGCTGCCGACGGTCCGGACGATGCGGTCGCCGAAGGGCTCGCGAGCGTCGGCGCCCGCGCCGAGAGCCGAGGCGGCCATGAAGCAGCCTCGGCGGCCTACGAACGTGCCGCCCACCTCAGCGATCGTGACTCCGTGCGTGCTGGGTGGTGGTACGCCGCGGCCGCGGCCGCCTACGCCGCCGGCCGGACCGAGCGCGCGGACGCGCTGCTGAAGAGGGCCAGGCCGGTCGCCGACGGTCGGCCGCTGAGGGCCTCGATCGACCGCCTGCGCGGTCGGATCGAGGTCGTCGCCGGGTCCGCGGTCGACGCGCACCGCATCTTCATCGCTGCAGCGCGTGACGTCGCCGAGGAGAGCCCCATGCAGGCGCTGGAGATGGCGGCGTTGGCCGGGGTGCTACGCAGCCACGGGGTCGACAGCGGTCTCTCGTTGTCGCCGGGGACGCCGGGGACGCCGTCCACGCTGGTGCAGCCGGACGACCCGCCGCGCGTCCGGTGCCTGAAGCTGCTGCTCGAGGCCACGAACCGGGAGGCGGTCCACGACTGGGGCGGCGCAATCGCGGTGCTGCGGACCGCCCTCGACGGAGGCATGGCTGCCGAGGACCGCGACGTCTGGGCCAACCTCGGGAACATGGCCCTGCACCTGGGCGATGACGCCGCTCACCGGTCCTTCTTCGCAGTCATGATCGCTGCGGCACGGACCGACGGTGCGGTGATGGAGGTGCTGTACGGGCTGCACCGGCTCTGCTTCAGCCAGTACGCCGACAGCGACTGGGCGGGCGTACGCCGTACGGCCGAGGAGGCGCTGTCCCTGGCGCACAGCGTCGGGCAGCCGGCGCAGACCGGAACTCCGCTCGCCTGGCTGACGATGCTGGCCGCTCTGCAGGGCCGTGACGACTACGACGGGCTGCTCGCGGCGGCCACCGAGCTGCTGGCCGCCCGTCGCCTCGGCGTGATGGACGGGTTCGTGGCCGACGTGCTGCGGTGGGCTCGCGCGACTCGCGCCGGGCACGCCGGTGACCACGCCGGATCCCTCCACCACTTCGCCCAGATGCGCGACGGAGTGGTGACCCGGCTCGCGGCGGCGCCGCGGATCTTGTCCGCGGTCCACGCCTCCGACCTCGGTCGCGCCGATAGCTGGACCGAGGAGATGGATCGCTTCGCGACGGCGAGCGGCTTGCCCTGGGCTCAGGCCGTCGCCTGCTACGGCCACGCGCTCCTGGCCCAGACGGTCGAGCCAACAGAGGCCGTCACCTGGTTCGAGGGCTCACTTCGGCACTACGCAACCGCTGGTCGACCCTACGACGCTGCCTGCGCCGAGCTGGCTTACGGCGAGCACCTGCGGCGCGCCGGACGCCGTATCGACGCCCGCGGACACCTCAGGCAGGCCTTGGGCACCTTCCGCGACCTCTCCGCGGAGCCGCTGGCGGAGCGGGCGGCCGCCGAGCTGCGCGCGTCGGGGGAGTCCGCCCGCAAGCGCGACCCCTCCACGCTGATCCAGCTGACGCCCACGGAGCTGCGTATCGCGCAGCTGGTCAGCGGGGGGATGAGCAACAAGGAGGTGGCGGAGACCTGCTGGATCTCACCGCGCACGGTCGCGTTCCACCTCCGCAACGTCTTCACCAAGACCGGCGTCACCTCCCGCGGCGAGCTGGCCCACCTGAGCCTGGGGTAGCGCCGGCTCCGGGGGAGGACGCGAGGACGCCCTCGTGAGGAGCGTTGGTCACTCCTCGAATGGCGCGAACCTGATCGCGGCCGCGAACGCGCCGTAGCGGTGCAGCAGCTGGGCGCGACCCTCCGGGACCCGAGCTGCCTCTTGACCGGCACGTCCGTGACAGCGACGTGGTCCTCGGCGATGACGGTCGTCTGGTCCGGGCTCCAGCCGAGCTCGGGGTGCTGGTCGGCGACCCGGTGCGCCTCGGCGGGGCCGGCGAGCTCAGCCACGAGCTGCAGGGGCGGCCGGGACACTGGAGCTGACGGCGGCGGTGGTGGTGACCGAGCAGTCCTCGACCCAGCGGCGGCCCCGCACCCAGTGCACGGCCGGCCTCCCTTTCTCCAGGGGCTCGATGCGGGACCAGTGGCTGGTGGCGTGGAAACCCGTCGAGCATCCCGGCCTCGGCCAGCACGACGGCTCCGGCACACACTCCAAGGACCCGTGCGCCGGCGTCGTGCTGCTGGGTCAACCACGCGCGCAAGGCAGTGTCGGAAGCGGCAGTGGGCCTGTGCAGTGCCGGCACGACCACCAGGTCCGGAGTCAGTGCGGAGTCCACGTCCACGTCGGCGAAGGTGTGGGTCGGCACCAGAGCGGGGCCGCCCTCGAGGGGGACCGGCCGAGCGTCCGCGGCGACGACTGAGGGCTCGAACGCCTGAGAGCTCGCGACCGCGACGGAAACGTCCCCACACTGTCGCCGATCGCGTCGCCGCTCCTGGTCGGGGCGGCCTCGTGGAGACCACGGCTGGTGACGACCCCGCCGGCGACGTGGACGGCAGCGAACGTCGCAACGGTGAGGACCACCGTCCCGGCAACGGGCAGGACGCGGCGGTACCGGCGGCGCGGAGCTCCACCGACCGTGGCGGCGGTGGCGGCGGTGGCGGCGGTGGCGGTGGCGGCGGTGACGGCCGGCCTGAAGTCCCGGCTCGTGGCGGTCTCAGGTCGAGGGACGGCGCGGCCCAGACGGTCCTGTGAGGGTCATCGCTTGCTCCTTGCCCGTACCGGGCTTCCTCGTGCCTGGCCGCTCGACGGCGCCGCTGGTCACGGGGCACCGAGCGGGCCGCCGGACCGGACCGAGTCGACGACCGCGGTGATGGCGCGCACTGACTCCGCTGCCGGGCCGGCGTCTTCGAGCAGGCCTTCGTGAGTGGCGTCGACGGTGCGGTGCACGGAGTTGGTGGACAGCGTGGCGAGCTGGTCCTGGGCGTCGTCCCAGCCGTCGGTCTGGGTGCTGTTCGCGGAGGCCGTGAGCACGGCGAGCGGTCGGTCATCGAAAGTCTTCAGCGCTTGCGCTTGAGTGAAGACCTCACGGAGCACCGAGACCTCGTCGCGCTGGCTCCGGTAGGACTTCGGGGCGGAGGTCATCGCATCGACGGTCGCGGCGTCCGCCGGCGGTAGGTGTGAGGTCCCGGGGACCAGCTGACCCAGGCCGAGGCGGCTCAGCGTCGGCAGCACGCCGTACAGCGGGCGCATCATCCACCGGTACTGGCCGGGGAAGGCGGGCAGCCGGGTGAACTGCTCGGGGCTGGAGCTGTCCAGCAGCACCAGGCCCGCGACCTGCTCGGAGTACCGGGCGGCGTAGGTCATCGCGAAGGTGCCGCCGGTGGAGTGCCCCGCGATCACGTACGGGCCTTGCTCACCGGCTGCGGCCAGGAGCTCGTGGAGGTCGTCGGCCGTCTGGATCCAGTCCTGCGGGCTGTCGGCTTCGTCACTCCAGCCCTGGCCGGCGCGGTCGTAGGCGCAGATGCGGGTGGTCTCGGCGACCGGGCCAGTGATCCGGGCCCAACCGGCCGTGAGCCCGCCGAGCCCGTTGGAGAGCACCACGGTGGGGGACCCGTCGCCGTGGCAGTCCAGGTGGAGCCGGTGTCCGCCGACGTCGTACAGCTTCCCGGGCGTAGCGTCGTTCACCTCTTCGCTCGCGAACGCGATGTTGGCGTACGTCGCACCGACGGAGGCCAGCGCCAGCACGGAGATCACCGGGACGAGCACCCAGCGCGCCTTGCCGGTCACCGAGCGGCGCACCCGGGCGAACATCCACACCGCGAGGGCCACCAGCACCGGCGGCCACATCCAGTTCAGCGCCGTCATCGTCTCGTTGCCCGGGGTGAAAACCATCAGCGCGGCTCCGGGGGCGCCCATCGCGGCGGCGGGGACGTAGGCCCACCGCTGCGGCTGCTCGGTGCGGCGGACGGTCAGGAACGCCATCAGGGCCCAGCCGAAGCCGAACGCGAGCAGCACCAACCCGGTGGTGGCGGCCTCCGTGGCGCCGGGGAACACGGCGAGGACGAGCACGAGCGCGGCCAGGGCACCGGCGACGATCGCGGCGACGATGGTCGGGCCGGCGCCGCGGCGCCGGTCGGTGGCGGGCTCAGTCGGTGCCGACGTGCGGCGTCTTCTCGTGGTCTGCGTCTGAACGCTCATGGGTGGGTCTCCCTCTTCGAGTTGGGCCGGAACGGGATGTGGGTTCGGCTGGGGAAGTCGGTGCGGTGGTGGGTGATGAAGCACGTGTTGGCTCGCCGGTCAGGTGGCGGCGATCGCAGCCCGGGTTCGGTGCGGGGCGCCTCGCGGGGGCGTCGCTGGGCGGGTCGGCGCGGTAGATGCGCCACCACCGCCAGGACCGGGCGAGCAGGGTGCCGGCGGCGGCGATCAGCGCCGCGGCCACGAACACGAACAAGGCAGGCCACTCGTAGGCGACCACTTGATAGGTCACGTCGCGCCTGGTCCAGGCCTCGGCCAGCCCCGGGAACGCCGCACCGGCACCGAGCACGAGCGCGGCGGGAAGCACGCTGAGTAGGGCGAGCAGCGGGGTGCTACGGCGGCGTCGAACCCAGCGCCCCGCACGGGAAACGCCGCACACGCCGAGCGCCAGGGTCGCCAGGGTGAGCACGGCCAGGACGGCGTCGATCCTCGCCGCCACGTGAGGGCCGCTCAAGGGTGGGGGGTTTCCTTCGACGATGTCGAAGACGCCATGCACGATCGCGGTCTGGTCGAGCATCATCGGCGACCCGCTGTTGAACAGCAGCACGACTCCGTACCCCGACGCCGGCCAGAGGGCCTGCTCGGAGGTGAACCTGAACAGGTTGCCGCTGTGCTCCACGCGGGTCGGGTCGCTGGCCGGGCCGTGGGTGCCCCATCCCAGGGCGTAGCCGCTCTTGGGAGCGCTCGGGGTGTGCAGCAGCCGCAGGCCGCGGCCGGAGACGATCGGTGTCCCGTCGGCGGTCCGACCGCGGTTCGTGTGCACGATGAGCCACCGGGCCATGTCGGCGGCGGAGCTGACGACCCCGCCGTCGCCGGTGGTGTAGAGGCCGTACGCGGGCGCGGTGAATGCGTGGCCGTAGGCGATCAGGTGACCGGCGGTCAAGCCGGGGACGGGCTGGTCGTCGGTCGCGGTCGAGGTGGTCGCTGACATGCCGGCGGGCTCGAAGATGTGCCGGTTCAGGTAGGCATCGAACGGTTCACCGCTGAGTACCTCGACAAGGCGGGCCGCGACCTGGTAGTTGGGGTTGGCGTAGCTGTACGTCGTCCCCGGTGCGGTAGCCAGCCGCGCGGACCGCAGGCTGGTTGTCGCCTCCTTCGGGTTGCTCGGCTGGACCCGGCTCAGGTCGGCCACCAACGCGTCGGTGATCCCCGAGGTGTGGTCCAACAGCTCCCGCACCGTGACCTGACCGGCGCGAGGGTCGGCCATCTTGAACGCCGGGAGGTGCTGCTCGACCGGGTCGTCGAGGTCCACCAGGCCCGCGTCGACGAGCTGCATCACCGCGAGCGCGGTGAACGACTTGCTCAGCGACGCGATCCGGAACAGCGAGTCGCCGCTCACCGGGATGTCGGTGGAGTCGTGTCCATAGCCGCGTACCAGCAGCACCCGGTTGCCGCGGGTGACCGCCACCGCGGCGCCGGGGATGGCTGAGTCCTTCAGCTGTGCGATGAGGAACCGGTCGATCTGCGCGGCGACCGTGCCGTCCTGGGCCGCCGGGTGCGGGTGGGGAGCGGAGGCGGCGGGAAGCGCCGGTGCAGCCGCGAGGATCAGTGCCGTGGTGGCGGCGATCACCCCGAGCGTGGCGCTAAGGACCCCGTGACTTCCCGGTCGGCCGGCGGCGGCGTCGGTGGTCCTGCGGAGGCGCCGTGTCAGCGAGACCAGCGAGAGGATCGGCATGTGAACTCCTGAACGGGTGGCCGGGAGGCCTCGGGTCGGCCTCAGCGTGCGCGAAGTCGTGGCTCGGTCGCCCCGGCGGAACGGCCGGGTTTGGGACGACGGGTGGCCGGCTCGTCGACCGTTCGGCGCGGGCGGGGTTGCGCCGGGGGGTTGCGCCGGGGGGTTGCGCCGGGTGGGCCGACGTCGTGGCCAGCCCCCACGGCTTCAGGCGACGGCGGGCTCGGGGTCCCCGGTGGGTTCCGGTGCGACGTCCGCTGTCGGCGCCGTGGGCTGGGCGGCCCTGCGGGGTTCGCAGCCACACCCACGCGAGGACCGCGCCGGCGGTGGCGGAGCCGACCTGGTAGCTGGTGCTCACGATGCCAGCAGCGAGGCCGCCCTCCTCCGGCGCCGCCGAGGGCAGCGCCATCCCGAGGAAGGGGATGAACGCCATCGCCATGCCGGCGGCAGCGACCAGGCTGGCGGGCAGCACGTCGACGGTGAAGCTGCCGTCGGGGCGGATGAACGACAGCCACAACAGGCCGCCGGCCAGGGTGGCATCTCGGCGACCGTCATCGCCAAAGGAGGACCGAAGCGGGCGATGAGCCGCGGGGCGGCGCCGACCATCCCGACCATCATGTCTGCTAAGGACAGGTCGAAGAAGAAGAACATCGGGATCCACGCCGCTCCCAGGAAAATTGCGCGGCGTTGCAGGCGGCCAGGTTTAGGGGCGGTGAAGACGCCGCGAGCCGCACCAGCGGCTCCCGCAACCGAGCCTGCCTGCCGCAACCGAGCCTGCCTGGCCACGAACAGCGCCAGCAGCGCCAGTCCACCGAGTCCGGCAGTCAGCGTCGAGGCGGAGGTCCAGCCCACCTCGGGGGCGCCTACCACGGCGAACACGACCGCCGCGAGCCCGGCGGTGACGGCTGCGGCACTAGTGGCGTCCCGAGAGCCGCGGCGGGTCATCCCTGCGGGCAAGCACCGACCGGGTCATTCGGGGCCCAATCTCCGCCGGTTCGGCTGCGGCCGCGGTCATTTCCTCGTCGCAGCGGCGCGCAGCACGCGCCGGACAGCAGCCACTGAGGCGGATTCGGCGTCTTGGTAGACGTTGTGGCCTGAACCCTTGACGACCCGGACCGTTCCTCTTGGGGCTAGTGCTGCGAACGCGGTTTCCTCGGTGCCCCATTGGGCCTCGACGTTGGCACTCCAGATCTTCTGGGTGGCGTAGACGGCTGGATCGTGGAGGAGGATCTCGAAGGGGATGTCGGGCCACGCGGTGACCCGTTCCACCTGGGCCGCGCTCTCTGCCCCGTCCCAATGAGGGCGGAACTCCGTCTCGTCGAACATCCGCGCGAAGGAGGCGACGGTGGGGTCGAGCAGGATGACGCCCGCGACGTCGGCGGGGTGTTCGCCCACGAACAGGCGGGTGGTGAGGCCGGCGACGCTGTGGCCGACCAGGACCACCGGCCGTGGCACGCGGGCGGCGCGCAGCGTGCCATGGAGGGCGGATGCGGCCCGCGCGGCGGTCATCATGGGCGCACCCGTGGAGTGACCGACGCCGGGGTAGTCCCAGGCGCAGGTTCGGACGTCTAGCCCCAGGGCGGCGCGGAGCTGCGGCCCAGGTCGTCGTCGTGAAGCCCATGCCACCGAGGAGCACCAGCGTCGGCGAACCTCGACCTTGGCACTGCAGGTGGGCCGTCTCGCCGTCGACCTGGTAGAGGTCGCTGGGCCGGGCCGGCGGGTCGCTCTGGTCGGTCGGGTCGGCGTTGCAGCTGGACAGAAGGGTGAGGCAGACCGCGAGAGTGAGCAGACCCGTCGCCAGCCGGACGGCGTAGCGCCGGGCAGGGTTCGACCGCGGCGTCATGGTCGAAGCACCTCGACGAGGTCGCCGGTGCGGGGCTCGCGGCTGTCGCCCCACGGCCAGGCGCCGCCTCTGGTGATCTCGACGTTGCGGAACACCATGGGGAAGGTACGGTCGGCGTCGCCGCCGACGGGGGAGTCCTGGACCTGGAGGTGCAGGTGCGGTTCGTTGGAGTGGCCGTTGTTCCCGACTGCGGCGAGCGGCTGCCCACTGTTGACGACGTCGCCGACGCGGACGGTGACGCTGCCCTGCTTCAGGTGCGCCATCGACACGTAGCGGCCGCCGCCGATGTCGATCAGCAGATGGTTCGCGTGGTCGCCGTTGGTGCCCGGTGGATTGTCGGCGTAGCCGTCGGTCACCTCGACGATCCGTCCGTCGGCTGGCGCCAGCACCGGCCACCCGAAGCCGGCGTACGCGGTCAGCGGGGCGCCGGTCCCTCCGGTGTGCGTTCGTCCGTTCGCCCCGAGACGCAGGAAGTCAACGGCGTTGTTCTCGTTCGGGGAGTGACCGTTGAGCAGGACGCTGTGGCCTCCGTTGAGCACGAACCACTCGCCGACCAGGGGCGAGTCGAGCACAACCGCCTCGGAACGCGCGACAGACAGCTGAGCGAGCTGGACAGCCAGGAAGCCCGACAGCAGGGCCACGACCACGTTCGTGGCGACGTACACGCGCCGGCGAGGGATCAACGCCAGCGCCGCCAGCAGGGTCAGTCCGCCAGTGAACGCCGCGATCATGACGTTGTGCTGGGCGGCGGTCAGGACGTACGCGATCCTTGCGAAATCCGTGCCTCCCGCAGCCAGGACACCGGCGAGCAGCGCGCTGCACAGCCAGACGTTGAGGCCTTGAATCAGGTGGGGTCGCACGTCACGGTGCAGCGGGTGACGAAGCAGGCCGAGCTCGACCCGCCCCCGATGCGTACCCCATGCTCGCGCCACCGCCAGCACGAGCGGCACGACGACACACACCGTCGCCAACATGTTGAAGCTCTGCCCCAAGGTGTAAAACAGCTCGACGAAGACCACGAGGGCCCAGAGCGCCACAATGAGGCTCCGCTTCGTGACCGCAACAACGCGTCCAGCATCTGCCGCGTCGGCGGCCTCCTGGAGCGCGAGCGGCATGACCATCAGCGCCCCGCCGATGAGCACGAGCGTCGACTCCGCTGAGGCAAGCTGCCACAACCAGAACCAGGCGAAGGCCGCCACCATGGCAGCGGCCAGCGCGAGATTCCGCCCGTTGAGGACGACCGACCGCCTGGATCCCTCCTCGTCGGCATCGGCGCTGAAGGCAAGCAGCAGACCGAATCCGATCAGACCGTGCAATCCGAGGACCAGCAGCGCAGCCACGAACTCGGCCGAGGCTAGGGCCAAGAGGACCCCACTCCGTCGCACGGCGGGTTGTTGGGCTCGTTCGGCCGACAGCTGCGACGCAGGTCCAGTCGAGACCATGTGCGGGTTCAGCATTGTGTTCCTCGTGGAGGCGGCGCGCTGGGCCCGGTGCTCCTGCAGTCACCAGGCGCCAGGGGTGCATGGCTGGTGCGGGAGCCAGGTGTTCGGATGATGGAGGTTCCGGTCGGAGGCACGATCTGGGCGTCACGCACCATCGGATGGGTGGGGAGCATGGCGCCTTCCTCTCGTTGGACTTGCGGGTGCGGTTGGTCTGCCGAGCTCCTCGGCTGCTGCTGGGTCGGGCTTGGGCGTGTGCTCGCTGTGCTCGCGGTCACTGAGGATGCGCGACGGAATGGGACGCCCGCGAAGGGTGGTGTTACCGGAGGGGGAGGCCCTCGGAGTCCGGGATTGCACGCACGGCGATCAGGATGCAGTCGATGAGTGCCCAGATCCCGAGCCCACCGATCGTGACGAGCTTGGCGAGTCCTAAGCCGGTGTAGCCGAGGTAGAACCTGTCGATCCCGAACACCCCCAGCGATGCTGAGAGGACGACCACGACCAGCCAGTTCCTGTCGGAGTACAGCCACGGCACGTCCTTGGCGTCGAACCACTCGTCACCTGCAGTGGTGCGCACGCGCGTCGTGGGCCTGATCTGTCTTGCGGCTGCCATCGAGCGGAGCTGCCCGAGGGTGACCGGACCCAGTCCTTCTCCGGAGCCGCTGACCACGAACAGCTGGGCGGCGGACGCTGTCGCGGCGGATTCTCCGCTCTGCACGACGTCAGCCCGCACTGATGGTGCCGTTGCCGGAGATGTGCCTGGTGACCGCAGGGGTGCCGGTGTAGCTGATGTTCCCGTTGCCACTGATCTCTGCGTTGAGTCGGTCGACCGCGTTGATGAGGGCGTTGCCGGAGCCCCCGATATGCACGGCACTGGCTTGTGAGGTCAGGTCGTGGCCGAGATAGGCCCCGGACCCGACCAGCTCGACGGACTGTGTGTCCGTCGTACCGGTGAGGTGGACGTCGCCGGAGCCGGAGAGCTGAACGGTGACCGCGCTGGCCTTCAAGCCGTCGAGGTCGGCGTCTCCGGAGCCGGACACGGTGACGGTGAACAAGCCGGCCGCGGCGACGGTGCCGTGCGCGCTGCCGGAGCCCGCGATCACCACCCCATCGAGCGTGGGCAGAGTCAGCTCATATCGGATGTCACCGCTCGTGTTGTGTCCTGGGCGGCTGTCGAGGACGACGGTGCCGTCCTGGAGGGTGGAGGTCAGGTGACGGAGGGTGGAGCGGCCCGCGGTGATGGTGAGCTTCGGCATCGCGCCGGTCGCGATGGTCAGGTCGCCGCTCGTACGCAGGTCGACGGCGTGGACCCCGTCGACGGGTCGTTGCTCGGTCCTGGTCGGGCCAGGGTCGGCGAACCCGCCGGGGTCGCACGCGGTCAGCAGGGTCCCTGCCGCGATCACGAGGCCGAGGGACGAGGCGGCCGCTGCCGATCTGTTGCGTCGGGGAGCCCTGGTCGTGTCGTGTTGCGACATCTCTGATCCGATCGTTTCGGCGGCCATCGAGTGGTCGACCGCAGTAGGTAGACCTTGTCGCGCCGGCCATGTTGCCCGCGTCGGCCGATGGGACGCCGGGTGTCGGCGGCGAGGACGGACTTCGTCAACTTTCGGACGACGCCGGCGTCGTTCGGACGGGCCTACGCTCGCGAGGGTGAGCCCACGAAGGTGGCCGCGTCGGCAGGTGCTGACGCTCCGACCTCGTCCTCGCCGCTGCCGCGGTGGTCCTCGAGGTCGGCATCGAGCTGCACTCGGCCGACATGGGCTGGTCGCTGCCGAATCTGGCACTGCGGATCCCCGTCATCGTCGCGGTGCTGCTGGTCCGACGCCGGCTGCCGATGCTGGCCGCTGGCTGTGGCGGTCGCCGACGTGGTGGTGCAAGGCCAGCTGTCCGCGGCCTTGCCCATCGCGGCGTACGCCACGACGGCGTACCACCCGCGCTGGTCGATGCGGATCCCGGCGCTGGCGGTCGCATCGTGCGTTGTCCTCGCAGTGATCAGCGCGGACTGGCCACTGCACAGCGCGGTGGTCGTCACGTGTTGTTTCGTGCTGTGGCCTGCGACGCTCGGCGCCTACGTGCCGGCGCGCGCCCAGCTGATCCTGGCGACGACGGAACGGGCCGAGCGCGCGGAGCGCGTCGAGCAGCTGCAGGCCCGTCGGGCGGTGTTCGAGGAGCGGGTCCGGATCGCCGGAGAAATGCACGACGTGGTGGGCCACCGGGTCAGCCTGATGGTGCTGCAGGCCGGCGCGGCGGAGATGGCCGCCGACGACTCCGACCAAGGTGCGACAGCTGGCCGACCAGATGCAGGCGGCCGGACGCCAGGCCCTCGAAGAGCTGCGCCAGCTCGTCGGCCTCCTGCGCACCGACGAGCTGACCGAGCGATGCTCCGCTCACGCCGCAGCCGACCCTTGCCGACCTGCCGGTCCTCATCGAGGAGTCACACCTGGCCGGCATGGACGTCACGCTGCAGCCCGCGCGGGCAGGTCCGTGTCGTTCCCGAAACGGTCGAACGCACCGCCTACCGCGTCGTGCAGGAGGCCCTCACCAACGCCGGCAGGCATGCTCCCGGCGGCGAGGTCCGCGTCACCCTCGACTACCGGCCGGACACCCTGGCTGTCTCTGTGGTGAGCCGAGCCGGGACCCGCGTGACGGCCAAACCCGTTCCCGGGAACCGGTCACGGCCTCATCGGGCTCCGGGAACGCGCCAAGGCAGCAGGAGGCCACCTGCGGGCCGACCCTCGGCTCGACGGGAGCTTCGATGTCGAAGCGGTACTCCCAACATGAGCATCCGTGTCTTGCTCGTCGACGACGAGGAGCTCGTGCGGTTCGGGCTCAGGACGATCCTCGACAACAGCGACGACGTCGAGGTGGTCGGCGAGGCGGCCGACGGTGCGCAGGCCTGCGCGGCGGCGGCGCGTCTGCGTCCCGATGTGGTCTTGATGGACATCCGGATGCCACGCATGGACGGGCTCGAAGCGACTCGCCGCATCCTGGCCCTCCCCGACCCGCCCGCAGTCGCCATCCTCACGACGTTCCACCTCGACGAGTACGTCTTCCCTGCACTCGAGGCCGGTGCCAGCGGCTTCCTGCTCAAGGACACCCCACCACGCGAAATCCTTGCGGCCGTACGAGCCGTTGCCGCGGGAACCGAGATGCTCTCGCCCGCGGTCACTCGCCAGCTGATCACCGACTACGTCGCCGGCCACTCCCGACCACTCCGCGAAGCAGCCCGCCAGCGGCTCAGGGTCCTGTCTGACCGCGAACTCGAGGTCCTGGTCCTCATCGGTCGCGGACAGTCCAACGCCGAGGCAGCACGGACGCTGTTCGTCAGCGAGACCACCATCAAGACCTACGTATCGCGGCTGCTCACCAAGCTCAGCATCACCAACCGCACCCAGGCCGCGATCCTCGGACACGAAGCCGGCCTGTTCGACCACCAGGCGCATTGACATGCGCCCCAGCACCACCAGCGAGCTGGCCGTAGCGAACGCGTTGTAGGCCTACACGAGTGACCGTCGGCGGTCGTCGACGCCTTGGGAAGACTGCAGATCAGCGCGCTGATTGTCGCCGCCGTGAGTGGCCGCGGTCCGCGAGCCCTCCGGGCCGGCACATCCGCACCAGACGAGCCCGGCGTACGGTCGTGCCGCACCCGCACACGGGACCAGCCCACCTCGAGACAGGAGAGTCCGTTGGCCTCGATCTCCGCCAGCCTGTTCACCGCTCTCGACGGCGTCGTCGACCCCGCCGTCGGCACCTGGCACTTCCCGTACTTCGACGACGAGATGGGAGCAGCCGTCGGCGGCACGCACGACGCCGACGTGATGCTCTTCGGCCGGGTCACCTACGACAGCTTCGCCGGGGCCTGGCCCGAGCGTGAGGCCGCGGGCGGGGACGACGCGGACTTCGCCAAGCACCTGGGCGACGTGCGCAAAATCGTCGTGTCGAGGAGTCCGCTGGGGTTCACCTGGCGCAACTCCGAACAGCTGCCGGGAGACCTCGTCGCCGGCGTCACGGCGCTGAAGAACGACCCGGGCATCCGCCGGATCGCCCTGAGCGGATCGGTGTCGGTCGTGCGACAGCTCCTCGACGCCGGACTGCTCGACGAGCTGCACCTGTTCCTGCACCCGGCGACCGCGGGCTCGGGGCTGCGTCTGTTCGAGGAGGGCCAGCCCGGACGGGGCCTCCGGTTGCTGTCGTCGACGTCCTTCCCGAAGGGCGTGGTGCACCTCGTCTACGGACCGGATCCCGCTCAGCAGACCGCCGAGTAGCGGCTGCCCAGGATCAGTACTGGTGGAACCAGCGGTGGAGCTCACGGCCCACCCCCGGGCACGTGATGTCGTGGTCGCGCCGGTCCTCGACCCACTGCCCGAGGACCGCGTCGCCACCCTGGAAGCTCCAGTCCGGGCGGCACCGGCGCAGCGCCTCGGCCCGGGACGTCTCGCCGGCGGCGCGCCACTCCGGCAGTCCCAGGCGCAGTGACCCGACCACCGATTCCCAGAGCAGCGGGGTCGAGTAGGTCCCGATGGCGTACCCCGCGTCGCTGTACGCCTGGGCGGCGCCACCGACGACCGCCGCGTTCGCCTCGACGTCCGGGCTCCACACGAACACCGTGAGCGGCTCGACGTCGATCCAGATGACCGGGCTGACGAGGTCGGCGGATTGCATGGTGGCGACGTTGAAGAGCGCCTGCTGGTAGCCGGTGTTGCGCAGCGCCCCGAGCCGGGTGCTCCCGTCGTACGGCCCCTCGTCGCGGAACCGGCGCAGGGTCGCGGCGTCGGGATAGCTCGAGACGGCGTACGCCGCGGCCATCAGCCCCCGGCTGCGGACCCACTCCACCTGCTGCTCGAGGCAGGGATTGCGCGTGAACCCTGGACCGTTCGTGAGGCCCATGACCACGAAGCGCGCGGAGCGACGGGGCATCGGGAGGCCCTGCGTCGGCCGTTCGGGGATCCCCATCCCCTCCGGGCACTGCGGCCAGCTGACGTCGCCGCCGAGCACAAGGCCGTCGGTCCGGGGAGGCCGGCGGATCTCGGGGACCTCGATGCTCGGTGGTGCCGGTTGCGCGGTCGCGCTCGGTCGGTCCCGCGTGGGTCGCGGAGACGCAGGCGTGGGGGACGCAGCAGGGCTCGAGGCGGGTTCGGCGCCCGAGGCGCCCGAGGCGCCCGAACCGGAGGTCGGGCCGGAGGCCGGGGCTACGTCGGCGGCGCACCCGGTCATCACGGCGAGCAGGGTCGCCGTCGCCACGATGGTGCTCGCCCGCATCCGCCCCCCTCGCGGCCATCGTGCCACGCTCGGTCGGCCCGATCCGGTTCGGGACCTTGGTCCTGGGCCCACCCGTGACGTAGGGCCCTATCTCGTGGGCCGAACGGTTGGCAGGGTCGCAGCGTCAGGACACCCAGGGGGAAGGAACACCTTTGAAGCGCTCATCCGCAATGCTCGCCGTGGCCGCTGGCGCCACCGCTCTCGCGATGCCCGCAGCGACGGCGGCGCCACTGGCCGAGGGCCTCGTCACGCCGCTACAGATCGACGTCTCGGGCGACTCGGTCTACGTGACCCAGTCCTTCGCCGGGACCCTCACGAGGATCGACGCCGACGGGAGCCGCCACGACCTGGTCCAGGAGCAGGCAGAGGTCACGGGCCTGTCCGTCGCGGACGACGGCTCGGTCGCCTACAACCTCACGGGCGGTGACGCGAGCGGGCCGATCGCGCAGCTCAAGCGGGTGTCGCCGAGCGGTGACACCGAGGTCGTCGCGGACCTCTGGGAGCACGAGAGGACGACGAACCCGGACGGCAGGAAGACCTACGGCTTCACCGACCTCAGCGAGGACTGCGCCGCCCAGGTCCCGCCGTTCGTTCCCGGGGCCAACGGCTACAAGGGCATCCTCGAGTCCCACCCGTACGCCGTGGCCGAGGCGCCGGGCGGTGGTTGGTACGTCGCGGACGCCGCCGCCAACGCCGTCCTGAAGGTCTCCGAGGGCGGCGAGGTGAGCACTGCCTACGTGTCCCGACCGCAGCGACTGACGGTCACGGCCGAGATCGCAGCCGGGGTCGGGCTCCCCGAGTGCACCGTCGGCCACGACTACCGGTTCGAGTCGGTCCCGACCGACGTCGAGGTCACCAAGAGCGGCAGGCTCTACATCAGTTTGCTGCCCGGAGGGCCCGAGGGTCCCGAGCTCGGGGCACGCGGCAAGGTGGTGCGCTTCAACCCCGAGACAGGTGAGGACAAGACGATCCTGACCCAGCTGCTCGGGGCCACGAACGTCGCGCTCGCTCCGAACCGCCGGATCTTCGCCACCCAGCTCTTCGCCGGGCAGATCGTCAAGGCCAACCGGCGCACCGGTGAGATCCTCCGCACCTACGAGATGCGGTCGCCGGCCGCGGTCGAGTACGCAAACGGCAACCTCTACGTCACCAAGACGATCGGCGGCAACGGCCGCGTGGTCGTGCTGCATCCCTGACGTACGCGCTCCCGCAGGAGCAGCGACGGGCCCGGACCGCACGGTCCGGGCCCGTCACTGCGTCCCACGGGCTCGTACGCCAGCGCAGGTGACAAGCCTCAGCACCGAGGCGCACCATGCGGGGACGACCACGGCTGCCCGAGGAGGCGTCCTGCCTGCTGACCGCCGTACCGCTGGCGCTCGGGCGGTCGTCGCCGTCCTGGTGGTGGGCGGCGCGGTCGCTGCGGTGCCGCTGCTCACCACCGGGGGCGACCCCGAGGCCGCTGGCCCCGCCCGGCGCGTGCTGCGCGGCACCAGCGCGGCCGACGAGCTCGTCCTCGACGACCTCGGGGCCGGCGCGGCAGCGACCGAGGTCCGCGGAGGAGGAGGGGACGACTTCGTGACCGCGTTCCCCGCGTCGTACGACGGCGTCGCGCCAACCCCCGTGGCGTTGCTGTCCGGCGGGCGCGGTGACGACTCGATCACCGGGTACGCCCGAGCGCTCGACGGCGGCCCGGGCGACGACACCGTGAGGACCTACGAGTTCCGCACGCCGGTCGTGAGCACGGTCCGCTGCGGGCCGGGTCAAGACACCTTGACGATGGACCGCCAGGTCGACGGCCCGCTCGACGAGTTCGGCCCGGACTGCGAGGAGATCAGGGTCTGGATCTGGTCGACGGTGCCTCGCGACCAGGTCGTGACGGGCACGCGCTACGCGGACCAGGTCCGCACGGTCAGCAACTCGCGCGGCGGCGGGAACGACATCATCCGCAGCCGTGGCGGCGACGACCGCGTGCAGGGTGACTGGGGCAGCGACGCGGCGTACCTCGGAGCGGGGGACGACTCCTACTCCGACGTCGCGACCCATGCCCGGGACGACCTCGACCGGATCTGGTGCGGCCCCGGCCGCGACGTCGTCGAGGCCTACCGGGTCGACCGGGTGGCCGACGACTGCGAGGTCGTCCGGTACTGGGACTGAGCGGCGGCTCGACCGGGCATCAGGGGCGGCTCGACCGGGCATCAGGGGCGGCTCGACCGGGCACGGGGGGCGGCTCGACCGGGCACGGGGGGCGACTCGGCGGGAGCGGGGCTAGGTTCTGAGGCACACGTCGTCACGGAGGAGTGCGGGATGGCCGAGGAGTACTGGTACTGCCTCAAGCACCACGCGGTCGAGCCGCGGGAGGGCTGCAAGAACGCGGACCGGCTGGGGCCCTACGCGAGCCGGGAGGAGGCCGGTCGCGCGCTCGAGAAGGTCCAGCAACGCAACGAGGACTGGGACGACGACCCCGCCTGGAACGACAAGTCCGACGAGGACTGAGCGACCCGACCGGTCAGAACGTGTGCTCGGGCCCCGGGAATGTCCCCGCCGCGACGTCTGCGGCGAACGCCTTGGCACCGTCGAGCAGGACGCCGTGCACGTCGGCGTACTGCTTGACGAAGCGCGGCAGCCGTCCGTGCCGCAGCCCCAGCGCGTCCTGCCAGACCAGCACCTGCGCGTCGCACCGGTTGCCCGCCCCGATGCCGATCGTCGGAATCCCGAGCCGCGCGGTGACCTCGGCTGCGACGTCGCCGGGGACCATCTCCAGGACGACCGCGAAGGCGCCCGCCTCCTGCAGCGCCTCGCAGTCGGCCAGGACCTCCGCTCCGGCGTCCCCGCGGCCCTGCACGCGATAGCCGCCGAGGCTGTGCTCCGACTGCGGGGTGAACCCGACGTGGGCCATCACCGGGATGCCGCTGCGGGTCAGCAGCGCCACCTGCGGCGCCATCGCCGCTCCGCCCTCGAGCTTGACGGCGTGGGCGCCGGCCTCCTTCATGAACCGGACGGAGGTGTGGAACGCCTGCTCGGGTGAGGCCTGGTAGGAGCCGAACGGCAGGTCGGCCACGACAAGGGCGTAGCGCACCGATCGGGTCACCGCCCGCACCAGCGGCACGAGCTCGTCGACCGTGACCGGCAGCGACGTCTCGTTCCCGTAGACGTTGTTCGACGCCGAGTCGCCGACGAGCAGCACCGGGATCCCGGCCTCGTCGAAGGTCGCGGCAGCGTACATCTCGTAGGCGGTGAGCATCGCCCACTTCTCCCCGCGCGCCTTCATCTCGCGCAGGTGCGGCAGCCGAACCCGGCGGCGTGCGGCAGGCTCCGAGCCCGGCCCCGCTGTGGGGGGGAGGCCGCCGTACGGCGCCGACTGCTCGCTCATCCCGGCAGGCTAGTCCCGAGGCCCTCGCGCTGGACCTCGTGCGCGCGTGAGGACCGCCACTCCTCGGTCCGCAGCCGGTAGAGCACGTGGCGCTGCAGCGGGTGACCCGGGTCGAGGAGGGGATGGTCGAAGTCGCCGGCCGCGTCGTGCCGCATGCCGATCCGCCGCATCACGGCTCGGGACGGCTCGTTGGCCACGGCGGTGAACGACACGACCTCGTCCAGGCCGAGCGTCTCGAAGCCGTGCCGGAGCACCTCGCGCGCTGCCTCCGTGGCGTAGCCCCTGCCCCAGGCGTCGCGCCGGAGCCGCCAGCCGATCTCGACGCACGGCGTCCCCGGGACCATGAACGGCGCCACGAACCGCGGGACGGCGAGACCGACGAAGCCGAGGCACCGGCCGCCGCCCGGCTCGGAGTCACGGGTGTGCACCGCGAACAGTCCCGGTCGGCCGGCGGCGAGGTTCTCGTTGTGGCGCACGGCGAGCTGGTCGACGTTCTCGCGGGTGGCGAGCGCGGGGAAGTACCGCATCACCTCGGGGTCGCGGGACAGCGCCAGCAGCACCTCGGCGTCCTCGGCCGACCAGTCGGTCAGCAGCAGCCGGCGGGTGGACAGCAGCGCCCTGAGAGGATCCACGCGTGGACTTCACCTCCCTGTACTCCCACGGCTTCGCGCGCGTCGCCGCCGTCACGGCGCCGATCCGGCCCGCCGACCCGGCGTACAACCTCGCCTCGGTGCTGCAGGAGGCGCGCGCCTGCCACGACGAGGGCGTCGCGGTCGCGATCTTCCCAGAGCTGTGCCTGAGCGGCTACGCCATCGAGGACCTCGTGCTCCAGGACGCGCTGCTGGAGTCGGTCCGCGCGGCCCTCGCCGAGCTCGTCGCGGTCAGCGCCGACCTGCGTCCGGTGCTCGTCGTCGGGGCGCCGTTGGCGCTGGGGACGCGGGTCTACAACTGCGCCGTGGTCGTGCACGCCGGACAGGTCCTCGGCGTGGCGCCGAAGTCCTACCTGCCGACCTACCGCGAGTTCTACGAGAAGCGCTGGTACGGCGCTGGCGACGACCAGCGGGCCCGGACCATCACGCTGGACGGTCGTCCGGTGCCGTTCGGGCCCGACCTGCTCTTCGAGGCCACCGACGTCCCCGGGCTGGTGCTGCACGTCGAGGTGTGCGAGGACATGTGGGTGCCAGTGCCTCCGAGCGCCGAGGCGGCGCTGGCCGGGGCGACGGTCCTGGCCAACCTCTCCGGGAGCCCGATCACGGTCGCGCGGGCCGAGGACCGGCGGCTGCTGGTGCGGGGAGCCTCGCAGCGCTGCCTCGCCGCCTACGTGTACGCCGCGGCGGGGGAGGGCGAGTCGAGCACCGACCTGTCGTGGGACGGCCAGACGATGATCTACGAGGTCGGGGTGCTGCTCGACGAGTCGGAGCGGTTCCCCGACGGCCCGCGTCGGTCGGTCGCCGACGTCGACCTCGACCAGCTCCGCCAGGAGCGGGTGCGGATGGGGACGTTCGACGACAACCGGCGTACCCACCGGATCTCGGCCGGGTCCGGCAGCCCCGACGCCGGCGGACGCGCGTTCCGCTCGGTCCCGTTCGAGCTGCGGCCACCGACCGGCGACCTGGGGCTGCGTCGGAAGGTCGACCGCTTCCCCTTCGTGCCCGACGACCCCGCCCGCCTGGCGCTGGACTGCTTCGAGGCCTACAACATCCAGGTCTCCGGGCTGGAGCAGCGGCTGCGGCAGATCGGCCAGCCGAAGATCGTCATCGGCGTCTCCGGCGGACTGGACTCCACCCACGCCCTCATCGTGGCAGCGCGGGCGATGGACCGGCTGGGACGGCCCCGCAGCGACATCCTCGGGTTCACGATGCCGGGGTTCGCCACCGGCGCCTCGACCAAGAGCAACGCCACCAAGCTCTCTCAGGCGCTCGGCATCACCTTCGAGGAGCTCGACATCCGGCCGACCGCAGAGCGGATGCTGCAGGAGATCGGGCACCCGTTCGCCGCGGGGGAGCCGGTGTACGACGTCACCTTTGAGAACGTCCAGGCCGGGTTGCGCACCGACTACCTGTTCCGGCTGGCCAACCAGCGCGGCGGGATCGTGCTCGGCACCGGCGACCTCTCCGAGCTGGCGCTCGGGTGGTGCACGTACGGCGTGGGCGACCAGATGTCGCACTACGCGGTGAACACCGGGGTCCCGAAGACCCTCGTGCAGCACCTGATCCGGTGGGTGATCGGGCAGGGCCTCTTCGAGGACGAGGTCAACGAGGTGCTGCGGGTGATCGTCGAGCAGAAGATCACCCCCGAGCTCATCCCGGGCAAGGAGGGTGAGAGCGAGCAGGACACCGAGGAGTCGGTGGGGCCCTACTCGCTGCAGGACTTCAACCTCTTCTACACGCTGCGCTACGGGTTCCGGCCGAGCAAGACCGCCTTCCTGTCCTGGCACGCGTGGCGTGACCGCGAGCAGGGGGAGTGGCCGCCGAGCTACCCCGACAGCCGGCGCGCGGAGTACGACCTCGCGACGATCCGCTCCTGGCTCGAGGTGTTCCTCAGGAGGTTCTTCGCCTTCAGCCAGTTCAAGCGGTCGGCCCTGCCGAACGGCCCCAAGGTGTCCGCCGGCGGGTCGCTGTCGCCGCGAGGGGACTGGCGGGCACCGTCGGACGGGAACGCCGATGCCTGGCTCGCCGACCTGGAGCGGGTCCCCACCGAGGTGTAGCCCCTGGGTCGCCGCACACTGGCGACAGGTCGGGGGCGGGACCTGCTTGGGGGTCGGACGTGGTGCCACGTGCGGAGGGAGACCCCCGGCAGTGCGCCGGTGAGGGCGCGCCAGAGCC
This sequence comes from uncultured Actinomycetota bacterium, assembly GCA_963730035.1. Lineage (GTDB taxonomy): Bacteria > Actinomycetota > Actinomycetes > Propionibacteriales > Nocardioidaceae > Marmoricola_A. The sequence goes on along the minus strand of CAVSPN010000001.1, from coordinate 165,922 downwards.
CATGGGTGAGACTGACCCCATGGGGAAGCAGGAAGACTTCGTGCTGCGCGCGCTCGAGGAGCGCGACGTCCGGTTCGTCCGGTTGTGGTTCACCGACGTCCTGGGCTTCCTCAAGTCCGTGGCGGTGGCGCCGGCCGAGCTGGAGAACGCGTTCGACGAGGGGATCGGCTTCGACGGCTCCGCGATCGAGGGGTTCGCCCGCGTCTACGAGGCCGACATGCTCGCCAAGCCCGACCCGGCGACGTTCCAGATCCTGCCCTGGCGCTCCGGTGACGGACCCGCGACGGCGCGGATGTTCTGCGACATCGTGATGCCGGACGGCTCCCCGTCGTACGCCGACCCACGGTTCGTGCTCAAGCGGACGCTGTCGCGGGCGGCGGCCGATGGCTACACCTTCTACACCCACCCCGAGATCGAGTTCTACCTGTTCAAGCACGCTCCCGAGCCGGGCGTCATGCCGGTGCCGGTCGACCGCAGCGGCTTCTTCGACCACACCGCGACGAGCAAGGGCTCGGACTTCCGGCGCGAGGCCATCACGATGCTCGAGCAGATGGGCATCTCGGTGGAGTTCAGCCACCACGAGGGCGGTCCGGGGCAGCAGGAGATCGACCTGCGGTACGCCGACGCGCTCACCACCGCCGACAACATCATGACCTTCCGCACGGTCGTGCGGGAGGTCGCCCTGGGTCAGGGGATCTGGGCCAGCTTCATGCCCAAGCCCTTCACCGACCACCCCGGCTCGGGCATGCACACCCACGTGTCGCTCTTCGAGGGCGACCGCAACGCGTTCTTCGAGGCCGGCTCGGAGTACCAGCTCTCGACGAGCGGCCGCCAGTTCATCGCCGGGCTGCTGCGGCACGCCGCGGAGATCACCTGTGTCACCAACCAGTGGGTCAACTCCTACAAGCGACTCATCGGCGGCGGCGAGGCCCCGTCGTACATCTGCTGGGGGCACAACAACCGCTCGGCGATGGTGCGGATCCCGATGTACAAGCCCAACAAGGGACAGTCGACCCGCATCGAGCTCCGCACCATCGACCCGGCGTGCAACCCCTACCTCGCGTTCGCGGTCATCCTGGCGGCCGGGATGAAGGGGATCGAGGAGGGCTACGAGCTCCCCGCCGAGGCCGAGGACGACGTCTGGTCCCTCACCGACCGCGAGCGCGGCGCGCTGGGGATCTCCCCGCTGCCCGGAACGCTGGCCGAGGCGATCACGCTGATGGAGGAGAGCGAGCTGCTCGCCGAGACCCTGGGCGAGCGGGTCTTCGACTTCTTCCTGCGCAACAAGCGCGCGGAGTGGGCGGGCTACCGCGGCCAGGTCTCGGCCTACGAGCGCGACCAGATGCTGCCCGTCGTCTAGGCGGCGCACCTGTGACCGAGGAGGCTCGTCCCCCGGGCGGCCGCGCGGAGTCGCCCAAGGGGCGCCTGCTGCGGCTCGGCTTCCTCGAGCCCGAGCGGACCCTGCGGGCGCTGGCCGAGCTCGGGTCCCACGCGGAGCCGCTCGTGGCGATCCTCGCCGTCACCGCCGACCCCGACCTCGCCGCCGAGCGGCTCGTCGACCTGGCCGACCGGGTCGACGCGTCGGGGGAGGACCGCGAGGCCTTCCTCGAGGAGGTCGCCGGCGACGAGGGGACCTCGATGCGGCTGCTGTCGGTCCTCGGTGCCAGCCAGGCGCTCGCCGACCACCTGCTCCGTCACCCCGACCACTGGCGGGAGCTCACCGACCCGACCCTGGGCACCACCCGGCCCACCGCCCGCGCGTTGCGGGCCGCGCTGCTGCGAGCCGTCGGCGCGGAGCCGACCGCGGTGGCCCCCGTCGCGTCGGCCTTGCGGGACGCCGCCGCCGTCGACGCCCTCCGCGTCGAGTACCGCCGCCACCTGCTCCGCCTCGCCGCCCGCGACCTCGCGCACGCCATCGCCGTCGACGACGTCGCCGCCGAGCTCTCCGACCTCGCCGGCGCCACGCTGGAGGCCGCCCTGGCGGTCGCCCGCGCGCGGGTCGGCGACGCCGCAGCGGGCTGCCGGCTGGCGGTGGTCGCGATGGGCAAGTGCGGCGGCCACGAGCTCAACTACGTCAGCGACGTCGACGTCGTCTTCGTCGCGGAGCCGGTCGACGGCCACGAGGAGCAGCCCGCGCTGCGGACCGCCAGCCAGCTCGCGTCGCACCTCCTGAGGGTCTGCTCGGACCACACCCCCGAGGGGACGATCTGGCCGGTCGACGCCGCGCTCCGCCCCGAGGGGAAGGCCGGGCCGCTGGTCCGGACGCTGGCCAGCCACCGCACCTACTACGAGCGGTGGGCCGGCACGTGGGAGTTCCAGGCGCTGCTGAAGGCCCGTCCCGTCGCAGGCGACGCCGAGCTGGGCGCGGCGTACCTCGCCTCGATCGGGCCGCTCGTCTGGCAGGCGGCGCGCCGGGAGGGGTTCGTCGCGGCCGTCCAGGCGATGCGCCGCCGGGTCGTCGAGCACATCCCGGCCAAGGAGGCCGACCGGCAGCTCAAGCTCGGCAGCGGCGGTCTCCGCGACGTCGAGTTCGCGGTCCAGCTGCTGCAGATGGTGCACGGCCAGGCCGACGAGTCGCTGCGCGAGCCCGCGACGCTCTCGGCGCTGGCGGCGCTCACCCGCGGCGGGTACGTCGGGCGGGAGGACGGCGCCGCGCTGCACCACTCCTACGCGTTCCTGCGGACCGTCGAGCACCGGCTCCAGCTGCACCAGCTGCGGCGGACCCACCTGGTCCCGACCGACCCCGGCGGCCTCCGGCGGCTCGGGCGGTCGCTGGGCTACCGCGGCGACCCCGTCGTCGAGCTCGAGGCCGCTCTCCGCGAGCAGCGCCGGGAGGTGCGCCGGCTCCACGAGAAGCTCTTCTACCGACCGCTGCTCGCGGCCGTCGCCCGGATCCCCGGTGACGAGGCGCGGCTGACCCCGGCGGCGGCCAAGGCCCGGCTCGCGGCGCTCGGCTACCAGGACCCCGACGCGGCGCTGCGCCACCTCGAGGCGCTGACCTCGGGCGTCTCGCGCACCGCGACGATCCAGCGGACGCTGCTCCCGGTGATGCTGCAGTGGATGGCCGACGCGCCCGACCCCGACAGCGGGCTCTTCGGGTTCCGCCGGATCTCCGAGGCGCTGGGCCGGACCCCGTGGTACCTGCGGACGCTCCGTGACGAGGGGGAGGTCGCCGAACGGATGGCGCGGCTGCTCGCCACGAGCCGGTACGCCACCGACCTGCTCGAGCGCGAGCCGGAGGGCGTCCGCATGCTCGCGTCGGCGGAGCTGGTCGTCCGCGACCGGGCCGCGCTCGAGGCCGAGATGCTCGCGACCGGGCACCGGCAGCTCGACCGGGTGACCGCGATCCACCAGGTCCGGGCGGTCCGGCGGCGGGAGCTGCTGCGGATCGCGGCGGCGGACCTCTCGGGGCTCCTCGACGTCGAGGAGGTCTCGACGGCGCTGACCGACGTCGTCCACGCGACGCTCGAGTCGGCGTTGACGATCGCTGTGCGTGCAGTCGAGCACGACCGCGGCGGGCCGCTCCCGACGCGGATGGCGGTGGTGTCGATGGGCCGCCTGGGCGGCGGCGAGGTGAGCTACGCGAGCGACGCCGACGTCATGTTCGTCCACGACCCGGTGCCCGGCGCCGACGGGCCGGACGCCTCCCGCGGGGCGCAGGCGGTGGCCAACGAGCTGCGCCGACTGCTCGCCCTGCCCGGCAGCGACCCGCCGCTGGAGGTCGACGCCGACCTCCGGCCCGAGGGCCGGCAGGGACCGCTGGTGCGGACGCTGGACTCCTACGCCGCCTACTACGCCAAGTGGTCGGCGGTCTGGGAGGCGCAGGCGCTGCTCCGAGCCGACGCCGTCGTGGGTGACGCCGACGTGTGCCGTCGGTTCCTGGACGTCGTCGACCTCCTGCGGTTCCCGCGGCACGGGCTCGGCCCGGCCGACGTCCGCGAGGTACGCCGGATCAAGGCGCGCGTCGACGACGAGCGGCTCCCTCGGGGTGCGGACCCGGCGACCCACCTGAAGCTCGGGCGGGGAGGGCTCTCCGACGTCGAGTGGACGGCCCAGCTGCTCCAGATGCAGCACGCGCACGCCGTACCGGCCCTGCGGACGACCCGGACGCTGCGAGCCCTACGGGCGGCCCAGGAGGCGGGCCTGGTGTCCCAGGAGGACGCCGCGACGCTGTGCGAGGCGTGGCGGACCGTGAGCCGGGTCCGCAACGCGATCGTCCTGGTGCGCGGCAGGGGATCCGACCAGCTGCCCCGCGACACCCGTGAGCTGGCCGGCGTCGCTCAGGTGCTCGGCTACCCTCCCGGGACCGCCGAGGAGCTGCGCAACGACTACCTCCGGTCGACCCGACATGCCCGGGCCGTGGTCGAGCGGGTGTTCTGGGGCTGAGCTCCGGCTAGCTGACCGGCCGCTTGTCGATCCGGAGGAACGCCCCTCCCGCTCCGAAGGGACTCTCGGTGACGTGGATGCGGACGCGGTGGAAGCCGGGCTGCAGCAGGAACCGGCCCTTGCTGTAGCTCGGGTCGGCCCATGCGCCCGGACCGCTCCCGACGTTGGGCTCGTCGTCGCAGGACGGGTCGGACGCGACGTTCGTGGTGGTGAAGATCGCGAAGCCGCGGTCCATCACGCGGAACTCGTCGCCGCGGCAGAAGCCGTCGGTCACACGGAGCAGGACGGGGGTGTCGCTGAAGAACGTGAACGCGGCGGTGGTCGACCCTGCAGCGCCGAACTCGAACCCGGTCCACCGGCCGAAGGCGAGACTGGTCGCGGTCGCGGCGGAGCTGGCAGTCGCGCCGTTCAGGTCGCCCAGCGGCGATGCCTGCGCTGCGGTGCTGAGGGCGATCGGCGAGCCGGCGACGAATGCCAGGGCGGCGATGGCGGACGCCTTGCGGCTCCGGGGACGTGTGGCTGCTGGGTGCACGGGAACCCTCCTGAGGGACGAGCCGGCGCTCCGACGCGACGACGCGGGGACTCGGACTCGCCCGTGTGGTGGTCAGCGGGCCCGGCCCCATCACCTTGAGCCGTCCGGGACGAACGGGCAAGGCGCCGTGCATGGTTGGGCCCGGACCGGTCCTGCGCGCGCCGGTGGAGTGCCGGCGCCGGTCTCAGGTGGCGTAGACCGCGACCTCGGTGGCCTTCACGACGAAGTCCACCTCCGCCCCGACCCGGAGGTCGAGGTCGGCGGCGGCGTGGGCGGTGATCTCCGCGCTGAGCATCCCCGCGTGCAGGCGCACCTGGTCCCCGCGGACCTCGAGGTCGGTGAGCCGGACCCGGAAGGTGTTCCGCGGGCTGCCGACGGGCCGCTGCGGGAACACCGACACCGCCTGCGGCCGGAAGACCGCGACCGCCGGCCGGCCGTCGTCGGGCGGCGGCTCCTGGACGCGGCCCTCGACCCGACCCGACGCGCTGGCCACCGCCCCGTCGCGCCAGGTCCCGCTGAGCATGTTGAGCCCCGCCAGCCGGGCCGCGAACCCCGACCGTGGCCGGGTCAGGACCTCCCGGGTCGGCCCCTCCTCGACGATCCGGCCGGCCTCGAGGACCACCACCCGGTCGGCGAGCAGCAGCGCGTCGAGGAGGTCGTGGGTGACCAGCAGCGCGCTGCGACCGGCGAGGACCCCGCGCAGCGTCGTCCGCACCGCCGCGGCCACCGCCACGTCGAGCGATGCAGTCGGCTCGTCCAGGAGCAGCAGCAGCGGGTCGGCGGCCAGGGCGCGTGCGATGGCAACCCGCTGCGCCTGCCCGCCGGAGAGCTCGGCTGGCCGCCGACCGGCGAGCTCTCCGACACCGACCGCGTCGAGCCACGACTGCGCCGTCGCGCGGGACTGCCGCCGCGCCACCCCGGAGCTCCGCGGCCCGAAGGCCACGTTGTCCAGCGCGGACAGGTGCGGGAACAACCGCGGGTCCTGGGTCAGCAGCGTGGCACGGCGCTCGTGCGGCGCGACGACCCGCGCCCGAGGCCCGCCGGTGTCGGTGAGCACCCGGCCGTCGAGCTCGACGCGGCCCCGGTCGGGGCGCAGGAGGCCCGCAACGACCCACAGCACCGTCGACTTGCCGGCGCCGTTCGGGCCGAGGAGCGCCACGGTCTCGCCCGCGCCGACCTCGAAGGCGACGTCGACGTCCCGCTCGGCCACGACGGCCGCCACCCGGACCGTCACCGGGCCGCGCCCCGGCCGGTCAGCGCGATCACCCCCACCGCGACCAGGACGAGCACCAGGGAGAGGGCGACTGCGGCGTCCGGGTCGGTCTCCCGCTGCAGGTAGACCTCGAGCGGCAACGTGCGGGTCACGCCCTGGAGGCTCCCGGCGAAGGTGATCGTGGCGCCGAACTCGCCGAGCGAGCGCGCGAACGCCAGCAGCGACCCCGAGGCGAGCCCGGGCAGGACGAGCGGAAGGGTCACGCGACGCAAGACCGTCGTGGGTCGCGCCCCCAGGGTCGCCGCGACGACGTCGTACTCCGCGTCCGCGGTCCGCAGCGCCCCTTCGAGACTGATCACGAGGAACGGCAGCGCCACGAAGGTCTGGGCGAGGACGACCGCCGTGGTCGAGAACGCGATCTGCCAGCCGAGCACCTCGAGCGTCCCGCCGAGCAGCCCGCGGCGCCCGAAGGTGTACAGCAGCGCGATGCCGCCCACCACCGGGGGCAGCACCAGCGGCAGCAGGACCAGCGACCGCAGCAGCCCGCTGGCGCGGAACCGGGCGCGGGCGAGGACCACCGAGAGCGGGACGCCGAGGAGGAGGCAGAGGAGCGTGCTCGCGGCCGACGTCCGCAGGCTCAGGCCGAGGGCCTGCCGCGCGGACTCCGACGTGACGAGCCCGGGGAACTGCACCCAGTCGACCCGTGCGACCATCGCGACGAGGGGCAGCGCGACGAAGGCGATGCCGAACCCGGCCGGGAGCCAGATCCAGTGCGGGTAGCGTCCGCCCGTGTCCACGACGGTGGTCGGACCCGGTCAGGGCCGGCCGAAGCCGGCACCGGTGAGCACGGCGCGGCCGCGGTCCCCGGTGACCAGCGACACGAACGCGGCAGCCAGGTCCTCGTGGTCACTGTCGACGACCGTGGCGACCGGGTAGGTGTTGGTCACCGCCTCGGACTCGGGGAACGGCAGCCCCAGGACGTCGTCGCCCGCGGCCTCGACGTCGGTGACGTAGACCAGCCCCGCGTCGGCCTCCCCGCTGACGACCTTGCCGAGCACGTCGGTGACCGACTGCTCCTCGCTGACCGGCGCGAGCGTCACCCCACCCTCCTCGGCCACCTGGACCGAGGCCGCGCCGCACGGGACCTCCGGCGCGCAGACGACGAGGGCCAGGCCGGGCCTGGCGAGGTCCTGCAGCGACCTGACGCCTGCCGGGTTGTCCGGCGGTACGGCGATCTGGAGCCGGTTGGTCGCGAACGCGACGGGGTCCCCGACGAGGCCCTCGTCGGTGAGCCGACCCATCGTGACGGTGTCGGCCGTGGCGACGACGTCGGCGGGAGCTCCTTGCTGGACCTGGGCCACGAGGTCGGCGGAGCCTCCGAAGCCGAGCTCGACCTGCACCCCGTCGTGACCGGCCTCGAACTGGCGCGCGAGCTCGGTGAAGGTCGCCGTGAGCGAGGACGCGGCGAGCACGGTGAGGGTCTCGTTGCGGCTCCCCGACCCCCCGGCGTCGGTGCCGCAGGCCGCCGCGAGCGCCGGGAGCGCCGCCATCGCCAGGGCCGCCGAGCACCGCCGGAGCCGGGTCACGAGCCGCCGCCGGTCGTCTCGACGATGACGTTCGTCGACTTCACGACCGCGACCGCGACCGAGCCGGGCTCGAGGGCCAGGTCCCGCACCGCCTCGCTGCTCATCAGCGACACCACCCGGAACGGGCCGCACTGGAGCTCGACCTGCGCCATCACGCCGTCGACCCGGAGGTCGGTCACGAGCCCCACGAAGCGGTTGCGTGCCGAGCTGACGACGCCGCTGGTCGGGCCCGGTGGCGAGGCGAGGCGGCGCGCCGCCTGGGCCACGTCGTACCCGTCGACCACCTTGCGACCGCTCGCGTCGGTCGTCGCCGGCAGCGTCCCGTTGTCGATCCAGCGGCGGACGGTGTCATCACTGACCCCGAGGTACCGAGCAGCATCTCGGATCCTCATACGCGGCACACATCGACTCTAACCGACGCGCCTGCGGATGCGGAAGGTGTCGTGATCCGCTTCTGCGTCAGGCGGCGACGGCGCGGGCGGCCAGCGCGTCGGTGAGCAGGGTGACGAGCGCCTCGAGCTGGATGTCGGCCGAGGAGGTGACCTCCTCGTCGGAGCCGTCGAGCGCCCGCGCGGCCAGACCCGCCTTGCTGTCGATGAGCTCGGAGATCCGGGTGTCGAGAGTGTTCGCGGCGATGATCCGCCACGCGGTGACCGGCTCGTCCTGCCCGATCCGGTGCACCCGGTCGATCGCCTGGGTCTGCTCGGCGTCGGTCCACGGCAGCTCCGCCAGGATGACGTTCGAGGCGACCTGGAGGTTGAGGCCGACGCCGGCCGCCATCAGGGAGCAGACGATGACCGAGACCTCGGGGTCGTTGAGGAAGGCGTCCAGCGCGCGCTCGCGCGCCTTGGGTGTCTGGTCGCCGCGGATCGACGAGGACCGGATGCCGCGGTCGGCGAAGGTCTGCTCGGCGAGGTCCATGACGTCGATGTGCTTGGCGAAGAAGACGACCTTGCCGACGCTGCGCGCCAGCTGGGCGGCGTACTCCGCGGCGAGCGGCGCCTTGGCGCGCCCCACGCGTCGGATCATCGCGAAGACGTTCTCGGCGCTGTCGCTCGAGGTGTCCTCCAGCTCCCACTTCGCGACCCGGCGCACCAGCGCGGGGTCGATGCCGGACTCGTCGAGGCTCGGGCCGGAGGTTCGGGTGGCCAGCGCGCTGTCGTAGCGGGCCACCAGACGGCGCGCGAGCTCCCGCTCGGACTCCCGGATCGACCGCGCGGCCTGGTCGTCGAGCTCGACGGGGAGGTCGGCGATGCGGCGTTCGGGGATGTCGGCGGCCACGTCGCGCTTGCGCCGGCGGACGATGCCCTGCTCGATCACCGCCCGGCGCGCGGCGTCGGAGAAGCCGGCGTCGACCGGCGTCAGCCCGGTCTCCTCCAGCGCCGCCATGAGGGCGCCGCGTGGACGGGTCTCCTCGATCCAGCCGAGGAACTGCCAGATCGCCTTGAAGTCCTCGATGTCGTTGATGAGCGGGGTGCCCGTCAGGGCCATGAGCAACGGGTCGGGGTTGCGGGCGCGGATCCGCTCGGCGAGCGTGAGCACCGCCTGTGAGCGCTGCGAGGTCTTGTTCTTGATGTAGTGCGCCTCGTCGATGACCATCCCGCGGAAGCCGAACCGGCTGAGCCAGCCCAGGTGGCGGTTGAGCAGCTCGTAGTTCACCACGATGACGTCGGCGAACCCGTCGAGGTTGTCGCCGTCGCCGTGCACGACCGACACCGGACGGCGTGGGGTCCAGATGTGCGCCTCGCGCGCCCAGTTGTGCTTGACGACGTTCGGGACGACGACGAGGAGCGGGTAGGCGTCCGTGGCTTCCGCAGCGAGCAGCGCCTGCGCGGTCTTGCCGAGGCCCGGCTCGTCGGCGAGCAGGAAGGTCCGGTGCCCGTCGGCGGCCGCAGCGACCACCCGGGACTGGTGCCGCATCAGCTGGGTGCCGGTGGGCGTCCTGATGGTCCCGTCCTCCGGCAGCGCCATGCAGGCGGGGACTCCGTCCCCTGCTCGCTCGAAGGAGCTGAGCAGGGGGCCGATGAGCTCCCAGGTCGCCAGCCGGCGGGTGCTCACCGGCGGGTGTGCGGCACGACGGGCGGCGGAGAAGTCCGGGGCGAGGAACGGGTTGGCAAGCTGCCGGGAGACGACTGACTGCGGGACGACCTGCCGCGGCGCGGAGCTGCCGGCTGCGTCGGGTTCGGGCTCCTCCTCGGCCGGCGGCTCGATACCGGCACTCTGCAGCAGCTCGCGCTTGAGGACCCGAGCGCCCTCGCCGAGCTCGGCGTCGTCCTCGAGCAGCGTGAAGAGCGAGGAGTCCCGCGCCGCCGTCCGGGCCAGCACGGTCGCCACCGCCTCCAGGCGCTTGAGCCGGTCCGCGCGCTGTGGCTCGGTGAGGTCCTGCGCGGCCTTGGTGCGCGCCCGTTCCTCACGGGCCAGCAGCGCCACTGCCTGGAACTTCGAGCGTGACGACGGCCGCAGCCGCGACCGCTGGCTCTCACCCTCGAGGCCGCGGACCTCCCGTGCCAGGACGCCGATGAGGTCACCGGGCGCCGGCGGCGCGGACCGGGACTGCGAACCTCGTTGCGTACGACGAGGCGGCGACGAGCTGTTGCCGCGTCGGGCCAAACCGGGGTCCTTCCCCTCGCAGGAGTGTCACGACCGAGCGTGTCCGGCGCGCCCGTCGAGGGCGGACCGCCAGGGCGATCGGCGGCGGGACCGGCTACCGGTCCACCGGACCGTGCTCCCGTCCCCTCGGGCAGCCCGGTCGGCTGGGTCCATCATGGCAAACATCCCCAGGTGTCCCTGCATTCCGTCCACGCGTCGTTGCGTGAGGTTGCATGAGGTCCGCCTGACTAAGGTGTGAATCCTGATGTCCGCGACCACGTCGCCCGCGGGGAGCGACCTGCCTGCCGAGCTCTCCTCCTTCGTCGGACGCCGACACGAGCTGGCCCTGGTCCGCCGCGCGCTCACGACATCACCCGTGGTGACCCTCGCCGGCCCCGGCGGTGTCGGCAAGACCCGCCTCGCGCTGCGGGCGGCCGCCGACGTCGCCCGCGGGTTCCCCGACGGTGTCCGGATGGTCGAGCTGGCACCCGTCCAGGACCCGGGGCTGGTGGCTGACACCGTCGTGGCCAGCCTTGGCCTGCGCAGCACGACGGCGTCGGAGCCCGCGGAGGCGCTGGTCGGGCACCTCCGGGACCGCACGCTGCTGCTCGTCCTCGACAACTGCGAGCACGTCCGGGACGCCGTCGGGGCGTTGCTCAGGCTTGTGCTCGACAGCTGCCCGCGGGTCACCGTGCTGGCGACCAGCCGCCACAGCCTCGAGGTCCCGGGGGAGCGGGTGCTGCCCGTGCCTCCCCTCCCGGTCCCCCCTCCGGGCCGGGCCGAGCGCTCGCCGGAGGCGCTCCTCCCCTACGACGCGGTGCGGCTCTTCGAGGAGCGCGCCACCTCCGTGTGGTCGGCCTTCCGGATCACGAACGAGAACCAAGCGGCCGTGGCCGAGCTCGTCCGCAGGCTCGACGGCGTACCGCTCGCCATCGAGCTGGCGGCAGTCCGCGTCCGAGCGCTGTCGGCCGACCAGATCCTCGACCGGCTCGGCGACCGCTTCGCCCTGCTGACCCGAGGAGATCGCACCGCTGCACCACGACAGCAGTCGTTGCACGCGCTGCTCGGCTGGAGCCACGACCTCCTCGGCAAGGAGGAGCAGACGCTGTGGGAGCGCGCCTCGGTGTTCGTCGGCAGCTTCGACGTGACCGACCTCGCCGCTGTCGTGACCGGTGAGGACCTGCCTTCGCAGGTCCTGCCCGGACTCCTCGACGAGCTGACGAAGAAGTCGATCCTCGTCCGGGAGGAGACGGCCGTCGGCGTCCGGTACCACCAGCTGCAGTCGATCAAGGAGTACGGCCTGCGCGAGCTCGCCGACAAGGGTCGGCTCGAACAGCTGCGGGACCGGCACCTGGCGCACTACCGCGAGCAGGCCGGCGCCGCGGCTCGGGAGATGTTCGGCCCCGCAGGCGTCACCTGGTTCCGGAGGCTGAGCGCCGAGCACGACGACTTCCGCGCCGCCCTCGAGCGCTGCGCCGTGGACGCCGGGCCGGTGGGGGACGGTGCGGCGATCGTGACGGCGCTGCAGCACTACTGGGTGATGACCGGTCGGTTCGCGGAGGGACGGCACTGGGCGAGGCGGCTCCTCGCCCGCACCGCACCGGACGCGTCAGGGCGCGCCGCCCTGCTCGTGGTGGCGGGTCGGCTCGCCGTGCTCCAGGGCGACCTCGACGAGGGACGGGCGCTGCTGCACCAGGGTCTCGCCGTCCCGACGCCGCCCGCGGACGCGACGTGGCGGGGACACGCACTGCACGGTCTCGCGCTGGCGGCGCTGTTCTGGGAGGAGCCGGCCGCTGCCCAGGACCTCTTCGAGGAGGCGCTGGCCCTGCACCGGACGGGCGACGACCCTTTCGGGGTGCCGCTCGCCCTCATCCAGCTGGCGACCTCGCACGCAGCGCTCGGCGACACCCGGACCGCGACGGCGTACGCCGAGGAGTGCCTGGACCTCAGCAGGCGCGCCGGTGACCAGTGGTGCGCAGCGATGGCGCGGTGGACCCAAGCCCTGGCTGCGTGGCGCGAGGGACGTACCGCCACGGTGCGCTCCCACGCACGGGAGGTGCTGAGGCTGAAGGAGCCGTTCGGTGACCGGCTCGGGATGGCCATGTGCCTAGAAGTCCTCGCCTGGTCGGCTGGTGCGGAAGGCGGGCACGAGGACGCGGCGCGGCTGCTGGGCGCCGTCGGCTCGGCGCTGGACTCCGTGGGCGGGGGGCTCTTCCGCACGCTCGTGGAGGGCCACGAGGACTGTGTGGCGCGGACGCGCGCCGTGCTCGGGGAGCCGACGTACGTCAAGCTCGTGGCCGAGGGCGCCTCCCTGCCGTTCGAGGCAGCCGTGGCGCTCAGCCTGGGGCGGCGGCGTGAGCGCGCGCTGGGTCCGGAGCCGTCCGGGGGCGGAACGGGCCGCTCGGGGACCCGGCTGACCAGGCGGGAGTCCGAGGTCGCCCGGCTGGTCGCCGAGGGGCTGACCGACCGGGAGATCGCCGAGCGGCTCGTGCTGGCGCGCCGCACCGCCGAGGGCCACGTCCAGCGAGCACTGCACAAGTTGGGTCTCACCTCCCGTCACCAGCTCGCCGGCTGGGTGGCCGAGCAGCAGATACCGACCTGACGGAGCCGGTGTTCACACACCTCCGACGTGGGAACGGTGAGGGTAAAGAACACGGCTCACTGGGAGGTAGGGCAAGATGTCGAACTCGTCGTGCCGGTCGTCGTCGCGGCGGTCCCGCCGCATCCTCACCGCTGCTTCGGCCCTGGTGTCGGGCCTCCTCGTCGGGGGACCGACCAGTGGTCCTGCCCACGCCGACGTCGTGTACGTCCCCTGGTCGTCGTACCTGTCGGGGTGGACCGACGAATACGTTCCCACGAGCGCCAACGACTGTGTCGCTGGTCGGTCCGCGTGCATCGACCAGACCCTGAGGGAGCTCAACCGGATCCTGGTGGAGACCGGGAAGAGGTGCGACGGCCACGCGGTGTTCGCGCTGGCCTACACGCGCATCACCCAGGGCTACGCGTGGAGCCGCGAGCTCCCCGACTCCTACGAGGACGTGCGGTTCGCGAACCACCAGGCCGCGGTCTTCGCCAAGTACTACACCGACGCGTACACCAACTGGCGCAACGGGAAGCGGGCCGCGGTCCCTCGTTCCTGGCTCCTCGCCTTCGACGCCTCGGCGGCCGGCACGGTGACCGGCACCGGTGACCTCTTGCTGGGGATCAACGCGCACATCAACCGCGACCTCCCCTACGTCCTGGCGTCCGTGGGGCTCGTCGCCCCGGACGGCTCGTCGCGCAAACGCGACTTCGACCTGGTCGAGCACTTCCTCGCGACCACGTCGGAGCCGATGCTCGCCGAGAACACCCAGCGGTTCGACCCGTCGATGGACGACGCGCACGACCCCCTCGACCTCGCCTACTCCGTGATCATGCAGGTGATCTCCGTCGCCCGGGAGAACGCCTGGCGCAACGCGGAGCTGCTCGTGAGCGCGCCGACCCCGGAGGCTCGGGCGCTGGTCGAGGCGAAGATCGAGAACGACGCCACCACAGCGGCTCGGGCGATCCTCGTCGCTGAGCGCTACCTGCCGCCGCTGACCACGTCGGCGCAGCGTCACCGCTGGTGCGCGACTCACCACGGCGACCTGGCCCCGATGCCCTACCCGTTCGGGTCGCCGTCGCCGTACCGGACGTGATCCGACCCCGTCGGGCGAAGGCCCCCGGGAGGGGTCGGGGACCTTCGCTCGCCCCGGCTCGCGACGGGGACCTCCCAAGCCCCGGGGCACTGTCATCGTGCGCCGACCACCGGGGTGCTGACACGGTGCGGATGACCCGTCCTCCTACCTGTTTCTCGCAGGAGAGCGGCACGACGTGACCGGTCGGCGGGACGAGCTCGCGGAGCTGCGGCGCGGGCTGTGGGCGGGTCAGCGGCTGGTCACCCTCACCGGGCCCGGCGGCGTCGGGAAGTCATGGCTGGCACGGCGGGCGGTCGCGGAGCTCCGGGCTGCGTTCGACGACGGCGTGTGCGTCGTCGACGTGGCGGGTCTCCCGCAGCCGGCGTCACTCGCGCAGACCCTGGCGTGGCGGCTCGGCCTGCAGCTCCGCGCCCGTCAGGTCGGCGTCCCCGACCTGGTGCCGTCCCTGGCCGACCGGCACCTGCTCCTCGTCCTCGACGGGACGGAGCACCTCCTCGCCGAGGCGGCCCGCGACGTCGCCGGACTGCTCCGCGGCTGTCCGCGGCTGCACGTCCTGGCCACCAGCCGGCAGCGCCTTGGGATCACCGGCGAGACCGTGGTCACGGTGCCCCCGCTCGCACTTCCCGCCGACCCCTCATCGGTCAGTGCCGCCGTGGCGGGCCGGTACGACGCCGTGGCCCTCTTCGTCGAGCGTGCGGCAGCCGTCCTGCCCGAGTTCCGGCTGACCGACGACAATGTGCGGGCGGTGGTCGCACTGTGCATGAGGCTCGACGGCAACCCGTTGGCCATCGAGCTCGCCGCCGCACGGTCCGGTGTCCTCGCGCCGCAGGCGCTCCTGGAGCGCCTCGACGACCGGTACCGGCTCCTCACGGGGACGGCCGCCGGCGTCCCGGGGCAGCTGCCGTCGTTGCGGGCGTCGGTGGAGGCCAGCTGGGACCTCTGCAGCGAGGCCGAGCAGCTGCTCTGGGCCCGCCTGTCGGTCTTCCCCGGGGACTTCGAGCTCGACGCCGTGGAGGCCGTGTGCTCGGGGGACGGCCTCGAGGAGACCGACGTGCTGGACCTGGTCGAGTCGTTGCTGGACAAGTCGGTGCTGGTCCGGGAGGCCGAGCCGGTCGCCGTGCGGTACCGGCTGCTGCAGAGCCTCCGCGCCTACGGCGCCGAGCGGCTCGGACCTAACGGTCGTCGTCGCTGTGCCGAGCGGCACCTCAGCTGGACCGAGCACCTGGCGCTGACGGTCGGCAGGGACTGGTTCGGTCCTCGGCAGACGACGCTGTTCCACCGGCTGAGGCGGGAGCACGCCGACCTCGCGGTGGGGCTCGACGCCGCGACGAGCCAGCCTGCAGGGGCTCCGCGGGCGCTGCTCGTGCTCGTCGCGCTCGAGCCGTGGTGGGTGGTTGCCGGGCATGTCACCGACGCGCGGCACTGGCTCGCCGTTGCGCTGCGGCACGGCACCGGCAGCGCGGAGGAACGCGCCCGCGCCCACGCTCTGGCTGCGTTCCTGGCCACGCTGCAAGGAGACCTCGAGGACGCGCACGAGGCGCTCGACAGCGGCTCACGGATTCCCGGGACCCGCTCAGCGGACACGTTCAGCGCCGTCGCCCGCGCTCGAGGAACCCTGGCGCTGGCGCGAGGTGACCTCGGCGAGGCCGAGGCCTCCTTCCGGGAGTCGGTCGAGCAGGCGGTCCGCGGCAACGTGGACGCCGCCGCTGCCGAGGGCTGGTTGTGGCTGGGCGTGACGCGTGGCGTCGCAGGTCGCGGCGACGACGCGGAGCAGGCGCTGCGCCGTTGCGTCGCCGTCGCCGGAAGGGCCGGGGACTCCCAGGTGCGTGCCTCCGGACTCGCCCTGCAGGCGCTGGGCGCGCTCGAGCGCGAGGAGGTGTCCAGCGCCTCCGCGCTCGCTCGGGAGGCCTTCCGGACCAAGCTGGAGGTCGGTGACGGCCTCGCGGTGGCGTCCCTGCTGGAGGTGCTCGCCTGGGTCGCGACGGCCGACGACGACCCGGCGCGGTCTGCGCTCCTCCTCGGCGCCGCGGAGCGCAGGTGGCGCAACGCCGGGGTGCCCCCAGGAGGCGTCGGTCCGCTGGTCGTCGGTCGGGACCAGCGGGTCGCCGCGGTGCGTGCGGCACTGGGGCGCCGTGAGCTCGAACGTCACCGCGCCCGCGGCGCCGCCCTGAGCTGGGACGAGGTCGTCCGGTTCGCAGAGGGCGATCCGCTGCCTCGGCAGCGGCAGCACCGGACCAGCACCCCGCTCACCGTGCGGGAGACGGCGGTCGCCGAGCTGGTGGCGCGGGGCCTGACGAACCGCGAGATCGCTGCCGCGCTCGTGATCTCCCTTCGCACGGTCCAGGGCCACGTCGAGCACATCCTGCGCAAGCTCGACGTCGGCTCGCGCGCGCAGGTCGCGGCCTGGGTGGCGCAACGCGAGGTCGGGTCGACGCCGTGACGAGGCGCCGGGCTCCAGAGAATGCCGGTGAGGACGGTGCCCGCCCGCACCGCGAGGTGGGGCGGACACCGCCGTTGCGGAGAGTCACACTCGGCTGGGGGGTGCGCTCAGGCCACAACGCCGGAGCTCGCTCCCAGACCCCCCCTCCGGGGTCGCAGGGCGCGCCGAGTGGTGAGACCCTCCACGGCACGAGAGTCTGCCCGCTCCGCGGGGTTGGTCAAACCTCGGTGCGGATCCAGCTGAGCGAAATCGAGAAGCAACCCGGTGCGGGCGTCCAGGACTCGGGCACGTTCGGCGACCGCTACTCGACCTTGGGGTTCCAGGACGCCGCCGCACTCAAGACGGCGACATGTGGCCCGTGTCGTACGCGCTGACGGGCTGGACCACCGCGGTCGAGGAGAAGGTCGTCGCGCTCATGAAGGCCTCGACCACCTGACCGGTACACCGCCCGCACGCGGAGGCGTCCGGTCTAGGACGCGGAGAGCCGCTCGAGCACCCACCCCAGGACCTCGGCCTCGTAACCGAGCCGGGCGAACCTCCCCGACGGTCCGGCGTGGGCACCGGCTCCGGTCTCGCACCGGAACAGGCACCGCGGCGACCAGCCGGGGTCCGAGTCGCGCAGCGCGGCGACCCACTTCGCCGGCTCGGACACCTTGACCCTCGGGTCGTGCAGAGCCCCGGTGACGAGCAGGTCGGGACGGCTGCCGGACGCCGGGGGGTTGTCGTACGGCGAGTAGGACAGCAGCACGTCGAAGTCCTCCCGCCGGCGCGGGTCTCCCCACTCGTCCCACTCGTTGACGGTGAGCGGGACGTCGACGTCGAACATCGTGGTCACCACGTCGACGAACGGCACCTCGGCGACGACCGCCCGCCAGCGGTCCGGCCGGCGGCTCAGCGCCGCCCCCTGGAGCAGCCCGCCGGCACTGAGGCCGCGGCTTGCGAGGCGCGACCCGTCGACGAGCTTGGCGTCCGCCAACCCGTCGGCCACCGCGAGGTAGTCGGTGAAGGTGTTCGGCTTCCGGTGCAGCCGCCCGTCCAGCCACCAGCGCCGGCCTCCCTCGCCACCGCCCCGGACGTGCGCGTGGGCGAAGACGACGCCGCGGTCGAGCAGGCTCGGGAGAGCGGGGTCCCACTCGGGCTCGAAGGTGTACTCGTAGGCGCCGTACCCGTAGAGGAGGGCCGGGGCCGTCCCGTCCAGCGGGGTGTCCCGCCGCCGCACGAGGGTGACCGGCACCTCGGTCCCGTCGGCGGCCGGGAAGGACCGGCGTTCGCAGACGTAGTCCTCCGGGTCGTGGCCGGGCGCCGCCTGACGGTGCCGCTCGGTGCGCGCTCCGTCCGTCAGGTCGACGTCGGACCAGACCGCGGGATGCACGTAGGACTGGTCCACCACCGTGACAGCGGTGGTGTGGTACTCCTCGCTGCGACCCAGCGAGACCGTGCCGGCCTCGTGGCGCGGACGGATGTCGGAGCCCCGCCCGGCCAGGTCGTCGAGCGCGAGGACCCGGAGCCGGTGCTCGCCCGCGGTACGGAGGCTGAGGACGGCGTGACCCGCGAACGCGTCCACCCGCTCCAGCCGCTCCGCCGGGTCCTCGGCCCTCACCGGCTCCCAGGCCGTGTGGTCCTGGCCGGTCCCGCGGGGGACGGGGGCCCGCACGAGACGGAACTCCGGTGCCCCGTCGTTGGTGACGAGCAGCAGGCACTCCTCGCCGTCCGCACCGACGACGTGCTCCGCGTCGTACTCGACGGCGCTCCGGCGCCCGCCGACCGACGCCGGCGGCGCCTCCGGGGTGGAGGCGTCGACCACCCACACCTCGCTGGTGTCGCGCGACGTGGACCGGACCACCACCAGTCCTCTGCTCCGGGTTGCCCGGACCTCGAGGTCGAACCTCCGGTCGGGTTCCTCCAGGACGAGCTCGTCCTCCGAGGCAGGAGTGCCCAACCGGTGGCGCCAGACCTGGAACGGCCGGTACGCCGCGTCGTGGACCGTGTAGAAGAAGTGGCTGGACCCCGCGCTCCACGCACCGCCGTAGTAGGTGCGCGCCACCTCGTCCTCGAGGTCGGAGCCGGTGTCCAGGTCCCGGAACCGAAGCCGGTAGACCTCGTCCCCCACCAGGTCCACCGAGTAGGCGAGCAGCCGACCGTCAGGACTGACCTCGAGCAGGCCCAGGTCGAGGTGCGTCGACCCGTCGGCGAGCGCGTTGGCATCGAGCAGGAGCTGCGACCCACGCGCGATTCCGTGCGTCGGAACCCCCTGGGACGTCGGATCCGACGGTCCGGACGGGTCCTGAGTGTGGAGATCGCGCAACAGTTGCGGGTACTCCCTTCCCGCCGTGAGCCGGGTGTAGTAGGAAAACCCCACGTGTCTCCAGCTCGCCGACGTGTCAGTGGCCGGCACCCTCGCCACCATCTCCGCGCCGAGGGTGTCGACCAAGGAGGTCAGATGTCCGGTTGCAGCGTCGTACCAGGCTCGTTCGGCGAGGAGGTGGCGCAGGAGCGCTGGGGAGTCGAGGTCGCGCATCCAGGAATAGGGGTCCGACCTCACGACTCCGTGCTCGGTGTGCTCGTCGGGGTGCCGGGGCGCCTGCGGAGGGGCCGTCACGGAGGGCAAGGTACTGTGCGGCGGCTCGTGACGACAGTGGCGCTCGCGGGCGTGGCCGCCGTCGGTCCGGCGGCGGTGTCCCCGGCTTCCGGGGCGGAGGAGCCGGTGACCTTCACGGTGGCCCTCACCAATGAGGTCGACTCCTTCAACCCGTTCAACGGGGTCGAGGCGGCGTCCTTCGAGATGTGGGCGCTGTCCTTTGACATGCTCGTCGGCTACTCGATGAAGGACCTGTCGCCGGCACCCGCGCTGGCGGAGTCCTGGGAGACCTCCGAGGACGGGCTGACCTGGACGTTCACCCTGACCGAGGGTGCTACCTGGAACGACGGCGAGCCCCTGACCGCGGACGACATCGTCCACACCTACGACCGGATCCTCGACGGCGGCCGGGAGGCCGACTCCTGGTCGTCGTACCTGAACGGGGTCGAGAAGGTCACCGCGCCCGACGACCGGACCGTCGAGTTGCAGCTCGGCAAGCCGAGCGCGACCCTTCCGCTGCTGCCGATCCCGATCCTCCCCGAGCACGTCTGGAAGGACGTCAGCGAGAAGGAGGTCGAGACCTACGCCGCCGAGCCCGACGACGGGCCGGTGGTCGGGTCGGGGCCGTTCACGCTCGTCGAGGGCACAGCGGGCGGCTCGACGTACCGCTTCGAGGCGAACCCCGACTACTGGGGCGGCGCGCCGCACGTCGACGAGGTCGTCTACCGGGTGTTCAAGGCCGAGGACCCGGCGGTGCAGGCGCTCATCAAGGGCGAGGTCGACTTCCTCCACAACGTCTCACCGCTGCAGCGCCAGGCACTCGAGGGCCGCGAGGGGATCACCACGGTCGACGGCCTCTCGCCGTACTTCGAGGAGTTCGCCTTCAACACCGGCGCGATCGACACCGAGACCGGCAAGCCGATCGGCGACGGCAACCCGGCCCTGAAGGACCCGGACTTCCGCCACGCGCTCGGGTACGCGATCGACACCGAACGGCTGATCGAGAACGCATACCAGGGCGCGGCGAAGCCGGGGCAGACGATCATCCCGGACTTCTACGAGGAGTTCCACTGGTCGCCTCCGACGGACGACGCATTCCGGTTCGACCTCGAGGAGGCCGGCCGGCTGCTCGACGAAGCCGGCTACGAGGAGGGGCCCGACGGGCTGCGCACAATGCCCGACGGCAGCCCGATCGGCACCCTGCGGCTCATCGGCCGGCCCGAGGAGAAGCGCTCGGTGACCTCGATGGACTTCCTCAAGGAGTGGCTTGCCGACCTCGGGATCACGTCCGAGGTCACCGCGATGGAGAGCGGCCGGCTCACCAACGTGATCCTGGAAGGCAACTACGACATCTTCCACTGGGGGTGGTACGTCGAGGCCGACCCGGACGGGATGCTGAGCTACATGACCTGCGACCAGCGGGGCACCTGGTCGGACTCGTGGTGGTGCAACGAGGAGTACGACCGCCTCTACGCGGCGCAGGCCGTCGAGCTCGACGACGACAAGCGCGCCGAGATGGTGCACCAGATGCAGCAGATCATGTGGCAGGAGTCGCCCTACCTGGTCATCGGCTACACCACCACGGGCCAGGCCTTCCGCAGCGACCGCTTCGCGTGCTTCCAGCCGCAACCGGACCCGGGCGGCGTGCTGCTCATCCAGTACGGCGGGCGCAACTACACGCTCCTCCGGCCCGCCGACGAGGCCGGCGACTGCGACGGCGTCGAGAGCGCCATCGGCCTCGTCTCGGAGGAGACCGGTAGCGGCGGTGGCGGGGACTCCAACAGCGGCGGCACCCCCACGGTGCTCCTGGCCGGAGGGGCGCTGCTCGCGCTCATGGCGGCCGGCGGCGCGTGGGCCTTCCGGCGCCGCGCGACGGCCGGCGACCGGGAGTGACCTGACCGCGTGACGCTCACCTCGACCCCGGCAGCGGCGCCGACGGTCGTCCGTCGCCGCAGCTACGGCCGGTACGTCGGGGCGAAGACACTGGCCGCCCTCGGCAGCCTGTTCTTCGTCCTGGTCGTGAACTTCTTCCTGTTCCGGGTGCTGCCCGGTGACCCGGCGCGGACGCTCGGCCGGGGGCGCTTCAAGGATGCGGAGGCACTCGACCGGTTCCGCAGCACCTACGGGCTGGACCAGCCGCTCGCGCTGCAGTTCCTCACCTTCCTGGAGAACACCCTCACCGGCGAGCTCGGGATCTCGTTGCGCTACCGGGTGCCCGTCTCCGAGCTGATCCTCGACCGGATCTGGCCGACGCTGCTGCTGGTCGGCACCTCCACGCTGCTCGCCGGGCTGATCGGCGTCTACCTGGGCATGGTCAGCGCCTGGAACCGCGGCCGCGCCGTCGATCGGGTCTCGACGTGGACGTCGCTGACGCTCTACTCGATGCCCGAGTGGTGGCTCGGCCTGCTGCTCATCGCCGGGTTCGCCGTCGGCATCGGCCCGCTGCCGGGGCTGTTTCCCACGGGAGGCCTGGAGTCGGTCGGCGTCGGCGACAGCCTGCTCGCCAAGGCCGTGGACACCGCCTGGCACCTGACGCTGCCGGTGATCACGCTGACCCTGGCCTACATGGCGGACTACTCCCTGGTGATGCGCTCCTCGCTGCTCGACGAGATCGGTGAGGACTACGTGATGACCGCGCGCGCCAAGGGGCTGCGTGACACCGACGTACGCCGCCGTCACGCGGCACGGAACGCATTGCTGCCCACCACCACCGTGGTCGCGCTCAACCTCGGCTTCGTGGTGTCCGGCGCGATCACGATCGAGACGGTCTTCTCGATCCCCGGCCTCGGGCTGCTGGCGACCGAGGCGCTCGAGATCCCGGATTACTGGGTGCTGCAGGGCGCGTTCCTCGTTGCCTCCGCGGGGGTCATCCTCGCCAATCTGGCGGCGAACGTGCTCTACGGCTTCCTCGACCCGCGGGTGCGCTCATGACCCTCACCGCGCGGCAGGTGACCCGGGAGCGGCGTGCCCGTGCGGCGCGCCGCACCTGGGCGGAGTTCCGACGACACCGCACGGGGCTGTTCGGGCTGTCGGTGTTGACCGCCTTCGCGTTGGTCGCGCTGCTCGCGCCGGTGATCACCGACGTCGCCGACCTCCGGGTGACCACCGCCCCCGGTGGCGTGCTGGAACCACCGTCCCGGGAGTTCCTGCTCGGCACGGACGACAGCGGCCGACCGGTGCTCACGTTGCTCATCTGGGGTGCCCGCATCTCGCTTCTCGTGGGACTGCTCGCCACGGCCATCTCCGTCGGGATCGGCACGCTGGTCGGCCTCGTCTCCGGCTTCTTCGAGGGCTGGCCGGCCGCGGTCCTGTTCCGGCTGACGGAGTGGTTCCTCGTGATCCCGTTCCTGCCGTTGGCGATCGTGCTGGCCACGGTGCTGGGTCGCGGGTTGCTCACGATCGCGGTGGTCATCGGTGTCACGAGCTGGCCCGCGACTGCGCTGCTGATCCGCAGCCAGACGCTGTCCATCAAGGAGCGGCCCTATCTCGAGCGGGCACGCGTCCTCGGAGCGGGCCGCCGGCACCAGATCACCCGCCACGTGCTGCCCAACGTGATGCCGATGATCTTCGCCAACACCACGCTTACCGTCGCGATCGCGATCCTGTCCGAGACCACGCTCAGCTTCCTCGGCCTCGGCGACCCGACCCGCGTGTCCTGGGGCTCGATGCTGCAGGACGCCTTCGACGTCGGCGCGATGACCACCGGCGCCTGGTGGTTCATCGTGCCGCCCGGCGTGTGTGTGGTGCTGGTCGTGCTGTCGTTCACGCTGGTGGGGCAGGCGCTCGAGGAGATCTTCGACCCGAGGCTGAGGAGGCGGCGATGACCGACCTGACCTCCCCGGTCAGGCCAGCCCGGCCCGGGCACCGCGAGGCGCTCCTCGAGCTGAGGGACCTCACGGTCACCTACCCGACGTCCGAGGGTGCGCTGCCGGCCGTCCGCGGCGTCGACCTCGTCGTGCGCGCCGGCGAGGTGGTCGGCCTGGCGGGGGAGTCCGGCTGCGGCAAGTCGACACTGGCCGGTACCGTCCTGCGGCTGCAGCCCAAGGAGGCGACCGTGTCCGGCGAGGTCCTGGTGTCCGGCGCCGACGTGCTCACGATGAGCTGGGGTGACCTGCGCGCGGTCCGCTGGGCGGGAGCCTCGATCGTGTTCCAGGGCGCGATGCACTCGCTCAACCCGGTGCACCGGGTTCAGGACCAGATCGCCGAGCCGATCACGCTGCACGACCGCTCCCTCGGCGACCAGGACGTCGCGAAGAGGGTCGGCGAGCTGCTCGACCAGGTGGGGCTGCCGCCGGCGCAGGGCCGCGCCTACCCCCACCAGCTCTCCGGCGGTCAGCGGCAGCGCGTGATGATCGCGATGGCGCTCGCCTGCCGCCCCCAGGTGGTCATCGCCGACGAGCCCACGACTGCCCTCGACGTGATGGTGCAGGCGCAGATCCTGGCCCTGCTGGCCGGACTCGTCCGCGAGACCGGCGTCGGCATGCTCCTCATCAGCCACGACCTGTCGGTGCTCAGCGACGTCTGCGACCGGGTCGCAGTCATGTACGCCGGCCGCGTGGTCGAGCTGGGCGGGGCCGACGAGCTGTTCGCCGCTCCGCTGCACCCCTACGCACGTGCGCTCTCGGGTGCCTTCCCCCGCATCGGGGACCCGGCCGCCCGCTACGCCCCGGTGGGGCTGCCCGGTGACCCGCCCGACCCGCGCGACCTGCCACAGGGATGCTCCTTCGCGCCACGATGCCCTCTCGTTCTCGAGGAGTGCCGGGCGGCCGAGCCGCCGCTCGTCGAGCTGGCACCGGGGCGCGCCGCCGCCTGCATCCGGGCGGTCCTGTGACATCCGCTCAGGAAACGGGCGACCGGCCGCTGCTCAGCGCCTCCGGCGTCGTGGTCGAGTTCGCCACCCGCGGCGGCGACGTCGCCCGGGCGCTGGACGGGGTCGACCTCTCGGTGGCTCCCGGGGAGATCCTGGCGCTGGTGGGCGAGTCCGGCTCCGGCAAGACCACGTTGGCGCGGACGCTCATGGGGCTGGAGCGTCCCCACGTCGGCGAGGTGCAGGTGCGGGGTCAGCCGCTCGACCGGACCGCGCGAGGGCTGCGTGAGTTCCGGAGCACCGTCCAGATGGTTCTCCAGGACGCCTCCGGCTCCCTCAACCCGCGCCAGACGGTCTACGAGTCAGTGGCCGAGGGGATCCGGCTGCACGGGCTCGCCGAGGAGCAGGGTCGCACCGAGACCGAGCTGGTTGCCGCCGCGATGGCCGACGCGGGGCTGCGCCCGCCCGAGGGGCTCTTCCTCCGCTACCCGCACGAGCTGTCCGGGGGGCAACGGCAGCGCGTGCTCATCGCAGGCGCGCTCGCGCTCGCGCCGGAGCTGCTCATCGCCGACGAGCCGGTGTCCTCGCTCGACGCCTCGATCCGCGGCGAGATCCTGGCGCTGCTCCTCCGGCTGCGCGACACCCGCGGTCTCGGCGTCCTCGTGGTCACCCACGACCTGGGGCTGGCGTGGAACATCGCGGACCGGACCGCGGTGATGTACCTCGGGCGTGTCGTCGAGGTGGGGCCCACCGAGCAGGTGCTCCTGGCGCCCCGCCACCCCTACACCCAGGCGCTCCTGTCGGTGGTCCCGGAGGTCACCGGACTCGAACCGGTCGTCCTCGGTGGGGAGATCCCCGACAGCACGCGCATCCCGCCGGGGTGCCGGTTCCATCCCCGCTGCCCGGCGCTCGTGGACGGCCGGTCCGCCGCGGCCGGGGTCGAGGACCGCTGCCGCGCGCACCCGCTGACGGTGCTCGCGGCGTCGGGGAGTCACCGGGTGGCGTGCCACCTGGACGCCGCCCGGGCACTGGCGCACCGACCCGCCGCGTGGGACGATCCCGCTCACTGACTCGTCAGTCAGCAAGGAGGTGGCATGGCCGCGTCGCTGCAGGCCGCCCTCCCGCGCGACTTCTACGTCGACGAGTCCCGCTGGCGCGCCGAGCGCGAGGCCGTGCTCCACTCCGAGTGGTTCTGCGCGGGTCGGCTCGACGACCTGGGGCTGGACGGTCCTGGTCGGCTCGCGGTGGTCGACGTCGCCGGCGAGTCGGTGCTGGTGACCTGCGACGACCGCTCGACCCTGCACGCGGCGTACAACGTGTGCCGCCACCGCGGCGCTCAGCTGCACCCGGTCCTGCCCCACCACGCACCCGTCACCTGCCGGGCGTCGGCGCTGCGGTGCCCCTACCACTCGTGGACCTACGGCCTCGACGGCCGGTTGCTCCGCGCGCCGCACGCGGAGGTCCCCGACGCCGCGGCGTTCCGGCTGGCTGCGGTCGGCGTCGACACCTGGGGCGGGTTCCTCTTCCTCCACCTCAGTCCCGGAGAGGCCGACACCCTCGGCGAGGCGGTGGCAGGGCCGGCCGCCAGCCTCGCGCACTACGGCCTCGCCGGGCTGGTCACCGGAGCCGTGCTCCGCTACGAGGTCGCGGCCAACTACAAGGTGCTGCTGGAGAACTACAACGAGTGCTACCACTGCGGTCCGGTGCACCCCGAGCTCTGCCGGCTCGTGCCGGACTTCGCGGGCGGAGGCGCGGGACTCGACTGGGACGCCGGCATCGCGCACCGGGAGGGTGCCTGGACCTTCACCGCCACCGGGACGACGGCACGCGCCCCGCTCCCGGGGCTCGACGAGGCCGAGCGCACCCGGCACAAGGGAGACCTGGCCTATCCGAACCTGATGCTCTCGGCGTCCGCCGACCACGTCGCGGCGTTCCTCCTCCTGCCGCGCGCCGTCGACCGGACCACGGTCGAGTGCCTGCTGCTGTTCCACCCTTCCGAGGTCGCCGCGGCGTCGTTCGACCCCTCCGACGCACGCGACTTCTGGGACGTGGTGAACCGCCAGGACTGGGCGGTGTGCGAGTCGGTGCAGCGCGGCATGACCTCCCGCAGCTACCGCAACGGCTGGTTCGCGCCGATGGAGGACGAGAGCCTCGACATCCGCCGGTGGCTGCTGCCGCGGCTGGAGCGTCGGACGGGAGCGTCGGACAGGGGACCGAGGTGACAGCGACGGCCGGTGAGCGCGTCGACTACGTCGTGGCAGGGCTGGGGGCGCTCGGGAGCGCGACCACCCTGGAGCTCGCCCGTCGCGGCCACCGGGTGCTGGGGCTCGAGCGGTTCGCGCTCGGTCACAGCCGGGGCGCCAGCCACGACTCCAGCCGGATCCTCCGGCACAGCTACCACACCCCGGCGTACGTGCGGCTGACGCAGCAGGCGTACGACGACTGGGCGCGGCTCGAGCGCGACGCCGGCGCCGAGCTCGTGACCGTCGTGGGCGGCGTGGACCTCTTCCCTCCGGACCCGGCTATCAGCCCCGTGGACTACACCACGTCGCTCGACGAGGTCGGGGTCGCCTACGACCTGCTCGACACCCGGGAGGTGCAGGAGCGGTTCCCGCAGTTCCGGCTCCCCGAGGGCACGCTGACCCTGTACCAGTCGGACGCGGCCATCGTGCCGGCCGCTCGCGGAACCCAGGTCGCGCAGCGGCTGGCGGTGCGCCACGGCGCCGAGCTGCGGCCGGAGTCGCCGGTGCTCCGGGTCCGGGACCGGGGGGAGGCCGGCATCGAGGTGAGGACTCCGGCGGGGACCGTCACCTGCACCGGACTCGTCGTCTGCGCCGACGCGTGGGTCAACGACGTGCTCCGCGACCTCGACCTGCACGTGCCCGTCGAGGTGACGCTGGAGCAGGTGACCTACTTCCGCCCGGAGCGCCCGGCCGACCTGGCCCCGGGGCGGCTCCCGCTGTGGATCTGGATGGACGACCCGTCCTACTACGGCTTCCCGTGCTACGGCGAGCCGACGGTGAAGGCGGCGCAGGACTGCGGGGGCCCGACCGTTGATCCCGACGCCCGGACCAGTGAGCCCGACCGGGGCATGGAGGCACTCCTGGCGGCGCACCTGCGCCGGATCCTCCCGGCCAGTGGTCCGGTCGACCGGTCGGTGCGGTGCCAGTACACGCTGACCCCGGACCGGGACTTCGTGCTCTCGGCGGTCCCGGGCCACCCGTCGGTGGTCGTCGGGCTGGGGGCGGCGCACGGGTTCAAGTTCGCCCCGACCTTCGGCCGGCTGCTCGCCGACCTGGCGGTCCACGGCTCCACCGCGACCGACCTGACCGACTTCCGTCTCGACCGTCCCGCGCTGGTGGACCCGGGCTACGCCGCCCACTGGCTGGTCTGACCTCCTCGTCAGCGGGGGACCAGCTCCGACCAGCGCCGCGACGCCACCTGCTCGGCCCCGTCGTACGCCTCGACCTCGATCGCCACGTCGTAGCCGTCGGCCGAGACCTCGACCCGCATCGTCGCGCTCACCGTGACCTCGACGCCCGGCCATGTCAGCCGGTAGCGGCACTCCGCCGTCGCGCGCTGGGCGAAGGTCCGGCGGTCGACGACGACCTCTCCGGCGTACTCCTCGGAGGCGGTGCCGTCGTGCGGGACTGCGTACTCGGCGCCGGAGCGGACCGCGCAGGTGGTGGTACGGCGCAGCACGTCGCGGGTCTCGGTCCAGGTGACACCGTCGGGGTGCTCCCCGGACGACGGTTCCCCGGGCATGAACACGGTGGTCGCCCGGTCGTTGCCGGACCACAGCGGGAGCTCGACCGTCCCCGGACCCACGGTGAGGGAGACCGGGGCCGGTGGCGCCACGGTGTTCGGCCAGTCAGCGCCGGCGACCGACAACCGGAGCCGCTGTCCGGGCGCGAAGGCGTAGGCGCAGGCGTCCAGGTCGACCTCGACCTCGTACTCCTCGCCGGGCACGAGCGGTCGCCGCTGCGCGGGCGCGTGGACCCCGTCGCGGTAAGCAAGGTCGAGGCTGCCCCGCGTCACGAGCGCGGAGGTGCCGTCGGGGAAGACGTCGCACAGCTTCACCGACAGCGACGCCTCGCGCGCCGACGCCGCGACCCGCAGCCGCACCCGGGGCTGGCCCACGAGCACGAGGCCGTCCGCGGGCCACTCCCACCGCAGCGACCGGTCGTCGTCGGAGCGCTGGTCGCCCGAGAGTCCCCAGGGCAGGTGGCCGGCGCAGTCGATCCAGGCCGAGGTCCCGACGTCGGGGGCGACCTCCAGCGTGCTGGGTCCGGGGAGCTCCCGGGTCTCCACCCGGGTCGAGGGGGACGGCCACTGGTCACGGATCCAGGTGCCGTCGTGGCGCTCGAGGTCGGGCTGCGGGCGGGTCGAGCTCCGGACGAACAGGTCGACGTGGTCCTCGTGCGGGGGCGGCGCGCCCGGCTCGGCGCGCAGCCAGCGGTCCCACCAGGCGGCCATCTCGACCACGAGGTCGATCCGGGGGCCGGGCATCGCCGTGGCGGGGTCGGCGTGCGCCCACGGACCGGCGAGCAGCCGGTGCGGGACGCCGGCCTCCCGGAGCGCGGCGACCGTCCGGAAGGAGTTGTTGCGGTAGCCGTCGGCCCAGCCCGCCACGATCATGACCGGGCAGGCGATCCGGTCGTAGCCGGTGGCGGCCCTCGAGCTGCGCACCGAGCCGTGCCGCCAGTAGTCCCCGTCCCGGTTCTCACGGAGCCACGTCAGCACCCACGGCACCTGGGTCTCCAGCCGTCGCCGCCACTCCTCGCGCCAGCCCTCGCCCCACACCGCCGGGACCGGGGGGAGCATGCTCATCGGCGTCATGTAGTGGCAGTAGTCGACGAGGTCGACGAGCCGCAGCGCGCCCCCTCGCCAGTGCACGTCGTCGGTCCAGCGGTCGTCGCTGGCGTAGATCGCGCACACCGCGGCGAGCGCCGGCGGTCGTTCACAGGCGACCTGCAGGGAGTTGAAGCCCGAGTACGACGTCCCCCACATCCCGACCTTGCCGGTGCACCAGGCCTGGTCGGCCAGCCAGGCGATGACCGCCGCCAGGTCCGACTGCTCGACAACGGGGTACTCGTCGGTGGCGTCCCCGGGGGAGGACCCCGTCCCCCGGAGGTCGACGCGGCACACGGCGTACCCGAACTCGTCGCGGAGGCGCTGGTACGTCGCCGCGTACGACGACGTCAGGTCGTCCTTCCGGTAGGGCAGCGCCTCCAAGAGGCAGGGCTGCGGTCCGGTGGCCGGGTCGGGGAGGTACAACGTCGCCGCGAGCCACGTCGCATCGGCCACCGGGATCCGGACCTCGCGCTCGGCCCCCTCGCGGGCGCCGTCCCGCGGGCCGGGCATCAGTCGAGCCCCACGAGTCGCCGCACGCGCTCGGGGTCCAGGCCCTCGACGGTGTTGCCGTCGCGCCCGGCCGTGGTGGGGGACTGCAGCATGGAGTTGAGGACCGCCTCCTCCGTCGCGTCGACGACCGCCGCGAAGAGCGGATCGAGCGCACGGCCCGTGACGGGGTCCGGTCCGAGCAGGGTCCCCTGGCGGTCCTGCCGCCATGAGGTGGAGGTGCCCAGGAAGATCTCGCCGCTGCCGTGGTGCGCCGTCGAGCCGGTGCGGGCGAGCCCCAGTCCCACCCGGCGGGCCAACCGCCTGCAGTCGGCCCCCGAGACCGCCGCGTCGGTGACGACCACCCCGATGCAGGACCCCGCCGGCGGTCGCGGCGTACCGGGAGGCATCGCAACGCCGACCGGGACACCGCGGACGGTCAGCCGCTCCCGGTCCCCGAAGTTGGTGAGCAGCAGCACCGCGACGGTGTGACCCTCGTCGGTGACCCGGGAGGAGGTGCCGATGCCCCCCTTGAACCCCAGGCAGGACATGCCGGTGCCGGCGCCCACGCTGCCTTCCTCGACCTCCCGGGCGGCCAGGGCGCCGCTGCGGGACTCGACGGCAGCGCGGTACGCCGCCCGGACGTCGGCGGCCTCGACCTGCATCCGCCGGCAGTCGTTGAGGAAGGAGTCGTCGCACTCGGCGACGACCGGGATCACCACGTCGTCGGCCACTCCGGAGTCCCGCTCCAGGGCGATCTGGCACGCCGCGTCGTACACCCGGCCGAGCTGCATCGTCGATGTGAGGTAGACCGGCGTCTCGATCGAGCCCCACTCCAGAGCGGTGAGGAACCCCGTGCACTCCCCGGCACCGTTGAGGACCGCCCCTCCCGCGGCGAGCGGACGGCGGTAGGCGTCCTCGGCCAGGAGAAGGGCGGTCACCCCGGTGCGGGCGACGCCTCGGCCCACCGGCGGCGGGGGTTCGTCCCGGTGGAGCGTCACGTGGCCGATGCCGACCCCGTCGACGTCGAGGACGGAGTTCGTCGGGCCGGTCGGCAACGACCCGATCCCGAGTCCCAGGTCACGGGCGCGCGGCATGGCGCCATCCGACCAGCGGGGGCGGTGCCTGTCCAGGCGAGCCGCCCCCCGTGACGTGTCGAGCCGCCCCCGATGACGTGTCGAGCCGCCCGCCATGGTGGGCGGCTCGACCGGGCATGAGGGGCGGCTCGACCGGGCATGAGGGGCGGCTCGACCGGAGTGGGCGGGGACGGAGGGGACGGCGGGCCGGACCTGTGGTGGGATGCTGGCTCGTGAGCCAGCCGTCGGCGTCGCCTCGTGTGCCGGTCGTGTGGTCGCCGGCGACGCGCGAGCACGTCCCGGTCCACGAGGTCTGGGTCGGGGTCGCGACCCCCGGCACCGAGGTCCCGACGAGGGTCGACGTCATCCTCGAGGCGCTGCGCGCGGCCGGCCACCGGCTCGTCGAGGCGTCGGCGGTGCCGGACGACCTGCTGGGCGCGGTGCACGAGCCGGGGCTGCTCGACTTCCTCGCCACCGCGTCCACGCGCTGGGAGGCAGGGGCCTACGTCGCGCTGGTCGGCCAGTCCCGGGTGGTCCCCTACCTCTTCCCGACCCCGGCCATGGCCGCCGGTCTCCCGCTCACGGCGCCGGCCGCCGTCCACGCAGCGGCAGGCGGCTTCGCCTACGACACGATGACGCTGGTCGGCCCCGGCACCTGGGCGGCGGCGCGCGCGGCAGCGGCCTGCGCGACGGAAGCGGCGGAGCTGGTGCTGTCGGGGGAGCGGGTCGCCTACGCCCTGAGCCGACCGCCCGGCCACCACGCGACGCCGGGCGGGTACGGCGGGTCCTGCTACCTGAACAACGCCGCCGTCGCCGTGGAGTCGCTCCGGGCCGGTGGGCACGAGCGGGTCGGTGTCATCGACCTCGACGCCCACCACGGGAACGGCACGTCCGCGATCTACTACGCGCGCTCCGATGTCCTCTACGGGTCGGTGCACGTCGACCCGGGAGCGGGGTGGTTCCCGCACTACGTCGGGTTCCCCGACGAGACCGGGACGGGGGACGGCCTCGGGGCCAACCGCAACCTTCCCCTGCCCGAGGGGACCGAGGACGGTCCCTGGCTGGAGGCGGTGGGTCGGCTCGCGGACTGGGTCCTCGAGCACGGGTGCACGGCTCTGGTCGTCTCCCTCGGGGTGGACGCGGCCCAGGACGACCCGGAGAGCCCGCTGCTGGTGACCGAGCCCGGCTTCCGTGCGGCCGGAACGAGGTTGGCGGGGACCTCCCTCCCGACGGTGGTGGTGCAGGAGGGTGGTTACCACCTGCCGACCCTCGGCGTGCTGGTGGCGGCGTACCTGGAGGGGCACGCGGGCCGCGGACCGTGAACCGCGGCGTGGCGAACCGGATGGAGAAGGATGGGAGCGGATCCGGGGATGACCAATGTCTGGTTTCGGCGCTCCATCAGCGTGGTGTGCCTTGGAATCAGCTGACGGAACCGACAGGTGGCGGTTTCCCGGTCAGGCCCGTCGGCTGTTGACCAGTCGGCTGACGGGCCGAGCCTGCGCTCGATTTTTTGGAGGTACAGTGACGGGACCAAGGCCGTCCAGACTCGGGCGGTCACGTTGGGCCTGCAGCGTCTCGTGTCCGTGAGCGCCTCTCTGTGTGCCTCGCCTCGGCACTCGAGAGCAGCCCCATGGACGCTCGCCCAGACGTCGGTGCCGCCATCGCGGCCGCCGCTCGTACGATCCACCAGTCGCAGACCCTGGACGAGACGCTGGCTGCGATCGCCCTCGCAGCGCGGACCTCCATCCCGGGGTTCGACCAGGTGGGGATCTCGACGTCGCACAAGAACCGGGACGTCAGGACCCGGGCCGCCACCGGCGACCTGGTCCACCAGCTCGACGTTGCTCAGTACTCGATCTGGGAGGGGCCCTGCGTCGACACCCTCACGCATGCCGACGTGGTGGCCGCACCTCACATCCGGCACGACCAGCGCTGGCCCCGCTACGTGCCGGCCGCCGTGGCGTTGGGTCTGCGCTCCCAGCTCGCGGTGCGGCTGTACGTCGACGGGGCAGGGGTCCTCGGCGGCCTCAACCTGTACTCGACCACGTCCGAGGAGATCCACCCCGAGGCGGAGCCGAATGCCGAGCTCTTCGCCGCCCATGCCGCGATCGCACTCAGCAACGCCCATGAACGCGACACCCTGAACACCGGGCTGTCCACCCGCAAGGTCATCGGCCAAGCCCTCGGGATCCTCATGGAGCGGTACGAGATGAGCGAGGACCGCGCCTTCACCTTCCTGGTGCGCGCGTCGAACGAGGGCAACCTCAAGCTCCGGGACATCGCTCAGAGCCTCGTCGACGACGCCAACCGGCGGCACTGAGCAAAGCCCGCAGCCACCTCACCTCCCAGGTTGCCCCGAGGTCCCCCCGTTTCACTGTGTGAGGACGGGTTGATCCCGGTCCGGGACTACTGACGGGAACGGTCGCACCATGGTGAGGACGCTGGACCTCGCTCGGGTCGACCCGAGGGACGTGGAGGCAAGGCTGATGAGTCCGACCCAGGACTACCGACAGGGACGCCTCACCGAGGCGCTGGCGCAGTGGCGCGAGCAGCTCGCGGCGGGCAGCTCGTGGAGCGTGATCGAGGACGACATCCTCGCCTGCTGCGAGGGTCGGGTCGACCGCCTGACGCAGCTCCTCGTCCACGCCGAGACCACGAGACACCGACCCGCCGTCCACGTCCGTCCCAGTCCGGTACGCCGACTCCGGCTGACGACGTGGCCCTCGACGCGGCACTCGCCTCCCGACCCGGTGGGGTGCCGGTGCGACGGCGCTCGATGGTTCAGGCCGGAGATCCACCTGCAGTGAGAGCCCGGCATCGGGCGATGGTGCGGACGTGAAGTCGATCCGGTCGTGGCCCATGAGCCGCGTTTGTCCGTCGACGCCGCGGGTGGGGCGTCCGAATCGCGACGCCGCTCCCCGGAAGGACCGCGATGGCCGCACTCGGGTTGGTCGGCGGGGTGCAACCCGATGACTGCACCGAGGAGTGCGGCGCGGGTTCTCATCCACCGGAGAGGACGCGCCGATGCCGGCCGGCCGGCCAGGCAGGGAGGTCCGGATGCGGCGCGACATCACCGACCCATCCCGACACGAGCTGAAGACTGGCCTCTCGATCCTCATGGTCGATGCCTCGACGGTCCGGGGGGAACCTCGATCTGGTGATCGTGTGCGACGACGCGACCCACCCCGGACTGCTGGCCGGCGCGCGGGACGTCACGGCCGGTCTCGGTGCCTTGTTGGTGGCGTTCACCGGTGAACCTGTCGGAGAACCCAGGCTGCTCGTCGCCCGCTGCGAGAGCGGGCTCGTCGGCGCCGCGCCGGGCCACGTCGACCTGAAGTTCGTCAGCGTCCGCGACCTCCCCGAACGCGTCGAGGACGGGCTCGTCCTGTGGCAACAAGACGGAGCGGTCGACCGGGCCTACGCGCAGTGCGACGCGTCCTGGCCCGTGCCCGATCCCCAGTGGATCGAGGACCGATTCTGGGCCTGGCTGCATGGCACGACGGTCAAGATCGCACGTGCAGAGCTCTTCGAAGCCGTGG
This sequence comes from uncultured Actinomycetota bacterium, assembly GCA_963730035.1. Taxonomy (GTDB): domain Bacteria; phylum Actinomycetota; class Actinomycetes; order Propionibacteriales; family Nocardioidaceae; genus Marmoricola_A. Next base: position 132,159 of record CAVSPN010000001.1, on the reverse strand, counting down.
ACGACCTGACCTTCATGCGGGCCACCGCACCAGCGCCCCTCATCGTGGCCGCATCGAGCGCACCGCCCCGTTCCTGGTGCCTGTACCTGAGCCTCCGCGACACGACGTGGATCGAACCACACACAGCGGCCGAGCGGTCAACACCGGATTGCCTCCGCGCAGTGGGCGCTCGGACCCGACCTCGACGACTCTCGTCGGGACCCTCGTGGTGAGGGGCGCAGGAGCGTCACCGGCTCTGGCCGATGTCCGGGGTAGCCCGGATCTCGGTCGCGAGACGGATCAGCCCGTCACGCATGTGCGTCTTGGCGGTCGGCAACGGGACGTCGAGCGCGACGGCGACCTGGGCACAGGTGCGGCCGTCGAGGTATGCCAGCTCGACGGCCTCACGCTGGAGGGGCGTCAGCGCATCGAGCGCGCGGCTGACTGCTGTGTCGGCGGAGCTTGCCGCTGGTGGCAGCTCAGCTCGATCGACGACCACGTCGTACGCCGGGTCGACGGCTGAGCGCGGCCCCGGTGAGGACCGGTCCCGGTCGGACTCCTCGCGTCTGACGACGTCCACGGCGCGGCGGTGGGTGATCATGAGGATCCACGTGCGAGCGCTGCCGCGAGAAGGGTCGAAGGTGGCTGCCTTCAACCACACGTGCAGGAACGCCGCCTGCGTCACCTCGTCCGCGAGGGCTGAGTCGGTCACCACCCGGCGCGCCAGTCCGTAGGCGACTCCACCCATACGGTCGTAGAGGGCAGTGAACGCTTCTCGGTCACCGGTTGCGACTCGCCGGACCAACGCGTCGTCCGCCCGGTGACCCTCGGCGTCGTCGCCGGCAGACGGGAGTACGCCGTGAGCGCCGTGTGCGGCAGGAACGGACATCTGTACCCCTGGGACGATCAGTCAGAGTCACCAGGGTCTGGGGTGGCTGCCTGGAGGCCCGAGGTGGAGGCGGCCTCTACGTGTCGACCGTACCGCGCGCCACCATTCACAACCCCTCGTTCGCCGCCGGCGCTGAGACCTTCGAGACCTTCGAGACCTTCGAGACCTTCGAGACCAAGGCTCGGACGTGCTGGCCAACGCGCACCGCGAGCTGTCCACCAGCCTGGCCCACGACGACGCCTGACGGCCTCGCGCCGACGCCGACCACCTCGAGAACCCGTGAAGCACGGGTCGCCGACACGGTTCGCGACCAGCAGGCTTGCCGTAGCAGCTTCGCATGCACGTCCGGACAGCCGCCGGCGCTCTGGTGCCGCGGGCGCCCGCAGGCAATCTCTCAGGCCAGGGAGAGGAAGAGCTTCTCCATCTTCTTGGCGTCGATGCTGTCGAGGCCGTCTCCGTTGGTGAGGCACTGCTGGAGGCCGCTGGCGACGATGGCGAACCCGGCCCTGTCAAGGGCACGGGAGACTGCGGCGAGCTGGGTGACGACGTCCTCGCAGTCGCGTCCTTCCTCGAGCATCCGGAGGACGCCGTCGAGCTGGCCGCGGGCGCGCTTGATGCGGTTGATGACCGGGGTCATCTCAGCGGGATTGAGCTCCATCAGGTCGCCCCCTCGGCGGCGTCCAAGGCGGCCAGTGCCGCTGTCAGCCGCTGCTTGGCGTCGGTGGCGATGGTGCTCAGTGCGTCGTTGTCGGCGAGTCCCATCATCGCGTCCGGGTCGAATGCCTCCACGATCGTGCGGTCCTCGTCCACAGCGCGGACCACGACGTTGCACGGCAGCACCGCGGCGATGGACGGCTCTGCGGTGAGCGCCTGGTAGGCCAGGTCGGGGCGGCAGGCGCCGAGGATCACCTGCGGAGCGACGTCGACGTCGAGCTTGGCTTTCAGGGTCGCGCAGAGGTCGATCTCGGTGAGGATGCCGAACCCCTGGTCGCGCAGTGCGGCGCGAACCGCCTCGACGGCTGCGTCGTAGGGCAGGTCAAGGGTGGTGGCGAGGGTGAAGCCGGCCATCAGGCGCTCCTCTGCTGCTCGGCGAGCGCGGACTCGAGGTCGAGGTCGCGGACGGCAGTGATGACCTCCTCGAGCGCGGCGGCAGGGAGCGCGCCGGGCTGGGAGAACACCAAGGTGCCGTTCTTGAACGCCATCAGTGTCGGGATGGAGGTGATCTGCGCGGCGGCGGCGAGCGCCTGCTCGGCCTCGGTGTCCACCTTGCCGAACACGATGTCGGGGTGAGCGGCGGCGGCCTTCTCGTACACCGGGGCGAACATCCGGCACGGGCCGCACCAGGACGCCCAGAAGTCGACGAAGACGATGTCATTGCTGCTGATCGTGCGCTCGAAGCTCTCGGCGCTCAGGTCGGTGGTGGCCATCAAGACCCTCTCTCTCGCGTTCGACGCCCACCATGGGGCGTTCACCAGTGCTCAACGTTGATACCCCCGCAGGTATTTCAGCGGATGGGATGAGTGCTTGGAATACCCCAGGGGGTGTGTACCGTTGGATCCAACATACCCCCGTAGGTATCGAGTACCGACCTCCGTCTTGCACCCCGACGCACCCGAGGAGCGACCACGTGAGCACCGACCTGACCATCCTCCCGATCGAGACCCCGTCCCTGGGGGACCGCAGCTACGTCGTCCACGACGGCGCGGTCGCCTTCGTGGTCGACCCGCAGCGCGACATCGACCGCATCCTCGATCTGCTCGAGGAACACCGAGTGCAGGTGACCGACGTCTTCGAGACCCACATCCACAACGACTACGTCACTGGTGGCCTCGCACTCGCCCAGCGCAGCGGCGCGACGTACCGCGTCAATGCCGCTGACGAGGTCTCCTTCGACCGCACCCCCATCCGCGACGGGGAGACCGTGGCGGTGGGGTCGCGGATGCGGCTCACCGCGCTGTCCACTCCGGGCCACACCTTCAGCCACCTCTCCTACGCACTCACCGACGCCACCACCGACGAGCAGGTCGCGGTGTTCTCCGGCGGCTCCCTGCTGTACGGCGCCACCGGCCGGCCGGACCTGCTCGGCGTGGAGCACACCGACATTCTCGTGCGCCACCAGCACGCGTCGGCCCACAAGCTGGCCGAGCGGCTGCCCGACGAGACCGAGGTCTTCCCCACCCACGGGTTCGGCTCCTTCTGCGCCGCCACGCAGTCCGACGCGACCGAGTCGACGATCGGCCAGGAGAAGCAGTCCAACCCGGCGCTGACCCAGGACGAGGAGACCTACGTCCGCGAGCTTCTCGACGGCCTCGGCGCCTTCCCGGCGTACTACGCACACATGAGCCCGGCGAACGCCGCAGGTCCCGCCGAGCCCGACCTCAGCCCACCGTCGCAGGCTGATGCCGGGCAGCTGCGTCGCCGCATCGAGGACGGCGAGTGGGTCGTCGACCTGCGCAACCGCACTGCGTTCGCCGCCGGCCACGCCCCGGGCACCCTCAACTTCGGCCTCGACGGCGCGTTCGTCACCTACCTCGGCTGGCTGATCACCTGGGGCACCCCGGTCACGCTGCTCGGGGAGACCCCGGAGGACGTCGCACAGGCCCAGCGGGAGCTGGTCCGCATCGGCATCGACCGCCCGGCGGCGCAGGCCACCGGCGGCCCCGAGGACTGGTCCGACCGCGGGCTCGCGTCGTTCCGGACCGGGACCTTCGCCGACCTCGAGCAGGTCCGCCGGCACCGGCCCGTGGTCGTCCTCGACGTCCGCCGCGCCGACGAGCACGACAAGGCCCGCATCAAGGGTGCGGTCAACATCCCGATCCACGTGCTCCCCCAACGGGTCGAGGACGTGCCCGAGGGCGAGCTGTGGGTGCACTGCGCCAGCGGCTACCGCGCCAGCATCGCCGCGTCGATCCTCGACGCCGCCGGCCGCCGACTCGTCGCCATCGACGACAGCTTCGAGAACGCCGAGAAGGTCGGGCTGCACCTGGTCGGCCCCGAGGCGTGACCCTGACCCTCCTTTTCGCCGTCGCCGCTGGTGCGCTCATCGGGGTCAGCCTCGGCGCGCTCGGCGGCGGCGGCTCCATCCTCGCCGTCCCGGTCCTGGTCTACCTGCTCGACCAGAGCGCCGCCCAGGCGACCACCGGCTCCCTCGTGGTCGTCGGGGTCACCGCGCTGGCCGGGGCCATCACCGCGCACCGCGCCGGGAACGTCCTGCTGGGTAAGGGCCTGGTGTTCGGTGTCGCGGCGATCGGAGGCGCCACGGCCGGAGCCGCGGCCTCGGCCCACGTGCCGGACGCGATGCTGCTCGCCGTCTTTGCGGCGTTGATGCTGCTCGTCGGCGGCCTGATGGCGGTCCGGCAGTGGCGCCACGCCCGCAGCACGCACGGCGGCGCGCACGCGGCCCGCCCTACCCTCGACGACCCCATCCTGACCTTCCGCGAGGGCTTCATGTGCGACTGCCCCAGGGCCGTGAAGATGCTGCTCACCGCAACCGTCGTCGGGCTACTCACCGGGTTCCTCGGCGTCGGCGGCGGGTTCCTCGTCGTCCCGGCACTGACCCTGGCGCTGGCCATGTCCCTGGAGTACGCAGCCGGCACCTCCCTGGTGGTGATCACGCTCACCAGCGCCTCAGCCCTGATCGTACGGGCCGGAGTCGACACAGCCCCCGACTGGGGCGTCGTCGCCGCCCTGACGATCGCCTCCACAGCCGGCGCGTTCGCCGGCGCCCGGCTCGCCGACCGCACCGACACCGCCAAGCTCTCCGTCGCGTTCACCGTCCTGGTGCTCGGCGTCGCGACCTACACCGCCGCCCAGGCCCTACCCGCGCTGCTGTGAGTAGCTCTCCACCACCCACGCCTGATCGCTCACGAACCAAGGAGTTGTCTGGCCATGACGTCGCGACACCCGACGTCACGCCCGAACTACCCGCCTCCGACCCGGACCCGGGCTACGAGCCCGGACTCAGTGCTCCTGCGGCTGACCGGCGACGCCGCCAAGTACAGGCCCCGGCTTCGCAAGGCGCTTGCCAGGCATCACCTTCTCCCAGGGCTGTCCCCAGCACCCGTCAACCAACACACCGCGCCAAGACCGAGGAGCACCAGCATGTGTCGAGCAACCATCTGCCGCAGCTGCGGCAGGACCACCTGGACTGGCTGCGGCCAACACGTCGCGTCCGTCAAGGCCAGCGTCTCCCCGGGACAGTGGTGCCCGGGACACCCGAAGGCTGAGCGCACGCGCGGGGGCTGGTTGAGCCGACTGCGACGGCGGTGAACACGGGCCTCAATACCGCGGGCTGCGCCACTCGAGTCGTGGTGCAATCGAGCACCTGCTCTTCTGCGATCTCGACGAGCAGGAGATGGCGTCGTTGGGGAAGGCCGCGCCGATGCGCGAGTACCCGGCGGCTCGCTCGTCTACTCGCCCCATCAGCCGGTGCAGGCGCTGCTCATCCTGAAGCCAGGGCCGGATCCGGATCTTTCGCGACTCCGAGGACGGCCGCTCGCTGACCACCGCCATCATCGAGGCGGGAACGATTCTCGGTGAGCGGGTCGCGGTCGGCCAACAGATGCACGACTCCTTCGCGGAGGCGCTGGGACCAGGTCGTGGTCTGCGTGATGAGCCAGACCGATGTACGCGGTCTGTTGCCGGGCGATGTGTATCACGCATGCAACAAAGGAGGCGCTGGACGCAGCGTGGGCGGGAACCTGAAGGGCCCTCGCCGTACCGAGGATTGGAGACATGCGGGCATCCGCCCGCGCTGCCTCCTCCAGTGCCGACAGGTCGAAGCCGGGGGAGTAGGCCAGGTCACCGTGACTCTCCGCAGGAGGCTCCCCTGCGGGATGCGGGACCGGTCGGGTCTTATAGGACGCACAAGCGTAGGCACGGTTCGCGACCAGCAGTGTTGCCGATGCAGGTTCCCCTTCGGGACGGTCGGGGTCGAGGCACCCGCAAGCTGGGGATGGCCGTCGTTGCGGCAGAGTGGGGAGGGGATGCCGACCTCGGGTGGGTCGCTCGAGGCAACGGAGGGGAGCGGGTATGGAACATCGGCCTTTGGGGCGCACCGGCGTCTCGGTCAGCCAGTTGTGCCTGGGCACGATGATGTTCGGCTCCTGGGGCAATCCGGACCACGAGGAGTCGATCCGGATCATCCAGGCGGCCCTCGACGCGGGCATCAACTTCATCGACACCGCGGACGTCTACTCCGCCGGCGAGTCCGAGGAGATCGTCAGGAAGGCCCTCGCCTGCCGCCGCGACGACGTCGTGCTCGCCACCAAGTTCCACAACCCGATGGGCGAGGACCTAAACCAGCGCGGCAACTCCCGCCGCTGGATCATGCGCGCGGTCGAGGACTCCTTACGCCGGCTGGGCACCGACTGGATCGACCTTTACCAGGTCCACCGCCCTGACCCCAGCACTGACGTCGAGGAGACCCTGTCCGCGCTCACCGACCTCGTGCGGCAGGGCAAGGTCCGCTACCTCGGCTCCTCGACCTTTCCCGCCAGTCAGATCGTCGAGGCCCAGGTCGCCGCCCGGGACCGCAACCTCGAGCGTTTCGTCACCGAGCAACCTCCGTACTCGATCCTCGTGCGTGGCGTCGAAGCCGATGTCCTGCCCACCTGCGCCCGCCACGGCATGGCCGTCATGTCCTACAGCCCCCTCGCGGGCGGCTGGCTCTCAGGGCGCTGGCGCAAGGACACCGGCCAGCAGGAGTCCTCGCGTGCCGGGCGGCTCCCCGAACGGTTCGACCTGTGCAACCCGCACAACCAGCGCAAGCTCGACGCTGTGGAAGAGTTGGCGCAGCTCGCTGAGCAGGCTGGGCTCACGCTGATCCAGCTGGCCGTCGGGTTCGTGACGTCGCACCCTGCAATCACCTCACCGCTGATCGGCCCACGCACGATGGAGCAGCTGGAGACCCAGCTCGCCGCGGCCGACGTCGACCTGACCGCGGACGTGCTCGACCGGATCGACGAGATCGTGCCACCAGGTATCACCATCAACCCGGCTGACAGCTCCTTCAGCAACCCCGCGCTCGAGCCCGCAGCGCGCCGGCGCCGGCACTGACCTACGAAGCTTTCACGGAGATGGCGCCGCAGCCGACGATCACCTCGGCCTAAAGCCCGGCGGGTCGCCGGACCGAGGGGCACGCCCAACGTGCCCGGATTGGAAGCACGGGCTCAGCGGTCCTGCTTCCGCGAGTCGTATGGCCCGAAGGGGTCGAAATCGATGAGCCAGCGCAAAGCGCGTGCGGTGACCTCGGGAAGCGCGTCGTAGCGGGTCGGTGTGAATTCGATGTTCATGTGGGTTCCCCCAAGGGGTGTCAGAAGGTGGTGGCTGTTTTCCCGGACGAGAAAGGCATCGACGACCGGTGTTGGCGTCGTAGCCCCTGCTCCCTGAGGACCGAGCGCATCTCCTCAACCTCCGGGCCGTCATAGTCGTCGAAGGTGGCGAGTAGGTCGTCGACGTCAGTCTGAGACGTGTACACACTGAGTGCACGGCGAACGTCGCGGTGAGCGAGCCGGCGCTCGCGACGCTCCGCGCGACCCCTGCGGACCTGGTGGACGAAGCCGGTAACGGTCATGAGTCAAGTGTGAAGATCCTGGAGCTATGCGTCCAATGATTTCTAATGAGGTTATCCATGCGCTGAATGAATCAGTTGCGGGCGCTACGGGCTCCGTCAGGGACACCCGCCCGCTCACTGCTCCGATAGAGCTGCAACGGCAGGTGCGCGACGATCCGTGGATCTGGTCTTTCCTCTCAGCGATCGGGGCCAGCCCGCCGTGGCGTTGGTCGAGGGCGGCCACCTCCTGAAGGTTCGAATGCAGCCTGCCGGCGCGCAGATGAGCGCCACCGAGCCGGTGGCCCGTCGGAGAAGGCAAGAGCCAAGCGTCGGTATGACAACGCCGGCCGGCGCGAGCATGCCGAAGCCACCCGTGCCCGTGTGGTGGAGGCTGCGGCACAGGTCTTCCTCGACCACGGGTACATCGGCGCGACGATCCCAGCGATCGCGGCCCGGGCAGGGGTTTCCTTGCAGACGGTGTATCGGGCCGCCCCCGGCAAGGCCGGCCTCCTCGCGGCAGCCGTGCGGTCCGCGATGGCTGGCGGGAGCGTGCGGGCTGACGTGCCGGTCGAGGACCGCCCAGCGATCCGCGCCATCATCGAGGAGCCCGACCCTGCCGAGCAGCTGCGGCTCTACGCGCACACCCAGTCCGGCATCTGGGAACGCGTCGGCCCCCTCATGCGCGTCCTTGAGGCCGCGGCCGTCTCCGAACCCGAGCTACGCCAGCTGCAGCTTGCAGAGGATGCGCAACGCCACGCCGGGCTGACCCGGTTCGCTCACCTGCTCGCCACCCATGGGGCACTACGCACAGGACTGACTGTCCCAACGGGCGGCGGACATCATCACGACCCTGTGCTCCTTCTCGACCTACGACAGCCTGGTCTCTCAGCACCGCTGGACACGCGAACAGTACGAGGAGTGGCTGACCGACATGCTCCAGCTCAGCCTTCTTGGCTGACGAGGCGCAACAAGCGACAGATGATACGAGTTCGATGTCACATCGCGACTCCCGCTGGCTGGGCTACGCGGACCTAGGGTCGACGCACCGAGGCGTCGACGTCGACCGCGCCGCGGCTGGTTCGCATAACTCGGGCCAGCACCAGCCCCTCGGCACTTGGCCCACCTCGGGCGACGCGTACCAGTTCGGGTCCGTCATACGGGATGATCTCGGCTCAGGCGAAGCGAGGCCCGCTGCGCTGCATACCGCCAGTACCGCGGTTGCCCAGGTCCCACGCGGGGCTCGGAAAGCGCTCCACCATTCACCAGATGGGACAACCTGGCTGGGCATCACAACGAGGGGGCACCCCAGCGGCGGAAGTCTACGACCTGCAGGTTCATGGGCATCCGCGCCCGGGTCCGTCCGGTCAGCACTCCTCGGTCCACCGGCGTGACCGCTCCGCTGAGCAGGAGGGCCTCGTCGGTCACGACACCCTGCCCGGTGAACCGGCGGTGTACGAATGGAAGACCGTTCGACTGGAGCGGCGAGGGTCCGTCCATGATGTGGAAGTGCAGGTGCGGGGCATCCGTGTTTCCGGAGTTGCCGAGCAGTCCGAGGACCTGTCCCTGGCGAACCCGGTCACCCTTCTGGACGCGCAGGCTGCCCGGCTGGAGGTGGGCGTAGAAAGCGAAGCGTCGGGGAGCCAACTTGACGACGACGTGGTTTCCGCCGGCTGTCTGGATCGTCGCCCCCGACGGCAGCGATCCGGGAACTTGGTCGGGGAGGCCGTCCTGCACCGCGACGACCCTCCCCTTGGCGACGGAGAGGATAGGGGCGCCGTAGAAGGCATAACTGGAGAGCTGGTCGATCGGCCCCTCGAAGAGTCGACCGTCGGGGCGGAGCCGGACCCAGTCGATCGCGAAGCGCTCAGGAGTGCGAACGGTCCCATCGATCGACAAGGTCGCCCCACGGTGGGCGTTGATGGGCTGGCAACAACCGTTCCCCGCCACCCAGCGGGCGCCACGCATCGGCTTGCCAATCTGAAGGGCGCGGGCACGCGCGACTGGCGTAAGGACACCCACGAAGCGGAACACCTGGCCCTCCGCCGACGGCTGGCTGAGTGTCATGGTCACGGCATGCGTCAACCGCCTCGGGCGGGGCATGTCCCGCGCGTAGTCCACGTCCATGAACAGCAGCGCGCTACCACCGCCGGGGATCGCCGGTCCGCCGCCGCCGTTGACGCGCAGCATCCCGTCAAGCGACTCGCCCTGCAACCGGGGACCCACGGCGCGGCGGCCCGCACGCGCTTGGACCGACTCGATCGTCACCTCTGCCTGGGTCTGGTTGACGATCGTGACCTCGTAGGCGAGATGGTTCCTGCCGTCCGCGCCGAGCACCGGGTGCGGCACGTCCGCGATGCTCATGCCGAGCGGCACCAGCTCTGCCTCGGCGTCGGGGTTGACCGGCGCCGCTCCGGCCGGTGCTCCGACGACCGGTGGCTCCGCCTGGTCGGCGGCCGCGAGGCCCGTGAGACCGAGCGCGAGGACGACGGTAAGGACGAGGACAAGACCACGACGAGGGCCGACTGTCATCGCGGGCCACCTTTCGATTGGACCGAACGCTACTGCGCGGCACCGCCCGCTGCCAGAGTCGAATGCTTCGGTGCGGTCACCACGGCGTTGCGCGCCCGGCTACGGCTCCCGGGCACCCGGGCACCCGGACGAGCTGGCGCGCCTGCGCCACCAACCGGTCCGAGGAACCACACACCTCGGCGTCCTCCTCGAGGAGCCCCTCGGCGAGGTTGCGCGTGGACACGCGGACCCGGAGCCATTCCACCGGCACCGCGCGGACGTGCGCGCTCAGCTCCAGGATGGGTGCCCAGCCGGCGATCCACTATCGGTGGCCCAGCGGCATCACCCAGCGGAAGGCACTCAGGACTGGTCCTCGGCACCAGCATGAGGACGAACACTCGCATCGCCGCAGGCCTGCGCCCTCCGCCGCGCGAGTTCCTAGGGCCGCAAAGACGTACAGGCTGACGACCACGATGGCAGTTCGTCTCATCACATCACCGTAACGCCGATGGTCACGCGGAGCGTGCCGGTGGCGGATCCCGCACTGGCACGCTCCGCGAGCCGATCCCCTGCGGGACGACTGTGGCCCGACCGTCCTGCGTCCTTACCGGTCGCCGCAAGCGGTTCTGCCCGCGGGACAAGGTGCGGGGACGGTTCAACGGGTCGCTGGCGGCACCGGGGTCGGTTGGCCGTGGGCCGACGATCTAACCCAGCCCGGCTTCCCGGGCGCGGACAATCGCCTGCGCGCGGTCGGCGACCTGGAGTTTCGCGAAGATGGCGGAGATGTGGTTGCGGACCGTCCGAGGGCTGATGACCAGCCGAGCGGTGATCTCGGGGTTGGCGAAGCCGCGGGCGATGAGGTCGAGCACCTCCCGTTCCCGCGCGGTCAGTTCAGGGAACGCCCGCGGCGGGACGCCGGGGGAGCTCCCGGCGAAGAACGCGAGCACTCGCCGCGCGACGGCTGGGCTGAAGATGGCCTCGCCCCGGGCAATCGCCCGGATCGCGTCGAGCATGCATTCCTCGTCGGTGTCCTTGAGCACGTAGCCCTTGGCTCCGGCGCGCATGGCGGCGAACACCGAGTGATCGTCCTCGTGCATCGTGACGATCAGCACGCCGACGTTGGGCTGCGCGGCAACGAGTCGCCGGGTCGCCTCGATGCCGGACAGTCCCGGCATCTGCAGGTCCATCAGCACCACGTCCGGTGCCGCAGTTGAGGCCAGCTCGACCGCTTGCGCCCCGGACGTCGCCTCGGCGACGACGGTCATGCCGTCCTCCGCGCCGAGCAGGGCCCGCAGCCCGCTGCGGAACAGCGGGTGGTCGTCGGCGAGCAGCACCCGGACCTCGGTCATCCCGCGATCCCGTCCGCGGGGAGCCAGGCTGCCACCCGGGTGCCCTGCCCGGACGACGTCACGACCAGAGAACCGCCGAGTTCTTCGGCCCGCTCACGCATGGTCAACGTGCCCACCCCAGCCACGGAGCCCGAGTGGAAGCCGCACCCGTCGTCGGTCACGTCGAGCACCAGCCGACGCCAGCCCGGCGGGCCGTCGAGGGCGAGCCGCACCCGGCAGTGACGGGCGCCAGCGTGCCGCGCGACGTTGCTCAGCGCCTCGCGGGCGATCCAGTATGCGGCCACCTCGACCGCCGCGGGCAGCGGCGGGAGGTCGCCGTCGGTCTCGACCGTCGTCACCACGGCCCAGCCGTCGTCGAGGGCGTCCCAGTGGGCCTGCACGAACTCGGCGAGGGCATTGGGTAGGCCGAGCTGGTCTAGTGTGGGGGGACGGAGGTCGTAAGCGAGGGTGCGCACGTCACGGACCGTCGCACGCAGGTCGCCGCGCAGTTCGTCCAGCAGGTCGCCGGCCGGCGAGCCCGCCGGGAGACGTTTTCGGACCGCGGCCACCTTGAGAACCGCGCTCGACAGCGACGGCCCCACCTCATCGTGCAAGGTGCGCCGCAGCCGCCGGCGCTCCTCCTCCCGTGCCAACACCAGCCGCTCCCGAGATCGCTGCAGTTCCAGGGCCAGCTGCACCGAGTGCACGGCAGGCGCTGCCTGGCGCGCGAGGTCCTCGAGCAGCCGGCGGTCGGCGGGATTCGAAGGGCTGGCCGGGTCCGCGAGGGCTCGCCACCAGCCGGCCAAGCCGTTCACCACGATGCTCCAGCGGGATAGTCACCGAGCCGTCGGCCGGGCGGCCGATCTCCGCGACGGCGTCGGGTGGCCGTCCCGTACCCGCCCGGCCGACCTCGACCCTCACGTACGGCACCCGCAGCGCCCGGGCGACGGTCTCGGCCACCGCCTGCACCACCGCACGCGGCTCGACGGCCGACCCCGTCCGCCGCGCCAGAAGGGAGAGGGCGGCGTAAGGGTCGTCGCGATCCCCGTAGACCAGCCGGTTGACCGCCCGCTGCAGCCGGGCCCGGGCCGGCGCGACGAGGACGGCGACCAGGCCGGTGGCCAGAAAGGCCACGAACAACCGGTCCTCCGCCGACAGCAGCCGGCCCACGCCCGCCACGACGAGAATGTAGCCGCTGGTCACCAGCCCGGCGAGGGTGGCGTACACGAGCGCGCGATTGATGTCCAGGTCGACCCCCTGCAGCCGGCCGGTTAACGCGGCCGCACCAACGGCGACCGGAATCGACGGGGCGGCGAGCAGGCCGACGACTGCCAGCGCGATGTCGAGCGCATCCGCTCGCGGGGTCGGTGCCAGCTGGAACATCAGCGTCGCCGCAACCATCAATACGGCCGCGGCCAGCAACCAGACCACCGGGCCCCGCTGGTCGGCCGCCATGCGGCGCAGGCGCACGACCAGCGACGCGAGGGCCCCTACCCCTGCCACGACCAGCAGAGGGAAGACCACGGAATCAGTCAGCCGCGCCCACCCAGGCGCCAGCCGGTACTCCGCCGTCCCTCCGTCGGCCAGCAGCGCGACCCCCCGGAACGACCACACCGGCCAGCCGGCGCTGAGGCAGCCGAGCAGGATGGCCGCGGCGCCCACCCAGCCGACCGCCCACCACCGCGGCGAGGGTGGACGCCCGTCGGGGAACAGCAGCGGCACGAACACCAGGACGCCGCCGAGCCCAGGCACCCAGATCCATTCCTTGAGCCAAGAGGCCTCTGCGCCGAGCGGGAGCGATCCGGGAGCGACCAGCAGGGCCCGCACCGCGTACTCCTCGCTGAACGCGAGCAACCCCTGACATAGACCCGCTGCCACAGCGATCCAGCCCAGCAAAACGCCCCGGCTGCGGCCCGCCAAAAGCGCACCGACGGCGGCGAACGCCACGGAAAGCACAAGCAGAGTGGCGGTGCCGTCGAGCAGCAGCTGCCGGCCACGCCCGTCCAGCACGGCCAGGACTACAGTGCCGGCCCCCAGCGCCGCGGCCAGGAGCACCAGGCTCCACACCAGCCAGGAGGCCCGCTGCGCGATACTGGGATCGGCGCCGTCAGGGCCGGCGACTGTGTGCGGTTCCGGCGAGCTGGCAGCGGTCGGCAGGCCAGTCGGCCGGAGCGCCATGGCGAGCCTCCTGGTCAACCGAATCCGACAACGGCCGCAGCGTAGCGCCGTCAGCCGCCGACCTGGCCGGTCCCGGCGGCGCGAGCGGGCGGGCCGACGCTGCTCAAAGCGTAGGCCACCGCCAACCAGGGCAGGCCGATCGGGGCGCGGGCCCAGCTGGAGACCTCGACGAGGACGAAAGCGAGCAGGAAGACCGGCGCGTAGGCCAACAGCACCCAGCCGCACCAGCCGGGGAGTACCGCGGCGCGGAGAGTGCCCGCGCCCAGTAGCGGCAGACCCAACAGCCAGCCGACCAGCGCACCGATGAACAGGACATCGAGCACGACGCCGTCCGCCGGAGGCAGCAACCACAGAAGCGTGGAGACCACGAAGAGCACCGTGCCGACGGCCGAGAGCCAGAAGCCCGCCGTCCCGACCCGGCTACTCCGCTCCCGCTGACTGACGTGGACCGCGACGAGCGCCGCGAGGATGCCGAGTTCACCGACCACGTCGGCGGACTCGATTAGGGTCCAGGCCCACGAACCCTCGGGGCCGGGATACGCCCACGGGGACATGACGGCAATCGCGCCCGCGAAGGTGAGTGCGGCTGCGCCGACGAGCGCGCCATGCACCCCCCAGCGGAGTGCGACGGGACGGGCAGTGATGGCGCCGGGATTCGGGGTGGTGGTCGACTGCATGACGTTTGCCTCCGCTAGACGCCCGAGCACCCTGCCCGGACCTCAGCCAGACTGGCCGCCCAATGCGGCGGTGTCGCGGGACCGCGGTCCCCTTTCCGGTCCCATTCGATATGGGACCCCGATCGATGTGCTGAGCTGGCCCCTCGGCCACGAAGGGCATCAAGTGGTGTTCATAGACCGCGGCGATGACTCAGGTGCCAGCAGGCAGCCCAAACGGCGATCCTCCAGTGGCGAGGTCGCCACTCGGTACGGTCGGCAGGCCTTCGCCCACGGGTGAGCGCAGGAGCAAACCGCAAGCGGCCCGGTGGCCGACATCCCTCTTGGAAGGATCTCGAGGATGACGCGGCCAGCAGGCCCTGCCGACTACCAGCCCGTGCAGCAGGCCTACGACACCGTGGCCGACGACTACGCCGCGCACCTGCCCGACACCCGCGCCGAAGCGGCGCTCGACCTAGCGATGCTCGACCACTTCGCCGCCACGGTGAGGACGGGCGGCGGCGCGGTACTAGATGCCGGCTGTGGAGCTGGACGCATGACCCGGTACCTGGCCGACCAAGGCTGCAGCGTCGAAGGGCTTGACCCGTCCCCAGCCATGGTCGCCGCCGCCCGCCGCGATCACCCAGACCTGACCTTCGCCGTGCTGACCTGCACAAGCAACTGCGGACGGGCCGGGCGATGCGCCGACCCCGCAACAGCGCCGGTGCCAGCAAGGCCACTTCGCGCGGCGTTGTAACGGTCCCGCAGCCTTCGCCACGGCGTTGCATGGCGCTGCTGGCAGAGACCTCGTCTACCGACCGTCCTAATCGGCAGCGGAGCCTGCGCGCGGCACTTGACTGGAGCTACGCGCCCTGACGCCGGACCAACGCCGGTTGCTCGACCAGCTGTCCGCGTTCGTGTCGGGGGCCCATCTGGAGGCCGTGGAGGCAGTCGCCGACACCGGTGATGCGACCGTGATGCGACTCGCAGACCTGGTGAGCAGAAATCTGGTCACGCGCGCCGGGCATCCCGACCTCCCCCGCTACCGACTGCTGGAGACGGTCCGTGAGTACGCCGGCGAGCAGCTGGCGTCGCGACCGAGCGAGCAGCGTGCAGTGCGGGATCGCCATGCCGCTCACTACTGCGCACTCGCGCAGGCGGTGGCGCGTGCTGCCAGGGCGCGTCGTGGAGATCACCTCACCCGGCGACTGCACGAGGAGCAGGACGAGATCCGCACCGCCCTCGATCACCTCGCGGTCACCAACGCGGCCGGTCAGCGGTTGACTCTGCTCGTCGACTGCCTGCCGCTGTGGTGGGACCTGGGCCACGTACGCGAGGGGTACGACCGGATCACCGAGGCGCTGGGAACCTTCGAGGACCCACCAGACGAGCTATGCGCCTCGGCTCACCTGGCGACGACCGTGCTCGCCGAAGCCATCGGCTGGCCCGACCACGCGCTCGCCCTGGCCGTACGTGGAGGAGAGCTCGCAAGGAGGGCCGCCTCCTTGCCCCTCGAGGCCCTGAGCCGCTGTCTCGAAGGCAACATCGTCAGCTGGCAGGACTGGTCCGGCGACGCGGAGGAGGGGATAGCCGTGCTGGAGGACGCGAGGCAGCTCGCAGAGCTGCTGCCCCAAGGGCCGACGCGTTGGGGATGGTCGAGCCGGGCCTCGGTGCTCGCGGCAGCGGCGCTCTCCCTGTTCGACGTGCTCCGGTACCGCGACAGCGCACGGGCACAGCTCGGGCTGGCCTCCGTCGTGGTGGATCGCTCCGGCGAGCTGGACCGACACACCGAGTCGTTCCTCCTGCGGGCGGCCGGCGCCCTCGCTGTAGACGCGGGTCACTGGTCACGGGCGGAGCAGCTGCTCCGCGACTTCTTGCCACCGCGACGAACTCCGCGTCCCGCCGTAGCGAGTCGCGGAGCCTCGAGGAGCTCGCTCGCCTGGCTTGGGCGCGAGGCGACCTGGCCGGCGGCCTGCGCGCCGTTGACGCCGCTGACCTGCGCCGCGCCCGCGAGCTGGAGGCGATCGGATTTCTGGCGATCACCCTCCGGGGCGACGGGCCGCGTTCGAGACCCACATCGTGGGTGAACGCCGGTTCGTCCTGGTCGCCGCAGCCCACGCCGCCCCTCCGCAGCCCCTCCGGACCACAACGGAGGTCGCACACTGGCTCACCGGTGGCCCATGGGTCAGCTACAGCCACGAACTGCCTGTCACCAGGCGCTTCTGGTCGACTCATCTAGGCAGTCCCTTCGACGCTGACGTACGCCTCGTGGCGCCCGACCTCCGCTCCGTTGCCACGGCGGTACAACGCGGGCTCGGCGCAAGCCTGGTGCCCGAGTACGGCTGCCAGCACCTGTTGGCGGACGGCTCGATCGTCGAGCTGTTCGACGTCCGCGGGCTCGTCGCCGGTGAACCGATCTACTACTCGATGAAGCGAGCAGACTCCGCCCACGCCGAGCTCCGTTACCTCCTCCACCTACTCCAAGGTGACAGCCAGTCACCGAACAGTCATCCCGGACGCAGTAGCCTCAGTTGACGACACCGGCACAACCTGGGCGTCACCCCTTGCGGACGTGCGAACCGGAACGCCGTGCCGGCTCAGCGGCATGGGTGAGCGGTTCGACGAGCCGCACCGGATCATGCGCGAGGACCTCGCGGGTGGGCCGCTCCTCGACCTCGGGACGTACGCCGTCACCTTCGCCACGTGGACCCTGGGCGCGCCCGACGTCGTGACCGCGGTCGCCACGTCCGCCCCCAACGGGATCAACGGCCAGCTGGCCATCGCCCTGCGCACGGCGGCCGGGGGGATCGGCTCACTGCACACGACGATCCTCGCCGACTCCGCGACGACCGGGAGCGTCATCGGCACCGAGGGCCGCATCGACCTCGGGACCCGCTACTACCTTCCGGGCCCGATGACCCTGCACCAGCGCGGCGGGCCGTCGCTGTGGTGGGCGGAACCCATGGTCGAGCACGACGCGCTCCACTTCGAAGCCGCCGAGGTCGCACACCGGGTGGCGGCAGGCCAGACCGGCTCGCCGCTGAGGCCGTGGGCCGACACGGTCGGGACCATGGAAGTCATGGACCGGGTCCGCGCCGCCACCGGACTCGATTTCGTGAAGGCCCGGGCGCACCGCGACAGGTGAGACGAACAACTACGCGGCAGCGAGTCGGCAAGCGACTCCAGGCTCTTCCGTCGCCGGTCAGACCGTCGAACAGCGCCATCTTGTAGTGGCACTCGTCGACCCGACATCGACGCCACCCTGGTCGGCGGCGACCAGCTCACACTATGCCGCCTGGGCTACGCCGGCTCGGTCAGCCGCTGGGGCTTCGCGATCTAACGGGCCAGCCACGACTACCAGCAAGCCGCCCTGCCCGACGGCTGGCCCGCCGGCACCCCGAAGACGCCCTCGACACCGCCGGCGGCCTCTACCTCGGCAACCCACAGCCTGGATCACCAACCCTCGCAGAACTTCCGGAGATGTCCACCAGCCGTCGAGGACGTGCACGGGCGAATCGCCTCCTTCCACGACCGGCTCAGCGACGCGGCTGTCGGCCGCAGCATCGTCGTCGTCCGCGACGGACGAACACCCTGCGGTCCCGTACCACGGTCTCCGTTCGCGGGACTCAGGCTGTCGTAACGCTGGCGATGCTGCTAGATTGCCTGCATGAGTGTTGCCATCACCATTCGCCATGTACCCGACCAGGTCAGGGACGAGCTGGCCGCGCGAGCTGCCCGGGTAGGGATGTCCCTGCAGGAGTACCTACACCGCATGCTCGTCCAAAGCGCCAGCCGTCCGGCGGTCGACGACCTGATCGCTCGTGCTCGCTCGCGCGTCGAGACCACGCGCTCCCGAGTTGACGCCGAGTCAATCCTCGTTGCTCGTGACGCGGACCGGCGGTGAGGCGGCGCGTCGTCTGTGACGCCTCCGCGGTGGTCGCGCTACTGCTGGACGCAGGGCCCGATGGACGCTGGAGCACCGCATCCCTCACCGGAGCCGACCTGGCAGCCCCCGGCCTGTTCGCGTTCGAGGCCGCCAATATCATCCGGCGCCACGAACTCGCGGCGCTGATCACCACTGACCAGGCCGCCCAGGCTCACGCCGACCTGCTCGACCTGGCCGTCGAGCACTGGCCCTATGACCTCCTGGCGCCAAGAGCATGGGAGCTTCGCACGAATCTGACGACCTACGACGCCAGCTACGTCGCCCTAGCCGAGCTCCTTGGGACCACACTCGTCACCCTCGACCGCGGCATCGGCGCTGCGCCCGGCGTGCGCTGCACGGTGGCCACACCGTAAGCGGATCCCGTGCGGGACGCGAAGGCCGCGAACTCCTGGCTGACGACGTCGGCGCCGGTCCGTGGTCGTGCAGACCACGGCGACGCCGGCGCCGGCGAGGCGTAGCGGGTGAACCCCTCGCGGACCCCCTGCCAGACCAACTCGCGGTCTTCCGGCGTGGTCGGGGGGTCGACGCGTGCGACAGGAAGGTCAGAGCTCAGCGGAACGAAGACAAGCGACTCCTCGGGCCTGAAGCCGAGCAGGTGAGGGAGCGCCGCGATCAGTTCGTCGGGGGAGTGGATGGAGAGCGTCATAAACCCTAGGTGCGCGCCGCCGAAGCGGGCATCGGCGGGGTTGCGCTGGGCCGCTGGGGCCGCACCGGGGCCGCACGCGAACGAAAAACGACCCCTGACGACGGAAGGTGTCGAAAGACGTTTCCGCAGGTCAAGGGCCGTTTCCGGCATCTAGTGGCAGAGGCTGAAGACTCCGGGATCAGATGTCGTAGTAGAGCTCGAACTCGTGCGGGTGCGGCCGCAGCGCGATCGGCTGGATCTCACTGGTCCTCTTGTAGTCGATCCACGTCTCGATGAGGTCGGAGGTGAACACCCCACCCTCGAGGAGGAACTCGTGGTCCGCCTCGAGCGAGTCGAGGACCTCGCCCAGCGACGCGGGCACCTGGTCGACCTCGGCGTGCTCATCCGGAGGGAGCTCGTAGAGGTCCTTGTCGATCGGCTGCGCCGGCTCGATCTTGTTGCGGATCCCGTCCACGCCGGCCAGCAGCATCGCGGAGAACGCGAGGTAGGGGTTGGCCGACGGGTCGGGGCAGCGGAACTCGATGCGCTTGGCCTTCGGGTTCGACCCGGTGATCGGGATGCGCACCGACGCCGATCGGTTCCGCTGGCTGTAGACCAGGTTGACCGGCGCCTCGAACCCCGGGACGAGCCGGTGGTAGGAGTTGACGGTCGGGTTCGTGAACGCCAGCAGCGACGGCGCGTGCTTGAGCAGCCCGCCGATGTAGTAGCGGGCCATGTCCGACAACCCGGCGTACCCGGCCTCGTCGTAGAACAACGGCTCGCCGCCGTTCCAGATCGACTGGTGGCAGTGCATGCCCGACCCGTTGTCACCGAAGATCGGCTTCGGCATGAACGTCGCGGTCTTGCCGTTGCGCCACGCGACGTTCTTGACGATGTACTTGAACATCATGACGGCGTCCGCCGACGGCAGCAGCTCGTCGAAACGCCAGTTGATCTCGGCCTGCCCCGCCGTACCGACCTCGTGGTGGGCACGCTCGACCACGAGCCCCGCCTTCTCCAGCTCGACCACGATCTCGTCGCGGAAGTCACCGAAGTGGTCGTACGGCGCGACCGGGAAGTAGCCGCCCTTGTACTTGACCTTGTAGCCGCGGTTGTTGTCCTCCGAGCCGCTGTTCCAGGCGCCGGCCTCGGAGTCGATGTGGTAGAAGCCCGAGTGCGCGTTGGTCTCGAACCGGACGTTGTCGAAGACGTAGAACTCCGCCTCCGGCGCGAAGTAGGCGGTGTCACCGATGCCCGTCGACTTCAGGTAGGCCTGCGCCTTGCGCGCGATGTTGCGCGGGTCGCGGCTGTACGCCTCGCCCGTCAACGGGTCGTGGATGAAGAAGTTGACGATGAGGGTCTTGCGCGCCCGGAACGGGTCGAGGTAGGCCGTCGTCGGGTCCGGGAACAGCGACATGTCCGACTCGTGGATCGCCTGGAAGCCGCGGATCGAGGAGCCGTCGAAGTTCAGGCCGTTGTCGAAGACCGACTGGTCGAACGACGACACGGGGACCGTGAAGTGCTGCATGATCCCCGGCAGGTCGCAGAACCGGACGTCGACCATCTCGACGCTCTCGTCCTGGATGTACTTCAGCAGCTCGTCGCTGTTCGCGAACATGGGTCCTCCTTGGCCGCCGAGCGCGGCGGGTGCGGGTGATGCGGGGCGGTGCGGGCGCGGCAGCGGTGCGGCGCTGCACCCCCGAGCCTGACCGCGAACCTACGGGGAAGCGGTTACCCGAGGGTGTCTCGATTGTTTCGCGCGTGTAACGGACCCTGTCGGTAGGTTGGGACGGTGAGCGCCACCCCGGTCCCGGACCAGCAGTACGCCGGTCAGCGGCTCGGACTGCCCGCGGCGGGGCGAGGGGCCGTGGCGTCCTGGGGGCGCCGGGTGGTCGCCCTGGTCGTCGACTGGTTCGCGTCCTGGGCCGTCGCTGCGTTCATCGTGTCGACTGCCGGGCTCGGCGACGCGTGGAGCGACTGGCTGCCGCTAGTCGTGTTCTGGCTCGAGTCCTCGATCGGCGTCGCCCTGGCGGCGGGCAGCTTCGGGCAGGTCGCCCTGCGCATCGCCGTACGCCGGATCGACGGCTCGCTGGTGGACCTCGCAGGCGCTCTCCTCCGGGGCCTGCTCATCTGCCTCGTCGTCCCTGCGGTGATCTACAACCGCGACAACCGCGGGCTGCACGACCTCGCGGTCCGCAGCGTCGTGGTCAACCGGTGACGGCGCGCGTCCGGACCCGAGCCGTCAGCGGCCGCGGAGGTTGCCCCGCATCCCCTTCATGCTCGTCGGCACCGGCCCCTTGGGCAGCGGGACGGCCGAGCGGGAGGCGTCGAGGGCCTTGAGCCGTGCCCGGATGTCGGTGATCTGAGCCGGCTTCACCTGCCGCTTCAACCTCATCACGGTCTTCGACAGCTTCGGCAACGGCACCTGACCCACGTCGTGCCCGACGACGATCTCGTGCAGGGGCGCCTCCGCCGCGACGCGGGTGTGCTTGATCCGCTCCTGCGCGAGCAGCTGCTTGACCCGCGAGGGGTTGCCCTCGCCGATGAGGACGATCCCGGCGGGACCGACGACGCGGTGGACGACGTCCTGGTTCCGGGTGAAGGCGACGGCCTGGTCGGTGTGCCAGCCACGCTTGAGGACGCTCAGCGCGGCGAGAGCGGCCCCGGGCTTCCCGTCGATCTGCTTGTACTGCGCGGCGGTGGCCCGCCGCGTGAAGACGATGAGAGCGGCGAGCACGCCGATCATGACCGCCAGGAGGACGTCCGCGGCGACCCAGTCCGGCGGGATGAGGAACAGCAGCGCGTAGGCGACGACCGCGGCGAACAGGAAGGTCGCGAGCAGGATCCACCCGACCTTCGGGTCGACCTCCCTCGTCAGCCGGTACGCCTGTCGGAGCTGGGCGGTGCGTCCCGACCCGGCCGGCTTGCTGCGTTTGCGCCGGAACCTCGTGGCTCCCGCAGGCTTCGTCGCCCCCGCAGGGCCGGTGGGCCCGGCGGCTGCGCCGGACTTGGGGGGAGTGCTTCCGAGGCGGGTGCTGCCGGTGCGTGCCATCGCGGTGGTCCTCGTTCGACGTCGGGCGGTGCGGTCAGGAGCCGGTCGGGCCGGTCAGCGTGCGGCGGCCGCGGGCACGGCCGCGGGCACGGGCGTCGCGCCCGCTGCTCGGCGCTCCACGGCTTGGGCGTAGAGGCGTCCCGCGCGGTACGACGAGCGGACCAGCGGGCCCGACAACACCCCGGCGAAGCCGATCTCCTCGGCCTCCTCGGCGAGCTCCACGAACTCCTCCGGCTTGACCCACCGCTCGACGGGGTGGTGCCGGAGCGAGGGACGGAGGTACTGGGTGATCGTCACGAGCTCGCAACCGGCCTCGTGGAGGTCGGTGAGCGCCTGGGACACCTCCGCACGGGTCTCGCCCATCCCGAGGATGAGGTTCGACTTGGTGACGAGGCCGGCGGCGCGGGCGCGGGTCAGCACGGCGAGGGAGCGGTCATAGCGGAACGCCGGGCGGATCCGCTTGAAGATCCTCGGCACGGTCTCGACGTTGTGAGCGAGCACCTCGGGTCGGGAGTCGAAGACGTCGTCGAGGAGGTCAGGGCGACCGTTGAAGTCGGGGATCAGGTTCTCCACGCCGGTGCCGGGGTTGAGCTCGTGGATGGCGCGGACGGTCTCGGCGTACAACCACGCGCCACCGTCGGGGAGGTCGTCGCGCGCGACGCCGGTGATCGTCGCGTAGCGCAGCTCCATGGTGCGGACGCTCTCCGCGACCCGCCGGGGCTCGTCACGGTCGAGGGGCTCGGGCTTGCCGGTGTCGATCTGGCAGAAGTCGCACCGCCGGGTGCACTGGTCGCCGCCGATGAGGAAGGTCGCCTCGCGGTCCTCCCAGCACTCGAAGATGTTGGGGCAGCCCGCCTCCTGGCACACCGTGTGCAGGCCCTCGGACTTCACCAGCCCCTGCAGGTGGGTGTACGCCGGGCCCATCTTCGCGCGGGTCTTGATCCACTCGGGCTTGCGCTCGATCGGGGTCTGGGCGTTGCGGACCTCGAGGCGCAGCAGCTTCCGCCCGGCCGGCTCGACGGTGCCGGTGCCGTTGCCGGTGCCGTTGCCGTTGCCGGCAGGCGCGTCCAGGCGGGGTGCAGTGGGGGTGGCGGTCACCCCCTCAGTCTAGGTGGCGGCGTCAGGCCGACGGGTTCAGCACCGGGACCCGCACGCGGTCGTGTGCCGAGGGTCCGGACCCGGTCCGACCCGGCTCGGGCCGCGGGTCGTAGTCCGGCGTGGGGGAGTAGGGCGCCCAGGCGAGCAGCTCCTCGAGGTGCCGCCGGACGACCGGGACGACCTCGGCGACGGTGACCTCCCGGCCCAGCTCGACGCTCAGCGACGTGACGCCGGCGTCCGCGATCCCGCAGGGCACGAAGGTGTCGTACCAGCCGAGGTCCACGTCGCAGTTGAGCGCGAAGCCGTGCATCGCGACGCCCCGGCTGACGCGGATGCCGATGGCCGCGATCTTGCGCTCGGAGCGGCCGACCCCGGCGCGGAGCCAGACACCGCTGCGGCCGGGGACCCGCGCCGCCGCGACCCCGAGCTCGGCGCACGTCGCGATGAGGGCCTCCTCGAGGCGCCGGACGTAGTCCACGACCTTGACGTGGTCGGGGAGCCGGACGACCGGGTAGCCGACGAGCTGTCCGGGGCCGTGGAAGGTGATCTTGCCGCCGCGGTCGACGTCGATGACCGGGACGCCTGCGGCACGCCCGACCGGCAGCGGGTGCTCGTGCGGGTCGGTGCGCTTGCCGGCGGTGTACACCGGCGGGTGCTCGAGCAGGAGCACGGTGTCCTGGCCGCCGTCGACCACGCGCTGGTGCACCTCGCGCTGCAGGTCCCACGCCGTCAGGTAGTCGACCGTCCCACCGGGTGCCCCCGGCAGCTCGAACTGCAGCCCGTTCACCGCGCCAGCCTAGACCGACGTGGTGAGCGGGACCGGTGTCCTTCGCAGCAGCGCCGGCCCTGAGCGGGCGGGCCTGATCGGACGGCCCTGTGGAGAACGGACGACGGCTGTCGGCGGACTGGCGCAGGATGAGGGCGTGGTCGAGGAGGAGGGCCGCCCAGCGGCGGGACGGGTGCCCAGGAGGGTGCGTCGCGTGCTGGTCCTCCTCGGCCTCGCGCTCGCCGGGATGGTGGCCGGCCGCCTGATGTTCCTCGTCCTCGACGACCCCGTGCCCGGGGGAGTGTCCGCCAGCCGCCCGACGCGCGCATCCGCGCCTGCCGCCGTGCCGACGCCGGGCGGTGCGCCGGCTCTCGACGCGGCCCGCCGCGCCGCGACGGTCCTGCACGCGTGGGACGCCGACCGCGCCGCGGCGTACGCGCGGGGCGACCCCGCAGCGCTCCGGCGTCTCTACGTCCCCGGCTCCCGAGCAGCGGCGCGCGACCTCCACGTGCTGCGGGCGTACGCCGCCCGCGGGCTCGTCGTCCGCGGCCTGAGGACCCAGGTGCTGTCGCTGCGTGTCCTGCGGGCGCTGGACGACCGGTTGCGGATCGAGGTGACCGACCGGCTGGTTGGTGGCCGGGCACAGACCCAGACGAAACCGTTGAAGGCCGGCGCGGCCCTGCCCTGGGACGCGCCGAGCACCCGGGTGCTGGTCCTGCGGGGGGACGGTGGGACGTGGCGGATGAGGTCGGTTCGGCCCGCGTGAGCGCCGGGGACGGTCGAGGACCGGCGGGGTCAGCTCCCGCGCAGCGCGGCAGCGACGCGGCTGGGCAGGTCGGGGTGGGCGAAGTCGAAGCCCTCGTCGAGCAGGCGCTCCGGCTCGACCCGCGCGGACGCCACCAGCTCGCCCCCCGCCACCCCACCGAGCTTCCGCAGTGGGAGCGCCGGCACCCGCAGGACGGTCGGGCGGTGCAGCTGGCGGCCGAGCTCGTGGGCGAACTCCGCCTGCGTCGTCGTGCCGGGGCCGGCGAGGTTGTAGGCGCCGGCGCTCCGGCCGTCGGTGGCCAGCCGCGTCGCGGCGCTGACCCAGTCGCCGAGCGTGATCGTGGCGAAGTACTGCCCGCCGCTGCCGAAAGGGCCACCGAGACCCAGCTTGAAGGCGGGCAGCATCGAGCGCAGCGCACTCCCGCTGCGGTCCAGGACGACCGCGGTCCGCAGTACGACGACCCGGGCGCCTGCCACGTGGGCGGGCTCGGTCGCGGCCTGCCAGTGCCGCGCGACGTCGGCGATGAAGCCCTCACGGTCGGTCGGGCTGTCCTCGGTCACCACCTGGTCGCCGAGGTCGCGGTACGCCGCGACACCGTTCTGGGCGACCAGGACCGGCCGGCGGCCGCTCGCGGCCGCCGCCTCGGCCGACCTCGCCACCGCCTCGGCCAGGACCCGGGTCGTCACCACGCGGCTGTCGAGGAACGTCCTCTTGTACCCCTCGGTCCACGGCCAGTGGGCGAGCGGCGCGCCAGCGAGGTTCGCCACGACGTCCGACGCCGCGACGACCGTGGGGTCGACGGCACGCGAGGGGTCCGCGGCGTACGGGTCCCACTGCAGCTCCTGGGCGCCGGTGGGCTCGCGACGGACCAACGCCACGACGTCGTGGCCCTGCTCCCGCAGGGCACGGCTCCAGGCGCGGCCGAGGAAGCCTGATGCACCAGCGACGAGGACGCGCACGGCCGGCCTCAGACCTCGAACGCCCCGGCCTCGAGACGCTGCTTCACGTCGGCGAGGAACCGGGCGGCATCGGCACCGTCGACCAGCCGGTGGTCGTAGGTGAGCGCGAGGTACACCATCTGCCGGACCGCGATCGCCTCGCCGAGCCGCGGGTCGTCGATGACGACCGGGCGCTTCACCACCGCTCCCGTCCCGAGGATCGCCACCTGCGGCTGGTTGAGGATCGGGGTGTCGAACAGCGCGCCCCGGCTGCCGGTGTTGGTCAGCGTGAACGTCCCCCCGGCGAGCTCGTCGGGACCGATCTTGTTCGTGCGGGTCCGCTCCGCGAGGTCGGCGATCTTCCGCGCGATCCCCGCGACGTTGAGGTCGCCGGCGTTCTTGATGACCGGGGTGAGCAGCCCCTTCTCGGTGTCCACCGCGATCGCGAGGTTCTCGTGGTCGTAGTAGGTGACCTCGCCCTTCTCGGTGTCGATGGCGGCGTTGAGCGCGGGGTGCACCTTGAGCGCGTCGATCGCCGCCTTGGCGAAGAACGGCAGGTAGCTGAGCTTCACGCCCTCACGGGCGGCGAACTCGGTCTTCACCTGGTTGCGCAGCCGTCCGATCTCGGTGACGTCGACCTCGATGACGGTCGTCAGCTGGGCGGAGGTCTGGAGCGACTCGACCATGCGCTTGGCGATGACCTTGCGCAGCCGGCTGAGCGGCTCGGTGCGGCCGCGCAGCGGGCTGGGCTGCTGCGCGGGTGGGGCGGCCGGACGGCCGGTCTGCCCGGCACCGGGAGCCGCCGGGGCGGGCTGCTCCGACGACGCCGGCGCCTCCTTGGCCTTGGCAGCGTCGAGGACGTCCTGCTTGCGGATCCGGCCCCCGACGCCTGTCCCCTCGAGGCTGGCGAGGTCGACGCCGTGCTCGTTGGCGAGCTTGCGGACCAGGGGAGTGACGTAGGCGCCGCCGTCGTCACCGGCCCCACTCCGGCTGCCGTCCTGGCCGGCACCCTGGCGGCCGGTCGAGCCACCGGGCTGCCCGCCCGGGGACTGCCGGGTCGTCGGGGCCGGGGGTTGCTCCGGCTCGTCGCCGGTCCGCGGCTGGTCGGGTCGGGGTTCAGGCTCGGAGCGCGCCCCCGATCCCTGGGCCGTCCGCTGGTCCTCGGGCGAAGTGCCCTGCTCCTCGGCCTCCTGCGGCGCCTGCGGGGTCGGTTCAGGGGCCGGTGCCTCGGCGCCGGACGCACCGCTGTCACCGCTGCTGCCGCTGTCCCCACCGCTCGGGGCGCCCGAGCCGACGAGCGCCAGCTCGGCGCCGACCTCGACGGTCTCGTCCTCGGCGACCTTGATCTCGAACAGCGTGCCCGCGACGGGGGAGGGGATCTCGGTGTCGACCTTGTCGGTGGAGACCTCCAGCAGCGGCTCGTCGACGGCGACCTCGTCGCCGACCTGCTTGAGCCAGCGGGTGACGGTGCCCTCGGTGACGGACTCACCGAGCGCCGGCAGCGTCACCGGCGTGCTGTCGCCGCCGCCGGACCCACCACCGGACCCACCGGACCCACCGTCGGACCCGCCACCGGCGGGCGCCGGTGCGCTCGGAGCCGTCTTGTCGTCGGAGCCCGAGCGCTGTGAAGGGGCCCCACCGTCGCTGTCGGGGTCCGCGTCGGCCGCGGCCTGCTCCTGCTCCACCGATCGGTCCTCGACCTCCTGCGCGAGGCCGCCCTCCTCGCCGTCCCCGGCGAGGTCTGCGCCGCCGCCCTCGGACGACGTGTCACTCGACCCTCCGGAGTCGCCGGCGCTCTCGCCCTGGTCACCCACCACCGCGAGCTCGGCGCCGACCTCGACGGTCTCGTCCTCGGCGACCTTGATCTCGAGCAGCGTGCCCGCGACGGGGGAGGGGATCTCGGTGTCGACCTTGTCGGTGGAGACCTCGAGCAGCGGCTCGTCGACAGCGACGTCCTCGCCGACCTGCTTGAGCCAGCGAGTGACGGTGCCTTCGGTGACGGACTCGCCGAGCGCAGGAAGGGTGACTGAGGTCGCCATGCGTTGTGTTCGCTCCTTCGGGCCGTCCGGCGCACCGTCGGCACGCTCGGGAACTCGGGTCATCCTTACACCTCCGAGGCGCGGCTCACACCCGCGCCTGGCACCACCGGGGCGGCACGTCGGCGCCGCCGGGGCGGCAGCCGGTCGGCCCCCCCGGGCTAGGCCTCCGGCGAGCCTGCGAGGCCGCGCGCCAGCTCGACGAGCGTCGCGACGGCCACGCCCGTGGCGCCGGCTGTCACATGGCCGTAGGCACCCTTCTCGTTGAACGCCGGTCCTGCGATGTCGATGTGCGCCCAGGGGACGTCCTCGACGAACTCGCGCAGGAACGCGGCGGCGTACGACGCGCCGCCCCACCGCTCGGTGTTGTGCTGGGCGAGGTCCGCGAGCTTGCTGTTCCCGCGCACCTTCTCGCCCATCTCCTCGGGGATCGGCAGGTGCCACAGCGCCTCGCCGGCGCGCTCGGCCGCGGCTTGCACCTGCTCGACCGCGTCCTCGGTGCCGAACAGGCCGGACACCCGGTCGCCGAGCGCGATGACGCAGGCGCCGGTGAGCGTGGCGACGTCAACGACCAGGTCGGGCTCGGCCTCCACCGCGTGGCCCAGCGCGTCGGCGAGGACGAGCCGCCCCTCGGCGTCGGTGTTGAGGACCTCGACGGTCCGCCCCCGGTACATCGTGAGGACGTCACCCGGGCGGGTGGCGGAGCCCGACACCATGTTCTCCGCCATCGGCACGAACGTCGTGACGTCGACGGGCAGCCCCAGGTCGGCGATCGCGTACGTCGCGTTGACGACGGCAGCGGCTCCCGCCATGTCGATCTTCATCGTGACCATCGCGGCTGCCGGCTTGATCGACAGCCCGCCGGAGTCGAACGTGATCCCCTTGCCGACCAGCGCCAGGTGCGGCAGCGGCGCGTCGTCGCTGCGGGAGCCGCGGTAGGTCAGCTGCACGAGCCGCGGCGGGCTCGCCGAGCCCCGCCCGACGCCGAGGATCCCGCCGCAGCCGCGGTCGGCCAGCTCCTGCTCGTCGACGACGACGACCTCGACGGCCGACCCGGCAGCCCCTGCTTCGCCGGTGCCGCGCTCGGTCCCCGCGGCGACCACCGCGTCCGCGAACGCCGGCGGCGTGAGGTCGCCGGGCGGGGTGTTCACCCAGTCCCGGGTCCGGGCCACCGCCGCGGCGACGGTCCGGGCGACGTCCGCCGCGGCCGCGAACGCGGCGTCCTCCGCGTGCTCGGTGAGGACGACGACCTCGCCCGGACCGTCCTCGGACGGCGTGCTGCGGTAGGTGTCGAAGCGGTAGCCACCGAGCAGGAATCCCTCGACCACCGCTCGGACCCGTGCCGGGGTGTCCGCGGGCAGTGCGAGCACGGCGCTGGCTGCCTTGCCGAGCCCCCGAGAGGCCGCGCCCGCGCCGCGGCGTACGGCGGTGTCGTCGACCTCGCGGCCCAGTCCGACGAAGACCACGAGGTCCGCCTCGACGCCGTCCGGCGCGGGGACCGTGACGGTCTCACCCTGCTTGCCGGTGACCCCGAGCTGCACGAGCAGCGGCGCCAGCCGGCCGCCCCACGCCTCGGCGACCGCCTCGGCTCCGGGTGCCAGGCTCGCAGCCTCGTCGCTGTCACCACGTGCCGGAGCGAGCACACCGACGACGACGGCGTCGGTGGTCATGCGTGCGGGGTCGCCGGTGCGTAGGACGATCGAGGTCATGGCCGCGATGCTATGCGGGGTCACAGAGCGGCCGGACCGGCGGCCTCCGGTAGTTTCACGGCCATGTCCGCCGCGCGGCAGTCGCCGCTGCACGACCGTCACGTGGCCGCCGGAGCGAAGTTCGCCGCGTTCGGCGGCTGGGACATGCCGTTGCAGTACCGCGGCGGGGTGCTCGAGGAGCACACTGCGGTCCGCGGGAGCGTCGGGGTCTTCGACGTGAGCCACCTCGGCAAGGTCCGGGTCACCGGCGACGGGGCGGCCGACTTCGTCAACGCCACGCTCACCAACGACCTCGGCCGGATCGGACCCGGGCGCGCGCAGTACACGTTGTGCTGCGACGAGTCCACGGGCGGCATCGTCGACGACCTGATCGCCTACCTGCTGTCCGAGGACGAGGTGCTGCTGGTGCCCAACGCCGCCAACAGCGCCGAGGTCGCACGCCGGCTGGCCGCAGCAGCGCCTCGCGGGGTCGAGGTCCGCGACGAGCACGCGGACCACGCGGTGCTCGCGGTGCAGGGACCGTCGGCCGACGAGGTCCTCGCGGCGCTCGGGCTGCCGGTCGGGCACGCCTACATGTCGTTCGTGGTGGCCGAGCACGCCGACGCGCCGGTGATCGTCTGCCGCACCGGCTACACGGGGGAGCGCGGCTACGAGCTGCTGGTGCCCAGCACCGGCGCGGCGCCGCTGTGGGACGCGCTGCTCGCGGTGCGTACGTCGGAAGGCGCCTCACCCCGCCCCTGCGGGCTCGGCGCCCGGGACACGTTGCGGACGGAGATGGGCTACCCGCTCCACGGCCAGGACATCTCCCTCGACACGACGCCGAACGAGTCTCGTTTGGGCTGGGCGGTCGGCTGGGAGAAGCCGGCCTTCTGGGGCCGCGAGGTGCTGCGGGCGGAGCGGGAGAAGGGTCCCCGGCGGCTGCTGCGCGGGCTCGTGGCCCGAGGGCGCGGCATCCCGCGGCCGGGCATGCGGGTGCTCCTCGTCGCCGACGTCCCGCTCGGAGTGGTGACGTCCGGGACGTTCTCGCCGACGCTGCGGACCGGCGTCGGGCTGGCGCTGCTCGCCGCTCAGGTGCAGGAGGGAGCGGAGGTCTCGGTCGACGTCCGGGGCCGCCGCGAGGTGTTCGAGGTGACCCGGCCGCCGTTCGTGCCCTCGCCTGTGCGGTCCGACTGAGTCGTCGGACTCTGCGGTCGCTGCCGAGCCGTCCTGTCGGGGGCCTCGACTAGCCTGACCGGCGTGACCCACGCGCCCGAGCCGTCCGGCTTCCTGCCCGAGCGCACGCCCTCGTCCGCAACCTGGCGGTGGCGGCTCCTCGACGCCTCCGGGGTCGAGGTCGCGCCTCCCGGCGGGACGACCGTGTTCCCCTCCCAGAGCGACGCCGAGAGCTGGGTCGGCGAGCAGTGGCGTGACCTGCTGGAGGCGGGGGTCGAGGCGGTCGTCCTGGTCGACGGCGACCGGACCGTCTATGGCCCGATGAGCCTGCGGCCCGCGGGCGGCTGACCGCCGCGTGGGCTGACCGCCGGGGGCGGCGGACTCTTGCTGTCCGCCGAGCCGCCCCTGATGCCCGGTCGAGCCGCCCACCATGGCGGGCGGCTCGACACGTCACGAGGGGCGGCTCGACACGTCACGAGGGGCGGCTCGGCGGGTCAGGAGAACATCTCGCGGCGCGGGGACTCCGTCTTCGCCGGGTCGCGCTCGACGACGTCGCCGAGGACCTCGTCGATGCGCCGCAGCAGGTCCTCCTCGAGCCGTACGCCGGCGGCGCCGACGGCCTCCTGCACCTGCTCCGGACGGGACGCCCCGATGATGGCAGCCGAGACGTTCGGGTTCTGCAGCGTCCACGCGACCGCCAGCTGCGCCTGACTCAGGCCCGCCTCCTCGGCCAGCGGCTTGAGGTCCTGGACCCGCCGCAGCAGGTCGTCGTCGAGCCAGCGCTTGATCATGTTCGCGCCGCCCTGGTCGTCGGTGGCGCGGGACCCCGCCGGCGGCGGCTGACCCGGGACGTACTTCCCGGTGAGGACGCCCTGCGCGATCGGCGACCACACGATCTGGCCGATTCCGAGCTCCTCGGAGGTGGGGACGACCTCGGCCTCGATGACCCGCCACAGCATGTTGTACTGCGGCTGGTTCGAGACGAACGGGATGTTGAGCTCACGGGCCAGCTCGTGAGCCCGCCGCAGCTCCTCCGCCCGCCACTCAGACACCCCGATGTAGTGGGCCTTCCCGGCGTGGACGATGTCGGCGAACGCCTGCATCGTCTCCTCGATCGGCGTGTCGTAGTCGTAGCGGTGCGCCTGGTACAGGTCCACGTAGTCGGTCTGCAGCCGGCGCAGCGAGCCGTCGATCGACGCCATGACGTGCTTGCGGGAGAGCCCGTGGTCGTTCTTGGTCTTGGGGCCGGTGGGGAAGTAGACCTTGGTGAAGATCTCCAGCCCGTCCCGCCGCTCACCGGCGAGGGCTGCGCCGAGGACGGTCTCGGCGCGGGTATTGGCGTAGACGTCCGCGGTGTCGAACGTGGTGATCCCGGCGTCGAGGGCGGCGCGCACGCACGCGCGCGCGCGGTCCTCCTCGACCTGGGACCCGTGGGTGAGCCAGTTGCCGTAGGCGATCTCGGTGATCTTCAGCCCGCTGGAGCCGAGGTTGCGTGTCTGCATGGCTCCGACCCTAGGCAGAGCGGTCCGGCGAGCCGGGGACCGGGTCGCACGGCGACGAGCCGGCCCTTGTGGTCAGCGGTAGGTGTCCGGCAGCGCCTGGCCCAGCTTGACCTGCGGCTTCGGCAGCCGGAGCCAACGGATCTGCAGCGCCCGCACCAGCGCGTAGAACGTCGTGCCCTTGTGGTCGGCGTCGGGGAAGCGTCGCTTCTGCTCGCTGCGGAGCCGGAAGCGGAGCAGGACGCAGTCGACGACGATCACCAGCAGCAGCGCGTTGAGCAGGCTGCTGCCGATCGTCGCGGCGCCCGAGGCCGACAGCACGAAGCTGATGAGGAAGCCCGGGACCGCGAGCTCGGCCATCGAGAGCCGCGCGTCGACGAAGTCGCGCACGAAGCGGCGCTCCGGCCCCTGGTCACGCGGCCGCAGGTAGCGCTCGTCGCCGGACTTGATGCCTTCCCGCGCGGCGCGGCCCGCCTCGAAGCGCCGCTCCCGCTCCTGCTTGCGGGTCAGCTTCGGGTCCAGGGCCGCCTTGGCGCGGGCCCGCGCCGCCGCCTCGGCCTCCTTGCGGCTCGGCGTCGGGCGGCCCTTCCCGAGCTGCACCGGTCGTCCCGTCGCGGCGGCGCCGTCGGTGCCGTCAGCGGCGCCCTCCGTCCCCGGGCGGTACGCCGTGCTGCCGCCCGACCGGCGCGAGGTCGTGGTGGCGGTGCCGGTGACGGCGGAGGAGTCGGACTTGCTGCGACGGAACACGACGGCCTTCGGGAGACGGAGCGGGAGGCCCCCAGGGTACGGCGCGCGGCGCCGTGCGTGGGAGGGGCACCGGGGGAGCCCTGGACGAGGCTCCTAGGCTGGGTGCATGGGTCTCATGCAACGCTTCCGACTGATCTTCAACGCCAAGGCGAACACGGCGCTCGACCGGGCCGAGAACCCCAACGAGACGCTCGACTACAGCTACCAGAAGCAGCTCGAGCTGCTGCAGAAGGTGCGCAAGGGCGTGGCGGACGTGGCCACCAGCCGCAAGCGAGTCGAGCTGCAGATCAACCAGCTCCAGCAGCAGTCGGACAAGCTGACCGACCAGGCGCAGAAGGCGCTGGGGCTCGGCCGGGAGGACCTCGCGCGGGAGGCGCTCACCCGCAAGAGCGGGCTCACCACGCAGCTGAGCGACCTGCAGGCCCAGCACGCGCAGCTGCAGGCCGAGGAGGAGAAGCTGGTGCTCGCCAGCCAGCGGCTCCAGGCGAAGGTCGAGGCGTTCCGGACCCGCAAGGAGACCATCAAGGCGAACTACACCGCCGCCCAGGCGCAGACCCGGATCACCGAGGCGGTCTCGGGCATCTCCGAGGAGATGGGCGACATCGGCCTCGCGGTCCAGCGCGCCGAGGACAAGACCGCACAGATGCAGGCGCGGGCCGGCGCCATCGACGAGCTGCTCGCCTCCGGCGCGCTGGACGACGCCACCGCGATCAACCGCGGCGACGACATCGGCCGTGAGCTCGACGCCCTGTCCTCGCACTCCGACGTCGAGGCCGAGCTGGCGGCGCTCAAGGCCGGCGGCTCCGGCGCGCGCCCGGCGCTCGGCGCCAGCGGCACCGCCGGAGCCATCGAGGGCCAGTCCACCGCGGCCACCCCGGTCGAGACCCGCAAGCAGCAGGAGGAAGCGTGATCGTCAGGATCCTCGGCGAGGGCCAGTGGGACGTCGACGACGCCCACCTCGAGGCGCTCAACGCCCTCGACGCCGCGGTGGAGCGAGCCGTCGAGACCGGTGACGAGACGGCGTTCCGGACCGGGATGACCAGCCTGCTCGACGCCGTACGCACGCAGGGCACCCGGCTCGAGGACGACTCGCTCGAGGAGTCCGACTTCATCCTGCCGCCCTCCGACGCGATGATCGACGAGGTGCGCGCCCTCATGACCGACGAGGGGCTGGTCCCCGACTGATGGCGCGGACCCGGTTCGTCACGGACACCGGCCTGACCGTCCGGATGTCCGCGACGCTGTTCCTGCTGGGCGGACTGTTCGTGGCGATCGTGGTGGGCCTCATGGCGCTGACGCGCGGGCCGGTGGCGATCATCATCGGCGTCGCCGGCCTCGCGATCGCCTGGTACCAGTGGTACAACTCCGACACCTTGGCGCTGCGCGCGATGCGAGCACGTGAGGTCGCGCCGCAGGAGGCGCCGGAGCTCCACGCGATGATCGACCGGCTCTGCGCGCTCGCCGACATGCCGAAGCCGCGCGTCGCCATCGCCTACACCGACCTCCCCAACGCCTTCGCGACCGGGCGCTCGCCGGCGCGGGCGGCCGTGTGCGTCACCACCGGCATCATCGACCGGCTGTCGGCCGAGGAGCTCGAGGCGGTGCTGGCCCACGAGCTGTCGCACGTCGCGCACCGGGACGTCCTCGTCATGACCCTGGCGTCCTCGGCCGGCATCGTCACCGGGATGGTGCTCCGCGGCGCGCAGTACGGCGGGCTGGGGGTCGGTCGCCGGGACGACCGGAGCGGGCCGCCGGTGTGGCTGCTGATCCTCCTCGCGAGCCTCGTGGTCTACGCCATCAGCTTCTTCGCCACCAAGCTGCTCTCCCGCTACCGCGAGCTGTCGGCCGACCGCTCGGGCGCCTACCTGACCGGTCGACCCTCGGCACTGGCCGGCGCGCTGACGAAGATCACCGGCGAGATGTCGGCGATTCCGCAGCGGGACCTGCGCACGGCGCAGCCGATGAACGCGTTCTTCATCGCCCCGGCCGTCAGCGGCGTCTCCTGGCGGACGCTGACGTCGACGCACCCCTCGCTCGAGCAGCGGCTCGACCAGCTGGCCCGGATCTCGGCGGAACTCGGGCGGCCCTACGACGGTCCGGTCCCGCGCTGATGGCTCCCGACTGATGGGATGGCTCGACGCCTTACTCGGCCGCAGCAAGCCCAAGCAGGCCGACCTCGACGCGCTGTTCGCGATCCCCGACGCCGGGATCACCCTGCAGAGCGCGCTCGGCTTCGAGCCGACGGGGCGCGGCGCCGTGTGCTTCCGGGCCGCCGAGGGTCCCGCCTTCCACCAGACCCTGCAGGACGTCGTCGCGCTGCTCGACAACGACGACGACCCCGACGTCGAGCTGAGCACCGACGAGTTCGGCTTCGCCTGGCTGCTCACCCGGCAGCCGGACCTCTCCTCGCTCGCCACCGACCTGCACGCCGTCAACACCTCCCTCGAGGCGCAGGGGTTCGGACCGGCGCTGCTGTGCTCGCTGGTGTCCTTCACCGACGCGGCGGGACGGTCGCTGGCGCTGGTGTACCTCTACAAGCGCGGCACCTTCTACCCCTTCGCGCCCACCTCCGGCGTCCGGCAGCGCGACAACCTCCTCGAGCTGCAGGTCCGCGACCTGCTGGCGGGCGAGATCGCCGTCGAGCGGGACCTCACCAAGTGGCTCGCGGTCTGGGGTGCGCCCGGGCTGTAGCGCCCTCGGTTCCCCAAGGGATGTCGGCGTCTTGCGACTCCCCATGGCTTGTGACCCGTGGG
This sequence comes from uncultured Actinomycetota bacterium, assembly GCA_963730035.1. Classification (GTDB taxonomy): domain Bacteria; phylum Actinomycetota; class Actinomycetes; order Propionibacteriales; family Nocardioidaceae; genus Marmoricola_A. Next base: position 96,984 of record CAVSPN010000001.1, on the reverse strand, counting down.
GAGCACCAGGTTGCCGACATCCCTTGGGGAACCGTCGAGCCGGTCAGACCCCCGGGAGGTCGAGCATCCGCTGCAGCGCGACCTTCGCCCAGTGCTCGGTGTCGGGGTCGACGGTGATGACGTTCACCTCGTTGCCGGCGACCAGGTTCTCCAGCGCCCACACGAAGTGCGGCAGGTCGATCCGGTTCATCGTCGAGCAGTAGCAGACGGTCTTGTCGAGGAACATCACGTTCTTGTCGGGGTGGTCCTGCGCCAGCCGCTGGACGAGGTTCAGCTCGGTGCCGATCGCGAACGACGACCCGGTCGGGGCCGCGGCCACCGTCTTGATGATGAACTCGGTCGACCCGACGAGGTCTGCAGCGGTGACGACCTCATGGGTGCACTCCGGGTGGACGAGCACCGTGACGTCGGGCACCCGGCGGCGTACGGCGTCGACGCAGTCGACGGTGAAGCGGCCGTGGACCGAGCAGTGCCCCTTCCACAGGATCATCCGCGCCCCGGCCAGCTCCTCGACCGTGAGGCCGCCGTTGGGGAGCAGCGGGTTCCAGACCACGCAGTCCTCGAGCGACATCCCGAGCTGCAGGACCGCGGTGTTGCGCCCCAGGTGCTGGTCGGGCAGGAACAGCACCTTGGTGTCGGGACCCTTCTGCTCGTAGGCCCACCGCAGGGCGACCTCCGCGTTGCTGCTCGTGCACACCGCGCCGCCGTTGCGCCCGCAGAACGCCTTGATGTCGGCCGAGCTGTTCATGTAGGTCACCGGGACGACCGAGTCGAGGATCCCGGCGTCGGCCATCGCGTCCCACGCGTCCTCGACTTGCGCCAGCCGCGCCATGTCGGCCATCGAGCAGCCGGCAGCGAGGTCGGGGAGGACGACCTTCTGGTGCGGGGCGGTGAGGATGTCGGCCGACTCCGCCATGAAGTGAACGCCGCAGAAGACGATGTACTCCGCCTCCGGCCGCGCGGCCGCGTCCCGCGCGAGCTTGAACGAGTCGCCGGTGACGTCGGCGAACTGCACGACCTCGTCGCGCTGGTAGTGGTGGCCGAGCACGAACACGCGCTCGCCGAGCGCCGCCTTGGCGGCGCGCGCCCGGGCGACGAGGTCCGGGTCGGAGGCGGGGGGCAGGTCGCCGGGACAGTCGACGCCGCGCTCGGAGGCCGCGTCGGTGCCACGCCCGAGGACGAGCAGCGGCAGGCTGACCTTCGTGGGCGTGCTGAGGACCGGGGCGTGTGCCATGACGGCATCCTCCCATCGCGGGACCGGCACTGAGCCGGTCGGACTGGTGGGCAACGGCCCGGCAGCCGCCGAGCACTAGGGTGAACGCCGTGCGCGAGGCCGTTGTTCCGGAGGTCCGCCGGGCGGGCCGAGGGGAGCGCGGGTCGCGGTGAGAGTCCTGGTGGCCCCCGACAAGTTCGCCGGGACGCTGAGCGCCCCGGAGGCGGCGGCGGCGATCTCCGCCGGCTGGCGGCGTCACGCCCCTGACGACGTCCTGGACCTCGCCCCGATGGCCGACGGCGGCCCGGGGTTCGTCGACGTCCTCGCGGCCGTGGAACGAGAGCGTCCGGCCGAGCTGGTGAGTGTCACCGTTCGCGGGCCGCTCGGGGAGGACGTCCCGGCGACGCTCCTGGTCGAGGGCGACACGGCCTACGTCGAGTCCGCGCAGGCGTGCGGCCTCCACCTCGTCGCTCCCGGGCTGCGGGACCCGGAGCGGGCGTCCTCGTATGGCGTGGGGCAGCTCCTCGCCGCCGCCGTCGACGCCGGGGTACGCCGGATCGTGGTCGGCCTCGGCGGGTCGGGGACCAACGACGGGGGTGCGGGGCTGCTGGCGGCGCTGGGTGCGACCTCCGACCCGCCGGACCTGCTGACCAGCGGGCCGCTGGCGCTCGCACCGCTCGAGCGGGTCGACCTGGCGCCCGCCCGTGCTCGGGTCGCCGGCGTCGCGCTGCTGGCGGCGAGCGACGTCGACAACCCGCTGCTGGGGCTGGTCGGAGCCACCAACGTCTACGGGCCTCAGAAGGGAGTGGCGCCGGACCGGGTGCAGGTCCTCGACGCTGCGCTGGAGCGGCTCGCCGCCGCGACCGACAAGCGGCTCGCGCTCGGGAAGGGAGCCGGGGCTGCGGGTGGGCTCGGCTTCGCCCTGCTGCTCCTCGGCGCCGACCGGCGCCCGGGCGTGCAGCTCGTGGCGGAGACGCTGCGGCTGCCCGAGCGGGCGGCCGCCACCGACCTGGTCGTGACCGGCGAGGGCGCGTTCGACTTCTCGTCGCGCTCGGGCAAGGTCCCCTACGGCGTCGCGGAGGTCGCCGCCGCCGCAGCGCGGCCGTGCATCGCGCTCGCCGGGAAGGTGCTCATCGGCGCCCGGGAGATGCGCACGCTGGGCGTCGAGTCGGCGTACTCGCTCGTCGACCTGGTGGGGGAGGAGCGCTCGTTCGCCGATCCGGCGGGCAGTCTCGAGCAGCTCGCCCAGCGCGTCGCCCGGTCCTGGTCCCGCTGACCTCCCGCTGACAGCCCGTTGCAGCCGTTGACTCCCTAGCCGTTGACGTAGCCGTGCCGAGCGGTGTGGGGAGCGGCACGGATCGGCCCGGCCAGGAACAACCGGTCGTGTGCGACGATTGACATTGCTGTCCGCAGTTCGACCGAGGGAGCCCCCCATGACCGAGCAGGTCCAGACCGACACCCAGATCCGCACGGACGGCATCAACCTGTCGCCCACCGCCGCCGGCAAGGTGCGCAGCCTCCTCGCGCAGGAGGGCCGTGACGACCTGAAGCTGCGGATCGCCGTCCAGCCGGGTGGCTGCTCCGGCCTCCGTTACCAGCTGTTCTTCGACGAGCGCGACCTCGACGGCGACGCGATCACCGACTTCGACGGCGTCGAGGTGGTCGTCGACCGGATGAGCGTTCCCTACCTCAACGGCGCGGTCATCGACTTCGTCGACTCCATCGAGAAGCAGGGGTTCACGATCGACAACCCCAACGCCACCGGCTCCTGCGCCTGCGGCGACTCCTTCCACTGACGGGTCGCCGAGCGCGGGCTGCGGCCCGTCCGGCACGACGCAGCCCCCTGCCGGCGGCAGGGGGCTGCGTTGCGTCCAGGAGTCTCAGCCGGTCAGCCCGTCGGGCTCGGTCCCGACGGCGGGCCCGGGGAACGGATCGCCGTGTGGGTGCCGCACCCGGCGTACCTGCACCTCCGGCTCGAAGCCGCCGTCGAGGACCCACCGCTGCCCGAGCGGTGACTGCAGCTCGACCGCCAGCGTCCCGGTCACCGCGATGTCGATGCACACCTCGGCCGGCTCCACCGGCGGCACGGCCCGCAGCGTGACGGTGACCGCGTCACCGCGCTCCCTGACCGCGCCGACGGCGACCTCGCCGTAGCACTCGGCGACCCCGTTGGTGTAGTTCACCAGCAGCCGCCGATCGCGGACGACGTAGGAGTCGACCCGCACCGCGCCCTCGGCCAGCACCGGCCCGCGGCCGACGGCCGGCTGGTCGGCGCCGGGGTCCGCGCCCCGGTCGACGCTCCCGCCGCCGCCGGCCGCTCCCGAGCCGGGATCACCCGCGACCCCGCCGCCGGTAGCACCGGCACCGACCCCGGCCGTACCGCCGCCCGTACCGTTCGATCCGCGTTGGGCGAGCGCCCACCCCGCGACCAGCACCGCCGCCACCACCAGCGCCACGAGCGCGCTCAGCGCCGTCCTGTGCTCCTCGGACCACCGTTCCATGCCCATCGGACGCGCGGGCCGCGCCGCGGGTTCCCGCCGTGGCCCCGACGGCTGGACCACACCGCGCCAGCGGGTACTGTTCCTCCCCGTTGCCGAGCCGTCCGCCCGCCTCAGGAGCCCGCCGTGTCGCTGCTCATCACCGGCTCGATCGCCACCGACCACCTCATGACCTTCCCGGGGCGGTTCGCCGACTCGCTCGTGGTGGACCAGCTGGACAAGATCGCGCTGTCCTTCCTCGTCGACGACCTGGAGGTGCGCCGCGGCGGGTGCGCAGCGAACATCAGCTTCGGTCTGGGGAGCCTCGGGCTGCGGCCCGTCCTCGTGGGGGCGGTGGGCGAGGACTTCGTGGACTACCGCGCCTGGCTGGAGCGGCACCACGTCGACTGCAGCGGCGTCCGGGTGTCCCAGACCCGCCACACCGCGCGCTTCGTGTGCACCAACGACTCGACGATGGCCCAGATCGCCTCGTTCTACGCCGGGGCGATGACCGAGGCCCGGGACATCGAGCTGGCGCCGATCGTCGAGCGGGTCGGCGACGTCTCCTACGTCCTCGTCGGCCCCAACGACCCGGTGGGCATGTGCCGCCACACCCAGGAGTGCCGGGACCGCGGCTACGGCTTCATCGCCGACCCGTCCCAGCAGCTGGCCTTCGGGGACGGCGACATGATCCGTGACCTCATCGACGGCGCGGACATCTTGTTCTCCAACGAGTACGAGGCCGCCCTCATCACCCAGAAGACCGGCTGGAGCGCCGAGGAGGTGCTCCGCCGCGTCGGCACGTGGGTCGTCACGCTGGGCAAGTCCGGGGTGCGCGTCGAGCAGCAGGGTTCACCGCCGTTCGAGGTCGCCGCGGTCCCCGAGATCGCCCGGGTCGAGCCGACCGGCGTCGGTGACGCCTTCAGGGCCGGCTTCCTCGCTGCGCTCGAGTGGGGGCTGAGTCACGAGCGAGCCGCGCAGCTGGGCTGCCTGCTCGCGGTGTACGTCGTGGAGGGTGTCGGCCCCCAGGAGTACTCGCTGCAGCGCCGGGCGTTCCTCGACCGACTGGCCGCGGCGTACGGCGACGAGGCGGCGGACGAGGTCGGCGAGCACCTCGTGACCACCCGCCCCTGACCCGGGCGCGGGGGGTCAGCCCCGACGCCGCACCAGGTAGGCGGGCGTGCCGTCGTCCGCCGTCGCCTCACCGACGTACTCCTGGCCGCGCATGCGGCACCACGCCGGCACGTCCGCGCGGGTCGCGGGGTCGTCCGCCTCGACGGCAACGACCCCGCCGACGGCGACGTCGCCGATGCTGGTCGCCAGCCGGATCACCGGCAGCGGGCAGCGCAGCCCGCGGCAGTCCAGGGTCAGGTCGGGCGAGGGCGGCTCGGGACCCGTCACGCCAGCGCCCGGTCCCGCAGAGCTCCGACCACGGCCGGCAGTGTCGCCGCCAGCGCGTCGACGTCCGCCTCGGTCGTGGTGCGGGTGAACGAGACCCGGACGTTGCCGTGGGTCAGCGCTCCCATGGCGACGAGGACGTGGGAGGGCTCGAGGGCACTCGCGGTGCAGGCCGAGCCGCTGGCCACCGCGAAACCCCGTCGGTCGAGCTCGGTGACCAGGGCCTCCCCGTCGACGTACAGGCAGGAGAACGACACCAGGTGCGGGAGGCGCCGGTCCGGCCCGCCCTGCGGGTCGCCGTGCACCTCGACGTCGGGGACCGTCGCCAGCGCGGCGCGCAGCCGCAGCGCGAGCCGCTCGTGCCGGGCGTTGCGCTCCTCGGCCTCCGCCACGGCCGCTTGCAGCGCCGCAGCCGCCGCGAGGACCCCGGGGACGTCCTCGAAGCCGCTCGTGCGGGGGTCGCTGCGGTCGTCGGTGGGGAAGGGCGGGCGCCAGCGGGCGCCCTTGCGGACCAGCAGCACCCCGACGCCGGCGGGGCCACCCCACTTGTGCGCCGAAGCGGCGGCCACCCCCCAGCCTGCGGGGAGCGGCAGCCGCCCGGCCGCGGCGCACGCGTCGACGAACACCGGCACGCCGCTCGCGGCTGCGGCGAGCGCCTCGACCGGCTGGACGGTCCCCACCTCGGGGTTGGCCTGCTGCACCGCCAGGACGCCGAGGTCCGCCGTGAGGTCGGGTGTGAGGGACGCGGGGTCCAGCCGGCCGTGCCGGTCGACCGGCAGCACCTCGACGGTGCCGCTCGCCCAGGTCTGCCACCACCGGGCCGCCGCGAACACGGCGGAGTGCTCGACCGCCGGGTGCGCGAGGCGGAGGCTGACCCGGGACCGGCCGTGCAGCAGCCCGAGGAGCCCTGCGTGGGTGGCGCTGGTGCCGGAGCCGGTGAATGTCACCTCGTCCTCGCGTGCCGAGAACGCCTCGGCGACGACCGCCCGGGCGTTGTCGAGCAGGAGCCGAGCGGTCCGGGCCTGCTGGTGCAGGCGCAGCGGGTCGGCCCAGCCCGCGTCCTGGGCGGCCAGCCAGGTGTCCCGGGCGACGGGGTGCAGCGGCTCGCTGGAGGCGCCGTCGAGGTAGCGCGGGGCCGGCTGCTCGGGAGAGGCCACGGCTGCGACTGTAGGCGTCCGGTGCGCAGGAGCGGCGCTCTCATCGTCCTCACAGCCGGGTAGTAGGGTGCCCGTGTCGGTCCAGCGCGAGAAGAGAGGCCTTCCTCGTGGGTCTGCAGCAACCCCCGCGGCTGGGGCGCGTCGGTCGGTGGGCGGCCTCCGCCGTCGGCCTGCTGGCGCTCACCGCCTGTTCGGCGACCACGCAGGGTGAGTGGGAGCGCGGGGCGATGCCCGAAGGGGCCGCTGAGCACTCCGCCTCGGTGATCACCTTCTGGCAGTGGACCTGGGTCACCGCGCTCATCGTCGGCGTCATGACCTGGGGACTGATCCTCTTCGCGGTGATCAAGTACCGCCGTCGCCACGACGACGAGGTCCCGGTGCAGACCCGCTACAACCTGCCGATGGAGATGCTCTACACGGTGGCGCCGGTCGTCGTCGTGCTCGTCTTCTTCAAGTTCGTCATCGACGCCCAGGGTGAGAGCCCGGCGTACGCCACCGTCGGCGAGAACGAGACCGACGCCGACCACGTCGTGAAGGTCGTGGGCCAGCAGTGGTCCTGGACGTTCAACTACATCGAGGACGAGGCGCTCGACGGGCAGACGACGGTCTACGACACCGGCACCCCGCAGGACATCCCGACGCTGTACCTGCCGGTCGGGGAGTCTGTGCTGTTCCAGCTCCGGTCCCCGGACGTCATCCACTCGTTCTGGGTGCCGGCGTTCACCTACAAGCTCGACGTCATCCCGGGGCGGGAGAACAACTTCATGATGACCCCCACGCGTGAGGGGACGTTCGAGGGCAGGTGCGCCGAGCTGTGCGGCAGCTACCACTCGCGCATGCTGTTCGACGTCAAGGTCGTCTCGGCGGACGAGTTCGCCGACCACCTGCAGGAGCTCGAGGACAGGGGCAACACAGGAGAGGTCGTCGGCGGCGAGAACGCCACCACGCAGGAAGGCCTCGAGGACTCGGAGTCGGGAGCGAACGAGTGACGACGCACGCCGCAGGTCACGGTCACACCGGTCGCACCGCGACCACGGCACCCACGGCGACGGTCGGCGCGCCGACCAGGACCCTGGGCCAGCAGGTGGTGCGGATGCTCACCACCACCGACCACAAGCTCATCGGCAAGATGTACCTGGCCGTGTCGTTCTTCTGGTTCATCGCGGCCGGGATCATGGCGCTCGTCATCCGCTCCGAGCTCGCTTACCCCGGCAACCAGATCGTCGACGACGAGCTGTACAACCAGCTCTTCACGATGCACGGCACGATCATGCTGCTGCTCTTCGCGACGCCGCTGTTCTTCGGGTTCTCGAACGTGATCATGCCGCTGCAGATCGGGTCACCCGACGTCGCGTTCCCGCGGCTCAACATGCTCAGCTTCTGGTTCTTCCTCTTCGGCGGCCTCATCGCCGCCTCGGGATTCCTGACCCCGGCCGGTGCGGCGAGCTTCGGCTGGTATGCCTACACCCCGCTGTCCGACGCGGTGCGCAGCCCCAGCGTCGGCGGTGACCTGTGGATCATGGGCCTGTGGCTCGCCGGCCTGGGCTCGATCCTCGGCGCGGTCAACTTCATCACCACGATCATCTGCATGCGTGCACCCGGGATGACGATGTTCCGGATGCCGATCTTCACGTGGAACACGCTGATCACGAGCATGCTCGTGATCATCGCCTTCCCGATCCTGGCCGGCGCGCTGCTCATGCTGGAGGCCGACCGCAGCTTCGGGGCCCATGTGTTCGCCACCGCGCACGGGGGGTCGGTGTTGTGGCAGCACCTGTTCTGGTTCTTCGGGCATCCCGAGGTCTACATCATCGCGCTGCCGTTCTTCGGGATCATCACCGAGGTCCTGCCGGTGTTCAGCCGCAAGCCGATCTTCGGCTACGTCGGGCTGGTCGGCGCCACCTTGGCGATCGCGTTCCTCTCGGTGGCGGTGTGGGCGCACCACATGTTCACGACCGGTGCGATCGACCTGGCCTTCTTCTCGGGCATGACCTTGCTCATCGCGGTGCCGACCGGCGTGAAGTTCTTCAACTGGATCGGGACGATGTGGGGCGGGTCGGTGTCCTTGGACACCCCGATGCTCTGGGCCGTCGGCTTCCTCGTCACGTTCCTCTTCGGCGGCCTGACCGGGATCATCCTGGCCGCCCCGCCGCTGGACTTCCACGTCAACGACAGCTACTTCGTCGTCGCTCACTTCCACTACGTCGTGTTCGGCACCGTGGTGTTCGCGATGTTCGCCGGCTTCTATTTCTGGTGGCCGAAGATGACGGGGCGGATGCTCGACGAGCGGCTCGGGAAGGTGCACTTCTGGCTGCTCTTCGTCGGCTTCCACACCACGTTCCTGGTGCAGCACTGGCTGGGGGTGGAGGGGATGCCGAGGCGCTATGCCGACTACCTCCCGGGCGACGGCTTCACGACGCTGAACCAGGTGAGCACCGTCGGGTCCTTCATCCTGGCGGCGTCGATGATCCCCTTCACGCTCAATGTCTACCGTGCTGCTCGCGGGCCGCTGGTGCACGTCGACGACCCGTGGGGCTGGGGCCGGTCGCTGGAGTGGGCCACCTCCTGCCCGCCGCCGCGTCACAACTTCGTGACGCTGCCGCGGATCCGCTCGGAGTCCCCGGCGTTCGACCTCCACCACCCGGAGGTCGCGGCGATGGAGCTCGGTGAGTCCGATCCGGAGAGTTCGGCGGTCGGCTCGGGCAGTGGAGGAGTGCACGGATGAAGGCCGAGGCATGGGTCTTCGGGATCTGCTCGATCTTCCTCGTGCTGGTGACCCCGGCGTACTGGTTCATCGCCGGTGACCCGACGGGCACCGCCGCGCTGACGATGACCGGGTTGCTGGCGTTGCTCGTGACCTTCTACCTCGGGTTCCACGCCCGACGGATGGCGCCGCGACCCGAGGACCGCCTCGACGCCGAGATCTCCGACGGGGCGGGCGAGCTGGGCTTCTTCCCGCCGTACTCGTGGTGGCCGCTGTGGTGCGGGCTGACGCTCGCGACCATCGTCTACGCGACGGCCTTCGGAGCGTGGTGGCTGGTGATCATCGGGGTCGTGCTGGGCGCCGTGGCACTGTGCGGGATGATCTTCGAGTACTACCGCGGGGAGCACGCGCACTGAGTCACCGGCGTCACCGGCGTCACCGGCGCCGTCGGCCGGTCACCAGATGGTGACTGGTCGCACGCTCTTCGAGGCGCGAACTCCTCGGTGTGCGTTGTTACGCTGGCGGAGCCGGACCCGCGTCGCCTCGAAGGAACCCTCTGTGCCTGAACTGCTGAGCACCATCCGCCCCGACAGCGGCGCGCGTCGTCGCCTGACGGTCGCCCTCGTGGCTGCGGTGGTCACGCTCCCGGCGCTCGCCGCGTGCAACGCCGACGCGGGCGACCCGGGGGCCGGCGCAGGTGCGGGTGAGACCTCGTCGGCCACGGGCGACCCGACACCTGCGGAGCCGTCGGAGACCGCGGCACCCCCCGTGCGCCTCGTCGTCAACACCACCGCTCGGAAGCCGGTGCCGGTCGACACGTTGGTCGAGGCGGCAGCGGAGGACGGTTCGCTGGAGCGGGTCACGGTGACCTCGGCCAACGGACAGCTGCGGCTGCCGGGACGTCTCGCCAAGGACGGCAGGTGGCGTGCGACGGAGCGCCTCGAGCCCGGGACGAGGTACAACCTCGCGGCGACGGCGGTCAACGAGGACGGCAAGACCCGGGAGCTGCGCCGCACCTTCCGGGCCGTGCCGCTGACGCTCGACCAGCAGACGTACGCGAGCATCGCGCCGCTCGAGGGTGAGACGGTCGGCGTCGGGATGCCGGTGATCGTGGCGTTCGACGTCCCGGTGACCGATCGTGCCGCGATCGAGGAGCACCTGTCGGTGTCGACCAAGCCGGCGCAGGCCGGGACCTGGCACTGGATCTCCGACCACGAGGTCCACTGGCGGCCACGGACGTACTGGCGGCCGGGCACCGACGTCACGGTCGACGCCGACATCAACGGCGTGGCCGCCGGCGGCGGGATCTACGGCCAGGAGGACCGGTCGACGCACTTCCGGGTGGGGAACGCGGTCGTGATGGAGGTCGACGTCGCCGCGCACACCATGCAGGTCCGCAACGACGGCCGGCTGCTCCGGACGATCCCGATCTCGGCCGGCAAGCCGGGCTTCACGACGCGCTCCGGCGTCAAGGTCATCATCGAGAAGTTCCGGACCAAGCGGATGGACGCCGCGACGACGGGGATCGAGCCGGGCGACCCGGAGTACTACAACATCGAGAACGTCGAGTACGCGCAGCGCGTCACCTACTCCGGTGAGTTCCTGCACGCCGCCCCGTGGTCGGTCGGGTCGCAGGGCGCGGCGAACGTCTCGCACGGCTGCGTCGGGATGAGCACCGAGGACGCCGCCTGGCTCTACGGGATCACCAAGCGCGGTGACGTCGTCGACGTCCACGGCAGCGACCGCCCGATGGAGGCGACCAACGGGTACGGCGACTGGAACGTCCCGTGGCCGCAGTACCGGCAGGGCTCCGCCCTCGCCTGACGCCTCGCGGCCCGCCCCCCGCCGAGCCGCCCCTCATGCCCGGTCGAGCCGCCCCGGTGACCGGTCGAGCCGCCCCTCATGCCCGGTCGAGCCGCCCCGGGTGACCGGTCGAGCCGCCCCGGGTGACCGGTCGAGCCGCCCCTGGTGGCGCGTGGGGCGCCGGATACGGTCCCCAGACGCACCAACGCGTCCGTCGTCCTCAGGTCGACGCACCGTGGCGCCGAGCTGAGCCGCGGCCGATGGACGCTCACGGGCATGTCCGCATCCTCACTGACCGACCTGCTGGGGCGCGTCCCGACGGGACCCTTCACCTGGCAGCGGCTCGTTCGCGACGGCCTGAACAGGGCCGACCTGCGTCGGCTCCTCACAGCAGGGCTCGTACGCCGGGTCCTCGTCAACGCCTACGTCCGCAGCGACGTCCCTGACAGCATCGAGCTGCGTGCACAGTGCCTCGGGCTCGTCTGCAGCCCCCACGCCGTCGTCGTGGACAGGACAGCAGCCTGGTTGTGGGGCATTGACGTCCGAGAGGACTGGGACGCCCCTGGCCCGGCTGCTCTCGACGTCTTCGTGCGACGAGGCTGCAAGCGTGTCCGACGCGCTGAGGCGTGGGGCGGCGAGCGCGACCTCGAGGCCGCCGACGTCTGCCTCGTGGGAGGGGTGTGCGTCACGACCCCAGTCCGGACGAGCATCGACCTCGCCTGCCGACTCAGCCGGTACGAAGCCATGGCTGTGCTGGACGCCTTCATGCGCGAGCACGGCCTCACGCAGGGTCAGCTCCAGGCTGAGCTTCTGAGGCACCGCGGCCGGCGAGGTGTGGTCCAGGCGCGCACGCTCGTGCCCTTGGCAGATCCCCGGTCGGAGTCGTCAGGAGAGTCGATCTCCCGGCTGGCGGTGCACGACGGCGGCCTCCCGACACCGGTGCCGCAGTACTGGGTGGTCCACCAAGGTCGCCGGCTCTTCCGGCTGGACCTTGCCTACCCGCGGCGCAAGGTCTGCATCGAGTACGACGGTGAGCGCTACCACACCTCCGAGGTGCACCGCCGGCACGACGCCGCACGCCGCCGGTGGCTCCGCGACCACGGGTGGACCGTCATCGTCGTCACCAAGGACTCGTTCCGAGGAGCGGCCCTCGACGGGTGGCTGCACGAGGTCGACGCAGCGCTGCGCGCAGCGGCCTGACGCCGATCGAGCCGCCCACCATGGTGGGCGGCTCGATCGGTCACCGCGGGCGGCTCGACCCGTCACGAGGGGCGGCTCGGCGGGGGAGGGGGGTCGTCACTCCTTGCGGAGCGGGTCCTTCACCACGTCGTGGCGTCCGTCGAACTGGTGCCCGTCGGCGGCCGGGGTCTCGTACAGCTCGCTCTCGTTGCCGTCGGCCTGGTGGTGCCGACCGCCGGTGCCGATCGCCGTCGACCCGTGGCCGTTCGTCCCGTGTGGGAACTGCCCGTGCAGGTCGTGCGCGAGATGGCTGTGGGCCTCCTCGAGCTCAGCGCGCGTCGGACGTGGGACGTTGTCGCCGAACCAGAACCGCGACACCCGGGCCCGCGCCTTGTTGGCCAGCGCCTTCGGTGCGGCGACCCCGTTGTCGTCCGCGCCGTCGGGGGCCTCGTACACGGGGTCCCGGTCACCGGCGGTGAGGACGTAGGCGCCGTCCGCGGAGAGCGGCAGGTGCCGCTCGGAGTAGCCGCCCTCGGGCGACCGCATGATGACGCCGGTCTCATAGCCGTGGAGGAGCTTCTCGTGGTCCTGACGCTGGAGCGAGATGCACCAGCGACGGGTGATGAGGAACGCCAGCGGCGGCAACACGAAGACCGCGGCCCGGATGAAGTAGGTGATGTAGTTGAGGTTGAGGTCGAACTTCAGCGCCATGATGTCGTTGCCGCCGGCCGCCCAGAGCAAGCCGATGAACGTCATCAGCGCCACCATCGTCGCAGTCCGGTTCGGCGCCTCGCGGGGCCGCTGCAGCAGGTGGTGCTCCCGCTTGTCACCGGTGATCCACGCCTCCACGAACGGCAGCACGGTGAGGATCATGAACATGACGCCAGGAAGCACGATGATCGGCAGGAACACGTTCCAGCTCAGCGTGACCCCGAGGAACTCGCTCTCCCAGCCGGGGAAGATCCGCAGGGCGCCGTCCGGCCAACCCATGTACCAGTCCGGCTGCGAGCCGGCGGTCACCTGCGACGGGTCGTAGGGTCCGTACTTCCACACCGGGTTGATCGAGAACAGTCCGCCCATGAGGGCCGAGACGCCGAAGACGATGAAGAAGTAGCCACCGGCCTTCGCGGCGTACACCGGGAGCATCGGGTAGCCCACGACGTTGTCGTTGGTGCGGCCGGGACCGGGCCACTGGGTGTGCTTCTGGTAGACGAGCAGCAGCATGTGGGCACCGACCAGTGCCACCAGCAGCCCGGGGATCAGCAGGATGTGGATCGAGTACATCCGCGGGATGATCGCCTCGCCAGGGAACTCCCCGTCGAACAGGAAGAACGACAGGTAGGTGCCCACGACCGGGATCGACTTCATGAACCCGTCGGCGGCCCGCAGGCCGGTGCCCGACAGCAGGTCGTCGGGGAGGGAGTAGCCGGTGAACCCCTCGAGGCTTCCGAGCAGCAGGAGCAGGCAGCCGATCACCCAGTTGAACTCGCGCGGCTTGCGGAACGCGCCGGTGAAGTAGACGCGCATCATGTGGACGAACATGCCGGCGATGAAGATCATCGCGGCCCAGTGGTGGATCTGGCGGAGCAGCAGTCCTCCGCGTACGTCGAAGGAGATGTCGAGCGTCGAGGCGTAGGCCCGGGACATCGTGATCCCGCGGAGCGGCTCGTAGGAGCCCTCGTACTCCACCTCGGCCATGCTCGGGTCGTACCAGAGCGTGAGCAGGACCCCGGTGACCAGCAGGACGACGAAGCTCCACAGCGCGATCTCACCGAGCATGAACGACCAGTGGTCCGGGAAGACCTTGCGCAGGTTCTTGCGCAGCGCGCCGCCGAGCCCGAGCCGTTCGTCCGCGTAGTTGACCGCCGCCCCGACGCGGGACGGCTTGGTCGGCTTCGCCGCTGTCCGTGCTGCTGTGGTGCTCATCGTTCGCCTCGTTCCCAGAAGCTCGGGCCCACCGGCTCGGTGAAGTCGCTGGTGGCGATCAGGTAGCCCTCCTCATCGACGGCCAGCGGGAGCTGGGGCAGTGCCCGGGCGGCCGGCCCGAAGATCACCTTCCCGTTGTCGGCGAGGTCGAAGGTGGACTGGTGGCAGGGACACAGCAGGTGGTGGGTCCACTGCTCCCAGAGCGAGATCGGGCACCCGACGTGGGTGCAGATCTTGGAGTAGGCGAGGATCCCGTCGATCCCCCAGTCGGCGCGCTCCGGCGTCGGGGTGATGTCCTCGGGCCGCATCCGCACCACGATGAGCGCGGCCTTGGCCTTGGCCTGGTTGAGGCGGACGCCCTCGTACGGCTCCTCGCCGTACTCCTCCGGGTTGTAGAAGACGTCGGGCTCGGCGTTGATCAGCTGGCCGATCTCGACCCACTCCGGCTTGATGGGGGTGCCCGCGACGTCGTGGACGACGCGCATCCCCTCGGTCCAGACGGTGTGGTAGAGCTTGTCCTCCGGCAGCTCGCCCAGGTCGCGCAGCGAGACCACCAGCGGGAGCGCCAGCGCGCCCATGGCGCCGAGGAGCGAGTTGCGGATCAGCGGCCGTCGGCCGATGCCGGAGTCATCGCCACCGGCCTTCAGCGCCTCGAGCGTGCCCGCGCGGTCCTCGTCGCTGGACCGCGACGAGTGCCGCATCTCCACCATCTCGTGGTCGTTCATGAGCTTGCGGGCCCAGTGGATCGCGCCGATCCCGATGAGCAGCAGCGCCAGCCCCAGCGTCAGCCCGAGGAAGAGGTTCGACGCACCGACCCCCAGCACCACGTCGGGGTCCGAGCCGACGTCGTAGGCGAAGTAGGCGACGCAGAAGAGGATCGCCATGAGGCTCGAGAGCCCGAACATTGCCGCCACCTGCCGCTCTGCGCGCCGCTCGGCAGCAGGGTCGACGTCGGTGGGGCGGGGCTGGTGCTCGGGGAGACCCGGGTCGGGGACCGGTTGGTCGTCCAGCTCTGGGCGGCTCAGGTCGCGGGAGGTGCTCCCGTGCACGAGGTCGGTCACGACTCTGCCTTCCTCCGGGTGGTGCGGGCGGTGTGGGCGGCGATCCAGACCGCGAAGGCGGTGAGGGCGCCGATGCCGACGACCCACCCGACCAGACCCTCGACCACCGGGCCGAGCGACCCGAGCTTGGCGCCGCCGTAGCCGGGCTGCGTAGTGATGGTCTCGATGTAGGCGATGACCTGGCGCTTCTCCTCGGGGGTGAGCACCTCGTCGGAGAACACCGGCATCTGCTGCGGACCGGTGATCAGTGCCTCGTAGATGTGCACGGGCTCGACGTCGGCGAGGCTCGGGGCGTACTTGCCGCCCGGCAGTGCGCCGCCGGCGGCCGCGAAGTTGTGGCAGGCCGTGCAGTTGGTGCGGAAGAACTGACCGCCGCGGACGATGGCCTCCTCGAGCTCGTCCTCCGGGATCGTGTCCGGGTCGTACTGCTCCGGCTCGGGGATCGCCGGGCCGGGACCGAGCGAGGCGACGTACGCCGCGAGAGCCTCGGTCTCCTCCTCGCTGTAGACGGTCTTCTTCACGACCACCTGCGCGCCTGGCTGCACCATCGGCATCCGGCCGGTGCCGACCTGGAAGTCCACCGATGCGGCGCCGACGCCGACCAGCGGAGGACCGTACTGCGTGCCGTTCTGGGTGATGATCCCCTGCCCGTACTCGCCGTGGCAGGACGAGCAGCCCACGAGGAACAGGTTCCGACCCTGGTCGACCATGTCGGCGCTTGCGGCCGAGTCCTCCGCGGAGGCCGGCGCCAGCACGGCGTACGTCCCGCCGGTGAAGAGCAGGGCGAGCAGGAGGACGACGGGCGCGGCAGCCCGGCGGCGGCGCGCTGCGGAGAGGCGGGCGATCAGGAAGCGCACGTCGGGTTCCTCAGGATCGGGCCGGGGGGCCGGCCGGTCGGGCGGGGGGCGCGGGACTCGGCTCTGCGGTGGAACGGCGGGGACCGCTCATTTGAGTATGTAGATCGTCGCGAACAGAGCGATCCACACCACGTCGACGAAGTGCCAGTAGTACGACACGACGATCGCAGTCACGGCTTGCTCGTGGGTGAACCTGCGGGCGAGGTAGGTGCGGCCCAGGACGAAGAGGAACGCGACCAGCCCGCCGGTGACGTGGAGGCCGTGGAACCCCGTGGTGAGGTAGAAGACCGAGCCGTACGCCGAGGAGGCCAGCGTGACCTCCTCGTGGACGAGCTCGGTGTACTCCAGCGCCTGGCCGCCGATGAAGACTGCGCCCATGACGTAGGTGAGGACGAACCACTCCCGCAGCCCCCAGCCCGGCACGTTGAGCACCCCGCCGCGGCGGCCGACCTGGCCGCGCTCCGCGGCGAAGACGCCGAGCTGGCAGGTGAGCGAGGAGAGCACGAGGATCGTGGTGTTCGCCGAGGAGAACGGCACGTTGAGCTTCACCGTGTTCTGGTCCCACAGCTCCGGTGAGACCGCGCGGATGGTGAAGTACGCCGCGAACAGAGCGGCGAAGAACATGAGCTCGGACGCGAGCCAGACGATCGTCCCGACGCTCACCATGCTCGGCCGGTCGTGCTGGCCGTGCAGCCGGGACGCCGGGATCACCGCGGTTGAGGTCGCCACGGACGCCATTATGTCTCCTCGGTCACTCAGGACCACCCCAGGCCCCTCCGGCGAGGCGCCGGACGGTTCCCCGACCTCAACAGGTTGTGGAGCATGTTGTTCAGCCTAGCCCCTGACCGGGCACCGCCTAGGGTGGCGCCATGAGCGGGACCGAGTGGGCCGCTGCCGTCCTCGGCTCCGTGCCACGGGTGGCCGGGACCGTGAGCGACCTGCCCCCGTTCGACCTCGGGAGCGTCCTGACGCAGTGGCACCTGGCGCCGGTCCCGGCGGTGGTGAGCGTCTGGATGGCGGGTCTCTACCTGCTCGGTGTGCGGAGGCTCCACGCCCGCGGAGACACCTGGCCGGTCGGCCGCACGGTCAGCTTCGTCGGGCTCGGCACCGGGGCCTTCCTCGTCGCCACGAGCTCAGGGCTCGCCGCCTACGACACGACGCTGCTGAGCGCGCACATGGTCCAGCACATGACGCTCTCGATGCTGGTCCCGCTGGCCCTGGCGCTGGGCGCCCCGGTGACGCTGGCGCTCCGGACGCTGCCGGCGGCTCCGCGGCGCTGGCTGCTCGCGGTCCTGCACGCCCGGGTGGTGCGGCTGCTGTCCGCGCCACCGCTGACGTTCGCGCTGTTCGTGCTCAGCCCCTGGGTGCTCTACCTCACGTCCTGGTACGACGCCACGCTCACCTCGGCGTACCTCCACGAGGCGCTGCACGTGCACTTCGTCCTCGTGGGGGCGCTGTTCCTGTGGCCCGTCGTCGGTGTCGACCCGGTCCCGGGACGGGTGGGCTACCCCTTCCGGATGCTCCTCATGGTGCTCACGCTGCCCTTCCACGCCTTCCTCGGCCTCACGCTGATGAACCAGGAGGAGCTGGTGGCGGGGGACTGGTACCGCGGGCTCCCGGCACGCACCGGCCTGGAGTGGCTGCCGGACCCCGCCGCGGACCAGCACCTCGCGGGCGGGATCCTGTGGAGCACCGGCGACCTGGTCGGCCTCGTCTTCTTCCTCGTGCTGTTCGCGCAGTGGGTGCGCTCCTCGATGCGGGAGGCCGAGCGTGAGGACCGGCGGCTCGACCGGCTCGACAGCCAGGAGAGGCTCCCCGAGCAGCACGGGTCCGTGCGGTGACCGCGCGTGACCTGCTGCGGCTCCTGACCAGCCGCTGAACGGCACCTTGACCGGCACCCTGGCGGGCCCGATCGCTCCGCTAGCATCGGCCGCGTGAGTTCCTCGACCTCGTCCGCGGCGCCGGCGTCCTCCGCGGTCGCCCGCTCGCTCCGGGTCCTGGTCTACAGCGACGACGCGGGCACTCGTGGCGAGGTGCTCCGCGCCCTCGGCCCCCGGCCGCACCCCGACCTTCCGCGGCTGGAGTACGTCGAGGTGGCGACCGAGCCGATGGTGATCGAGCACATGGACTCCGGATCGATCGACCTCGTCGTCCTCGACGGCGAGGCCGTCCCCGCAGGCGGTCTGGGGATCGCCCGGCAGCTCAAGGACGAGATCTTCCGCTGCCCGCCGGTGCTGGTCCTCATCGGCCGACCCCAGGACGCCTGGCTGGCGACCTGGTCGCGCGCCGACGCGGCGGTGCCGCACCCGCTCGACCCGCTGCAGCTCGCCGACGTCGTCCTCGACCTGCTGCGCGACCGGGTGCCCGCCCGGCCGGCATGACCCCCGGTCCCGGCGCCGGCCCGACGTGGGCGGAGGTGCTGTCCCGGCTGACGGCCGGGGAGGACCTCGGTGCCGCCGAGGCGGCCTGGGCGATGGAGGAGATCCTCAGCGGCGAGGCCACCCCGGTCCAGATCGCGGGCTTCGCGGTCGGGCTGCGCACCAAGGGCGAGTCGGTGACCGAGCTCGCCGCGCTCGTCGACACGATGTACCTGCACGCCCGGGTGCTGGAGCTGCCGGGCCGGTGGCTCGACGTCGTCGGCACCGGCGGTGACCGGTCGATGTCGGTCAACATCTCCACGATGGCCGCCCTGGTGGCGGCCGGTGCGGGGGCCAAGGTCGCCAAGCACGGCAACCGCTCGGCCTCGTCGCAGGCAGGTGCGGCCGACGTCCTCGAAGCGCTGGGGGTCCGGCTCGACCTCACCCCGGACCAGGTCGCGCGGGTCGGCGCGGACGCCGGCATCACCTTCTGCTTCGCACCGGCGTTCCACCCGGCGCTGCGGCACGCGGCGGTTCCGCGCCGCGAGCTGGCGATCGCGACGGTCTTCAACTTCCTGGGGCCGCTGGCGAACCCCGCGCGGCCCGCGGCTCAGGCGATCGGCTGCGCCGACGCCCGGATGGCGCCGCTGATGGCCGGCGTCTTCGCACGGCGCGGCGTGTCCGCGTGGGTCTTCCGCGGCGACGACGGGCTCGACGAGCTGACGACGACCACCACCTCGCAGGTGTGGGCCGTGGCGGACGGCGCGGTGACGCGGGTCGAGGTCGACCCCCGACTCCTGGGCCTGCCGGCCGCCACCGCCGCCGACCTCCGCGGCGGCGACGTCACGGTCAACGCGGGGGTGGTGCGCGCCGTCGTCGACGGTGCCCCCGGACCGGTCCGGGACGCGGTCGTCCTCAACGCCGGCGCCGCTCTCGCGGTGTACGACGGGGCGGGCGGCGACCCGCTCGCTGCGCTCGCGTCCGGTGTCGAGCGGGCCCGGGCGTCCCTCGACAGCGGGAGCGCCCGCGCGACGCTCGACCGCTGGGTTGCCGCGAGCAGCACCGCGATCCCCGCGTCCTGACGCCACGGCGCCCGGGTCAGAGCCCCAGCGAGAAAGCCGCCTCGAGGTCGTGGCGTGAGTAGGTGCGGAACGCGATGTGCGTCTCGGTCGCGGTGACCCCCGGGACGGTGTTGATCCGCTCGGTCACCACCGTGGCGATCTCCTCGTGAGCCCGGACCCGCACCATCGCGACGAGGTCGATCTGGCCGGTCACCGAGTAGACCTCGCTGACCCCGTCGAGCCCCGCGATCGCCTCGGCGACCTCGGGGATCCGCGACACCTCGGCGTTGACGAAGACGATGGCGGAGATCATGGCCCGACCGTACCGGCGAGCTCGCGTCGTGACTCCTCGACGGCGTCGTGCACCGCCAGGTGACGCGAGGCTCCGCCGACCGGGCAGGTCCACTCCCCGTCCACGTGCACCAGCCGCACGCCGTCGGACTCCAGCCAGCGCAGCAGCAGCTCGGTCTCCTCCGCGGTCGACGCGGGGAGCGGACCCGGCCCGGGCACCACGGTGTCGGCGGTGGCCTGGAGCTCGAGCACCCACCGGGAGGCGTCGGCGCCTGCGGGGATGACACCTGCTGCGGCCAGCCGACCGTGGCGGACGACGTGGACGGCCCAGCGGCCGTCCTCCTTGCGGGCCGCGACGAGCTCGGGGCACCGGGTCAGCGCCCGCAACCGCTGACTGCGGGATGCACCGCGGACGAACGCGGTCAGTCGCTCCCGGAAGCGCCCGGCCTCCTCGAAGCGCTGACCCGCCGCCAACCTCCCCATCCGCCGGGAGAGCGCGCCGACCACGGGCTCCGGGGACGCCAGCAGGGACGCCCGGAGCCGGGTCACCACCTCCGCGTAGGTCTCCGCGGTGGTGCTCCCGTCGCAGGGCGACAGACAGCGGCCCATCTCGGCGAGCGCGCACGCGGTGGACCGCGGCTCGCGGGGGAGCCGGCCGCCGCACTGGCGCACCGGGAACGTCTCGTGGAGCGCCGCGACCGCGCGCTCGGCGACCTTCCGGGACGAGAACGGGCCCACGTAGTCGGCGCCGTCGTCGATCGGCTGCCGGACCAGGGAGAGGCGCGGCCACGGCTCCACGGTCAGCTTCACCCAGTGCACGCGGTCGGGGAAGCGCGAGCGCCGGTTGAACTTCGGCTGGTGCTCGGCGATCAGCCGCAGCTCGCGCACCCCGGCCTCGAGCGCCGTGGCGCACTCCACGTGGTCCACGCGCTCGGCGAGGGTGATCATGTGGCCCATGCGGGTCCGGGTCTCCGACGCGGTGAAGTAGCTGCGCACCCGGGTGCGCAGGTCCTTCGAGGTCCCGATGTAGAGGACGCGGGACCGGGCGTCGCGGAACAGGTAGACCCCCGGCGCGTGCGGCAGGTGCTCGCCCAGGTGCCGCTTGCGGCGCTGCTCCGGTGTGACCCGCGAGGTGTAGGTCTGCAGCTCCTCGAGCGTCTGGACGCCGAGGTTCCCCAACCGGGCGACGAGGGCGTGCAGGACGTCCACGGTCGCGCGCGCGTCGGAGAGCGCCCGGTGGTTGGGGACCGTGGCACTCCCGAAGAGCGCCGCCAGCGTGCCGAGCTTGCAGTTGGTCGCCTCGTCACGGGTGACGACACGGCGCGCCAGCACGGCGGTGTCGAGGACCTCGAACCGCGGCCACGGTCGCTGCTGCAGCCGCGCGAAGTGCTTGAGGAACCCCACGTCGAACGGCGCGTTGTGGGCGACCAGCACGGCCCCGTGGGCGAACTCCAGGAAGGAGGGCAGCGCCTGCTCGATGGTGGGCGCGCCGGCGACCATGGAGTCGGTGATCCCGGTGAGGACCGCGATGAACGGGGGGATCGCCTGGTGGGGGTTGACCAGCGTCTGGAACTCACCGAGGACCTCCCCGCCGCGGACCTTCACGGCGCCGATCTCGGTGATCATCGAGCCGCCCGCCGCCGAGCCACCGGTCGTCTCGAGATCGACGACGCAGAAGGTGACGTCGCGCAGCGGGCGGCCGAGCTCGTCGAAGGAGGCCTGCGCCGCCCAGCGACCGCCGTCAGGCGGGGTCGTGGTGGGCCGCACCGGTGAGGTCGTGCTCATGTCCGGGGACGCTAGGGCCGGGCACCGACAGAACCGGGGCGCCACGCCTCGTCCCCCGGGTCGTCGTGCTCCGGGGGACCTAGGCTCGGCCCGGTGACGGACCCGGTCGTGACGCCGCTGAGCGCGCTCCCGGCGCCGGTCCGCGCGAGGGTCCTCGCGAGGGCGGCCGACGCGCTGGGACGGCTCGCCGTCGAGCACGTCCCCGCGCCGCTCAAGAAGGTGTCGACCTTCACGCCGGCCCGGCGGGCTCGGCTGGCCGGCTCGCAGATCGCGGCCGTCCTCGAGGACGACCCCGACTTCCGGGACAGGCTCGCCGTCCAGGTGAGGGCCGCCGCCGGCCGGGTCGCCGAGGCGGTCACCGAGGGCGGTCCCGGCACGCTCCCCGACGGGATCGACCTCGCGGACGCGGTCGCCGTCGCCTGGCTGCTCCAGGTCCCCGGGTGGCCTGCAGCCGGGGACGTGGCGGGCGTCGGCACCGTCGAGGACCGAGCGGACGACGGCGAGCCGGGCGGCGCACCCACCGCAGCGGTGACGGCGGCGGAGAACCGGTTGCGGGAGCTGACCGGGCGGGTTGCGCAGCTGAGGGTCGACGCCGACCGCCAGCGCTCGCGCGACCGCGAGCGCCTCGAGAGGGTGAAGGAGGAGAACGTCGACCTGCGGCGCAAGCTCGGCCAGACGCGGTCGCGGCTCGCGGAGGCCCGGGCCGAGGCCGACGGGCTGCGGTCGGAGGCGGAGGCCCGGGCGCGGGAGGCGGACCAGGCGGCCGGCTCCGCGGAGGCCGACGTACGCCGGCTGCGGGCGCGGGTCGAGTCGTTGGAGGAGGAGCTGGCGTCGGCTCGCCGGGTCGAGCGCAGCGCCAAGGTCAGCGGGTCGGTCCGCGCCCGTCTGCTCCTGGACACGCTCACCGAGGCGGCGCAGGGACTGCGTCGCGAGCTCGCGCTGCCGGCCGTGGACCGGCTCCCCGCCGACGAGCTGACCGGTGAGGACGGCGTCGCGGGGTCGCGCGTCTCCACCGGTCGCGGCTCGTTGGAGCGGACCGACCCACGGCTCCTCGAGGAGCTGCTCCGGCTGCCCCGCGCCCACCTGGTCGTCGACGGCTACAACGTCACCAAGACCACGTGGCCGGAGCTGCCCCTCGACCGGCAGCGCGACCGGCTGCTCGCCGGGGTGGCGAGCCTTGCTGCTCGCACCGGTGTGGAGGTCACGGTCGTCTTCGACGCCGCCGACACCGGCGAGGCGGGCACCCGCCCGCTGGTCTCGGCGCCACGAGGGGTCCGGGTGCGGTTCAGCCCGGTGGGGGTCATCGCCGACGACGTGATCCGCGAGCTCCTCCACCTCGAGCCGCCCGGCCGCCCGGTGGTCGTCGTCACCAGCGACCGGGAGCTGGCCGGCGACGTGGAGCGCCTCGGCTTCCGCGCCCTCGCGGCGGCGACGCTCCCGAGGCTGCTCGGACGCTCCTGACCGCGGCGCCCGAGCGCGACGGGGTCGGGTCGCACCTCCGTGCCGGTGCTTACGGTCCACCATCCGGACGCCGCCCACGACACGCCGATGGACCGGCGGGGCCGTTTCTGTCGGTGGTCGCGTCGAGAGTCCTGGCGTCCGGGAACGACCCGGGCACGAGAGAGCGTGGAGGCCCGCCGTGGCGATGCTGATCGACTGCGACCGTTGTGTGATGAGGGACCTGGCCTGCTCGGACTGCGTCGTGACGGTGCTGCTCGGGCCGCCGCCGGAGTCCGGCTTCGACGACGAGGAGCGCCGCGCCCTCGGCGTCCTCGCCGACTCCGGACTGGTGCCGCAGCTGCGGATGGTCACCCCGGTCAAGGGCCCCGAGGCGGCGACCGGATGAGGTCCCGGGACCCGCCGAGTGGCGCCCGCCACCCGTGGCTCCTAGGGTGTGCCCCGGTGGCTGTCGGGCCGACGACCTGGTCGGCGCAGTCACCACGTCGAGTCCGAGGCCGGCACGGTGCCGTCCCGGAGCCGGGGACCCACGTACTTGGGGTGAATCACGGCGCCGCGCTCGCGCGGCGCTGCGTAGGGTACTTCGTAGCCCGAACCCGTCAGCTCACCTGGTAGACGTAGGACGAAGGAGCCTCCCGCCGTGAGCGACGGCCGTATGCGTCTTTGTGGCGCCCTCAGCACCCTGTGCCTCACCGCCCTCGGGACGTCGGTCCTCTCCGCGACCCCCAGCAGCGCGGAGCCGACGATCGCCGATGTCCGCGACCGCGTAGCGACCCTGTACCACGAGGCCGAGCAGGCCTCCGAGCGCGTCAACGACGCCCGGCTGCGGCTCCGCAGCGCGCGGACGGAGCTCCACCGGCTGGGCGACCGGGTGGAGCGCCAGCGCTCGGAGTACGAGGCGGTGCGCGCCCAGGTCGTCTCGACCGTGCGTGCCCAGGTGCAGGGGGAGACCCTCGCGACCGCCTCCCAGGTCCTGCTGTCCGAGGACGCCGACGCGTTCATCCACCAGATGACCACCGTCGACGAGTACACCCAGCACCAGACCGCGCTCGCCGAGCGGCTGCAGGAGCAGGCGGAGGTCCTCGACCGGCGCGAGGAGAAGTCGCAGCGCGTCGTCGCCGCGATCGCCGCCGACCGTGCTGCGCTGGTGGAGGACCAGGCGGAGATCGACCGCAAGGCCGCCGCGGCAGACGCGCTCCTGGACCGTCTCGAGGAGGAACGGCGCGAGGCCCGCGCGGCGCTCGCCGCCCGCGAGGCCGCGCAGGTGAGCCGCGATGCTGCCCGCACCGAGAGCGCGACCGCCACGACGACCGTGCCGGCGCCCGCCGCGTCCGGCAGCGCCGCGGCGGCCGTGCAGTTCGCGATGGCACAGGTCGGCGACTCCTACGTCTACGGCGCGGCCGGTCCGGACGCCTTCGACTGCTCGGGGCTGACGATGTCGGCCTGGGCGCAGGCCGGTGTCGGCCTGCCGCACTCGTCCTCGGCGCAGATGGGATCCGGCACCCCGGTGAGCACCAGCGCCCTCCAGCCGGGCGACCTCGTCTTCTACTACAGCCCCGTCAGCCACGTCGGGATGTACATCGGGGGCGGGATGATCGTCCACGCTGCGAACCCCAGCACCGGGGTCAACACGGCGCCCCTCGGCTCGATGCCGATCTCCGGCGCCGTCCGTCCTGGCTGAGCCGCTCGTCGGCTCGAAGAGCGAGCCGACGAGGCACCGGTCGCCGGGCTCCCGTGGGCGACCTCCGGGGGTCCGGCGGTCGGTCGTGCCGGCGCCCCTCGTCGCGGCTCTTGTCGCGGCCCTCGTCGGCGGGATCGCCGTCGCGCTGGTCGTCTCCGGATTGGGGCGGCCGACCGCCGGCGACGACGCGACGCGCTCCGGCGCACCTGCAGCGCCGGCCGCGGGTGACGCACCCGGCTCAGCCGGTCTGCGCGGCGGTGCCACGTGGGCGTCGGCCACCTCGGCCCTGCTTCACGACCTCCGCCGGGTCCTCGACGGGTCCGACGACGCCGCGCTGCGGACGCTCACAGGGCCACCTGCCGCGCGTCGCCTCGCCGCTGCGGTCGTCAGGAACGTCACCCGCCTCGGCGTCGAGGGCCTCGCCCTGCGCCGCGTCGCGGAGGCGCCGGCGACTGCCGACCTCGTGCGCCGGTTCGGCGCCGGGACCTGGGTCGCCGACGTCCAGGTCTCCTGGAGGTACGCCGGTGTCGACGACCGGCCCGTCACCTCGACCGCCCAGCTGGTCCTGAGCCCCCGTGCGGGCAGCGCGGTCCTCGACGACACCCGACCCGCGCTCGGCGAGCAGGCGCCGACCTGGCTGCTGGGACCGTTGGCCCTGCAGCGGGGGGAGCGGGTGCTCGTGACAGCACCCGACCCGGCGACCGCCGCCCGGCTCGCCACGCAGGCCGCCCGCGCCGTCGCGGTGGTCGGTCGCCGGCTCCCCGGCTGGCGCGGCGACCTCGTGGTGGAGGTGCCGGAGTCGGCCGCCGGCTTCCGCGCCGCCACCGGGCTCGGGCCGGCGGCCTCCCGGAGCATCGCGGCCGTCACGACGACGGCCGACGGGTCGACCCTGCCGGGCAACCCCGAGCGGGTGTTCGTCAACCCGCGGGTGTTCGGGCCGCTGGGGGCCGCCGGCCAGCAGGTCGTCCTCAACCACGAGGCCACCCACGTCGCGGTCGACGCCGCCGTCCGACCCCTGCCTGCCTGGCTGTCGGAGGGGTTCGCCGACTGGGTCGCGCTCGCCGACAGCAGCCTCCCGGCGCGGCTGCTGGCCTCGCAGGCCCTCGAGGAGGTCCGGGAGCACGGCGCGCCGCGGCGGCTCCCCGGCCGGACCGCGTTCGGCGCCGGCAGCCACCACCTCGGGGCGGCGTACGAGTCGGCCTGGCTGGCCGTCCGTCTCCTCGCCCTCACCCACGGCGAGGCCGCCGTGCTCCGGTTCCGGCGGGTCGCCGACCGGCGGCAGGACGTCGACCAGGCCTTCGCCGCGATCGGGACCAGCAAGGAGGCCTTCACCCGAGCCTGGCGTCGCGAGCTCCTCCGGCTCGCCGGCTGAGCCCGGCTGCCCGGCTGCCCGGCTGCCCGGCAACGACGCGAGCACCCGGTCCCGGTGACCCCGCCAGCGGGGTGGCAGGCTGGGCGGGTGCGTGACGCCGGGACGACGGGCGCTGCGCCTGCGCTCGACCGGCTCGACCGGATCGACCGGCGCACCGCCTGGCTGGTGCTGGTCGCGGCGGTCGCAGGACTGATCGTCCTGGCGGGAGCGCTGGTGCCGTGGGACTGGATCCCCGGCGGCGACCTGCAGCCGGCGACCGAAGGCGACGTGCTGACGACGAGCGAGCTCGCCCGGGTCGAGAGCTACAACGACTGGGTCCGGCCGCTCTCCCAGCTCTCCTACGTCGGCGGGCTGGTGGTCGCCGTCGCGCTCGGTCTGACGTCGATGGGTGCCCGTCTCGTCGGGCGGATGCCCGCTCGTGGCCGCTGGTGGCTCCAGGTCCCGGTCGCGACCCTCGTCCTCACGGCGCTGCCGCGCGTGGTGACACTCCCGCTGGGTCTCGCGGTGCGCGACCGCAACCTCGAGGAGGGCCTCACCCGTCAGGCGTTGGGACCCTGGTTCGTCGACAGGGGGTTGTCGCTGCTGGTGACGTGGGTTGTCGCGACCGTCCTGGTCCTGGTCGTCGTGGGGACGGCCCGCCGGTGGCCCCGTCGCTGGTTCCTCGTGGCGGGCTCGGGCGCGGTCGTCCTCACGTTCGGGGTCTCGCTGGTCTACCCGCTCGTCGTGGAGCCGCTGTTCAACCGGTTCACCCCGATGCCGCCGTCGTCGCTGCGCAGCTCGATCCTGCGGCTGGCCGACGAGGTCGGGGTCGAGGTGGACCAGGTCCTCGTCGCGGACGCGTCGCGGCGCACGACGACGCTCAACGCCTACGTCTCGGGCTACGGCGGCACGCGCCGGATCGTCCTCTACGACACCCTGCTCGCCGAGCTGGACCCCGCCGAGGTGAGGTCGGTGGTCGCCCACGAGCTGGGGCACGCCCGTCACCAGGACGTCCTGGTGGGGACCGGGCTGGGGGCGCTCGGCGTCCTCGCCGGGGTGACGACCCTGGCGCTGCTCCTCGACACGGCGGTGGTCCGGCGCCGGGCGGGGGTGGGCGGGCCTGGTGAGTCGCGGGTGGTGCCGCTCCTGCTGGCCCTGGCAGCGCTGGGGTCCTTCGCCGCGAGCCCGGTGCAGAACGTGGTGAGCCGGGCGGTCGAGGCACGCGCCGACCGGGTCTCCCTGGAGGTGACCGAGGACCGCGCGGCTTTCGGGCGGCTGCAGCGCGAGCTCACCCGCCGCTCGCTCGGCGACCCGTCACCGCCTCGGTACAGCTACCTGTGGTTCGCCAGCCACCCCACGGTGCTGCAGCGGCTCGGGATCGCCGCGGCGCTGCTCCCCGATCAGCCGCCTGCCGCCCCGCCCGAGCCCGAGGACGACGGGTCGTGAGCGGCCGCACCCTGGTCGTGACCAACGACTTCCCGCCCCGACGCGGTGGGATCGAGACCTACGTGCGTTCCTGGTGCGACGCCCGGTCCCCCGACGAGGTCGTGGTACACACCGCCCGGATGCCCGGCGCCGCGGAGTCCGACCGGGCGCGCCCGTATCCCGTCGTCCGGGACCCCGCGCGAGTCCTGCTCCCCACCCCGACGGTCGCGCGCCGTGTCGAGGCGACCTTCGCGCGGTTCGGCTGCGACCGGGTGGTGTTCGGCGCCAGCGTCCCGCTCGGCCTCCTCGCCCCGCGACTGCGCCGGGCCGGGGCCCGCCACCTGACCGCGATGACCCACGGCCACGAGGTGTGGTGGGCAGCGCTGCCCGGCACGCGGTCGCTGCTGCGCTCGGTGGGGGACTCGGTCGACGTCCTGACCTATGTCAGCGCATACTGCCGCGACCGCATCGCGCCGGCACTCTCGACGGCAGCCGCTGCCCGGCTCATGCCGCTGGTGCCGGTCGTCGATCCGGCGCGCTTCCGCCCCGGCTGCGGCGGGGACGCCGTCCGCCGTCGGCTGGCCATCGCGCCGGATGCGCCGGTGGTCGTCTGCGTGGGACGGCTGGTACGCCGCAAGGGTCAGGACACCCTCGTCGGGATCTGGCCGGACGTCCTCGCGCGGTTCCCCGGAGCCGTGCTGCTCCTCGTCGGCGACGGACCGGACCGCCGCCGGCTGCAGCGGCTCGTGGCGGCCCACGGCGTCGGCGACTCGGTGGTGATGACCGGGTCGGTGCCTTGGGAGGAGGTCCCGGCTCACCTCGACGCCGGGGACGTCTTCGCCATGCCGTGCCGAGACCGGCGCTTCGGGCTCGAGGTCGAGGCGTTCGGCATCGTCTACCTGGAGGCGGCGGCCTGCGGTCTCGCCGTCGTGCCGGGCCGGTCCGGGGGCGCTGCGGAAGCGGTCCAGGTCGTCCTGCCTACTCCTCGCGGGTGTCCTTGAGGGCGGGCTTCACCAGGTTCGGGCTGGCGTTCCACTTCTGCTCGAGCGCGCCCGTGCACCGCTCCACGACCACCCGAGACCATGGCTCACCCGCGACCTGGGTGAGCCCGAGGCAGAGGCCGGTGCTGTCCACCACGGTGTACTTCCGGGAGTAGGTAAGGGTCGAGCTGGCGCCGTACCGCGTCCAGGTCTGCCCTGGATCGGTGCTCGAGCAGACCTGCAGGACCGGGTAACCGCCGTCGGTGCCCGGGCTGGTCAGGCAGTACCGCGTGCTGTCCTTGGTCGTGGACACCTGACCGGTCGCCGTGGGGCCGGTTCCCGGGTCGGGCATCGTGAGCATCTGGTTCCAGGCCACCTGCCGCAGCGGGCTCTGCTTGCAGGGGTAGTCGATCTGGAACGGCGAGCTGACGAGCTGCTTGTGGATGTCGAGGCACCGACCGAACTCGGCGTAGTTGACCCACTGGGTGCCCCCCCAGCTGTTGGTGAAGGACGCTGCCATGCCGGCGCCCACCGACGGCGCCGGGATCCAGGCCTGCGCGGGGCTCTTCGTGTTGTTCTCGCAGCGAGCGAGGGCCACCTGCGTCCCCGCCGACTGACCGGACACGTTCATGCAGAGGCCGGGGGACGTCAACGAGCCGTCGGCGTTCGCTGCCTGGTAGGCGCCGTTGTCGTTGAAGCTCCACTGCTGGGTGTACGCCGGGTGGTTCAGCGGGCTGCAGCCCCTCAGTGCGACGCCGGACCCGGCGGTGGGGGGCGCACTGGTGTCGAGGCACATGCCGTTCGGGGAGCCCGTGGTCACCGAGGACAGCAGCTGGAGGGTGAGGTCGGTGCGGTAGGCGAACACCTGCTGCGCTGCCGGCGGGTTGCTGATCGAGCACGTCCGCAGAGCGACTGCCGTGCCTGCGGTCGGCGCGGCCGAGCCCGCGTCCATGCACAGGTCGTTCGCCGAGCCGGCGGCGGGGTAGATCCGGACCACCCCGCCGGGGATGTTGGCGTTCTGGGTCTTGAAGACGTACGTCGTGACCAGCGTGCGCCCGGCCGAGGATCCGTTCACGGCGGGACCGTCGGTGCCCTTCGAGGTGATCCGGGCGTAGCTCGGCGTCGACGTGCCGGACTCGGGCTCGTAGGTGCCGTAGCCGCCGACGCACCGCATCACCCGCGCGGACTGGTTGGTGACCGGGTCGAGGAGGTAGTAGCGGATCGTCACGTCGTAGGCCGCCGGACCGGCCTGGCTCACCGGACCCGACATCGGCCCGCACGGGAGCGTCGACGTCGTCCCCACGCCGCCGTCCTCGGCGGCGCGGATGCGGCCGACGGCGATGTCGATGCCGGCCTGGGCGGCGCCCAGGGCGTGCACGCGGGTGGTGTCCAGCCGGGTGGTGCGGTCCTGGGTGATGACCATCGGCACGAGCATCGCGCTCAGCAGCAGCCCCAGGACCGCGATCACCATGTAGAGCGCCATCGAGCCGGTCTCCTCGCGGCTCGCCGCTCGGCGCAGCACTGCCGGAGCGGGACTCATGGCCGACCCTCCTGCTGGCAGACGGAGCCGGACGGGGTCGCGGAGGTGCTGTTGACCGCGGTGAACCCGAACGCGCTCCGCGAGGTGGTCGCCGTCGAGCCGCTCCCCGACCGCGCCGCCAGGGTGACCGACAGCTGCTGGGAGTTGGAGGTCCCGTCCGGTGGTGCCAGCACGAAGGGTTGGTCGGCCGAGCCCGCGGCGGCTGCCCCGTTGGTGATGCTGGACGCCAGCGGACGGAAGGCCGTCGCCGGGGCCGTGTCCCCGACGATCCAGGTCCGCTTCTGCAGCTGCTCGGTCGTGGTGGTGACCCGCAGCTGGGTGCAGGTCTCGACGCCGCTGTGCGTCGCGCGCAGCTCGACGTACCAGGAGCCGGTGCCGCCGGCCGCGCTGACACCGGGGACGCTGATCGCGGAGGCGTAGCGGACGACCTTGTCCAGCGACAGGTAGGCCTGGTTGAGCGCGTCGGCCGAGCGGGTGGTGGCCTCGGCCTTGCCGGCGGCGTTCGTCATGGCGATCACCGCGCCGGTGAAGATGCCACCGAAGATCGTCATGATCGTCATCGCGACCACGGTCTCGACGAGGGTCACCCCCCGGTCGCCGCCGTCGCGGACCGCCCGGTGACGGGCGCGCAGGCTGGTGAGGACGGTGCGCATCAGCTGAGGGTCCATCCGAAGATGGCGCTCACGGTCGACGTCGCGCTGGCGGTCGAGGTCACCGTGACCGTGATGCTGGTGTCACTTGCGTGCTGCTTCGTGATCGTGGCGGTCAGCAGTCCGGTGGAGGGATTGACCGTCAGCCAGGCCGGTTGTCCGCTCAGCGCATAGGTGTAACCGGCCGCCGTCGGACCCGCCAGCGGTGCCAGGTCGAGCGTCACCGTCTTGGTGCTGGTGTCCGTGGGCTTGACCGTCGACTGGTTGGGCACGGCGAGCGTGAAGGTCTGCGACGTGACGGCGAAGGTCGTCGACGCGGTCACCGCGTCGGCGTCGGTCACCGTCACCCGGTACTGGTACGTCCCCACGGGGATGGAGGCGTAGCTCAGCCTGCCGGTGGTGCTGATCGTGGTGGAGGTCCAGGTGGAGCTGCTCGTCGGCCGGGTCTCGGCGGTCCAGGTGCAGCCGCCGTTGGGGCAGCTCGCCGTCGTCTGCAGGGCGAAGGCCTGGTCGGGCTCGACCGCCTGGCCACCCGGGTCGGTGATGGCGGGAGCGCCGTAGGCCGTCCAGGTCGCCGACGCGGTGGCACCGACGCTGTCCGCGTCGGTGATGCTCACCGCGCTCGCCCAGGCCCGACTGGTCCCCGTCGGGACCGCGGCCGGACCGACGAGGCCAGACAGCCAGACGGTCCCGCTCCCGCCGGCCACCGTCACGGTGGTGGTCGCGTTGGCCGTACCCCCGCCCGACGTCTTGCTGAGACCCACACCGGGGACGGGGTTCGTCACCGAGAGGGTGCAGGGTGCATGCGGGCAGGAGTAGGTGAGCGCGACGTTCTCGGCTCCGCCGACGGTCACGGCGCGGGCTGCGAGCGAGCCGAGCGTCGGCGACGTGAACACGGTCCACGAACCCGTGGCCGAGGCCGGGGTCCCACCGGCGTCGGTGATCGTCACCTTGGGCGAGTACGCCGCGCTGGTGCCGCTCGTGACCGCGGTGTCCTGCACGCTGCCGGCAAGGTGGACCGTGCCGCTGGCGGCGGACACCGTCAGGGAGGTCGCGGTGTTGTTGCCCGTCGTCGAGGAGCTGGTGCTCAACCCGATGCCGGGGACGCTGCCGGTCAGGCTGATCGTGCAGCTGGGATAGGGGCAGGTGTAGGCAAGTGACACGCTCTTGGCCTTGCCCTCCGTCGCGGTGAGGCTGCCCGGGGAGGCGATCGTCGCGGCGGCGTAGACGCGCCACGACCCCGTCGAGGAGACCGTCGCCCCGGCGCCGTCGGTGACGGTGAGCACCGGCGCGAGGTTCGCCGAGGCGCCGGACGGCACCGCCGCGGCCTGCACCGTGCCGGCCAGGTAGACCGTGCCACTTGTCGCGGTGACCGGGAGGGAGCTCGTCGTGTTGTTGCCGGTCGTCGAGGCGCTGGTGCTCAACCCCACGCCGGGCACGCCGTCGGTGAGCGTGACCGTGCACGCGGCGTAGGGACAGGTGTAGGCGACGCCGATGCTCTTCTGCACACCGACGGTCGTCGTCACCGACGCCTGGGCGCCGACCGTCGGCCGACCGACCACGGTCCAGGTGAAGGACAGGTCCTTGGTCGTCGACGCGGCAGTGTCGGTCACCCGGACGGTGACTGCGACCGCGCCGGTCGTGACCGCCGTCGGGGTGCCGGTGACGGCCCCGGTGGCGCTGAGGCTGAGCCCCGCAGGCAGTCCGCTGACGACGGACCAGGTGGTGTGGCCGCTGCCGCCGGTCGCGCTCAGCTGGAGTCCGGAGACCGCCGTCCCCAGGGTGCTCTTCTGCGGTCCCGGGTCGGTCGTCGCGAGCGGGGCGTAGGCGATCACCCACGTGAAGCTGGTGCTCGCGCTCACGCCGGCCGTGTCGGTGATCGTCACGGTGACGTTGCTGGTGGTCCCGCCGGTCGTGGGCCGACCGGTGATCGCGCCGGTGCCCGCGGCGATGCTGAGGCCAGCAGGTGCACCGCTCATCGCGAACCGGCACGGACTGTTCGGGCAGGTCGAGGACGGCGGTGCGAGGTTCACGGCCTGGCCCGCTGTGGTGGTCTGCGTCCCCGGGCTGGTGACCGTCGGTGCGGCCACGACCCGCCACGAGAAGGCGGCGTCTGCGGGGCGCAGGAAGGCGTCCTTCACCCGTACCGTCACCGACGACGTCTGACCGGCCGGGCCGGTGGGCGTCCCGGTGACCCGCCCGTCGGTGCTGAGCACGAGTCCGGCGGGGAGCGCGCCGGAGATGACCGTCCACGTCATGGTCGGGACCCCGGTGCCGTCGTCGACGGCCAACTGCAGGTCGACCGGCCCGCCGAGGGTCGAGGTCTGCGTCCCGGGGTTCGTCACGACGGGTGCAGGGGGCGGTGACTGGTTCAACGCGAAGACCGGGTCGTCGTCAGGGCTGATCACCGTCGAGGTCGTGTAGCTGCACGTACGCGCGGGGCAGTGCGTGCCGGGCCAGGTGACGACGACCACGGCGCGCAGGTACCCGACCGAGGTCCCGCTCAGGTCGCAGGGGCTGGTCGCCGTGGCGCGGACCCGGCAGGTGCCGAGGTAGGTGGACACGGTGTAGGTGGTGGGTCCGACCACTTGCGTCATCGGGGCGGTCGGGACCGGCGCGGTGGCCCCGCTCCCTGCTGCGGCGGTCGGGTCCGACGCGGCGGTCATCCCGGCGAGCGCCGACTGGACGGCGGGGGCCGCCGCCGCGAGCTGGGACGCCACGCTGGCCGCGTCGCGACCCTCGAGCAGGTCGGAGGCGGGCAGCGCCCGGATCGCCTCCATCTGGGAGCTGGCCAGCTGCACGGCGGCCTGCCGGGCCCGCTGCGACCCGGTGGAGGCGACAGCGCTGGTGAAGAACGACGCCAGTGCTGCGAGGAGCAACGTGGTCAGCGCGATGGCCACCACCGACTCCAGGAGCAGGAAGCCCTCCTCGTCCCGTTGCGGCGTACGCACCGCGAGCCGACGGCGCAGCCGCCGGGGCGCGTCGCCGCAGGCACGCGCACACGGCGCGGCGGCCGGCGAGGGGGACATCGAGGAAGACATGGCGCAGGTCAGTCGTTCCCGCCGTCGCCCAGCAGCTCGTCGAGCTGCGCGCGCTGAGCCGCGGGCAGCGGAGCGGTGAAGACGGTGATCTGGGTGGTCATGGAGGACCGTGAGTCGACCGAGCCGCGAGCGGTGGCGGTGAGCGAGGCGGACGTGACCAGTGCGCGGCGGGGGCCGTCGAGCTGGATGGACCGGAGGAACCCGCGCTGCTCTGCGGCGCTGCCCCGGGAGAGCAGGGTGACCGGGATGGCGACTGCCCCGGCGGGCGCAGCCGCGTCGGTCGCGCCCGTCACCGGGTCGACGCCTGCCGCCGTGCTGGTGGCGACCTGGATGCTGTCCAGGACGACGCTGTTCTCCCTCGCCTGGCGCGACAGCTGCCGGCTGAGCTCGGGCAGGCCGCTGTCCGGAGGGAGGGCAGCCAGGGCGTCGGTGACGTCCGCGCGGAGCGCAGGAAGCTGCTCGAACTTGGTCCGCAGTGCGGCCGTCCCCGCGGCGAGCGCCGCGTTCTCCGCGCGCACGGCCTCGGTCTGGGTCCGGAGGTCCTGGCTGTCGGTGAGCTTCGGTCCGATGAGCAGCAGCCAGGCGGCGAGCGCGACGATCGCCAGCGTGGCCAAGCCTCCGCCCAGCCACAGCCGCTTGTCCCGCGCCGAGGTGGTCATGTGCGGTCTCCCTGGTCGAACCGGTGGCTACGGGCCGCCTCGGTCAACCGGAACGAGACGGCGTACTGCACGCCGGACTCGGTCCGTGTGTTCGACGTGGGCACCACGTCGGTGACCCCGGGCAACGCGCCGAGGGTCGCGACGAAGGTGGCCAGGTCGTCGAGGTGGCGGCCCTCGCCGGCGAGCGTGACGGTGCCGATCGAGGTCGCCGAACCGTCGATCGTGGTGCCCGGAGCGGGGGTGGTCGGTACGGCGGCCGCGCCCGCCTGCTCGAGCGAGATCGTCTCGGTGGTGAGGGTCATGCCGGTGGGCAGGCTCGCGTGCACACGTTGTAGGAGCGTCACGACGTCGACGTCCCCCGCCATCAGCGTGGCGACCTGGGTGTCGATCGAGCGGGCGGTGCCCTCGAGGGTGGTGACCGCGGCGTACTGCTGGGACTCCGCGCGCAGGGACGCGGTCCGAGCCTGTTCGGCGGCGAGGCCGTCCGCGGCGCCGGCGTGCTGCCGCACGGTCACCAGGTAGCCGCCGGCGCAGAGCGCGAGCGTGGTGGCCAGCCCGGCACCGATGCCTCGGCGCAGCACCGTCAGCTGACGGGCGCCGACGACCTCAGGTGGCGTCAGGTCGGCGGCGATCCCCCAGCCCGGACGCGTCACCGGTGCGGCACCCGCGTCCGGCGTCCCGGGGACGTCGTCGGAGGGGCCGGCTGCGGCCGGCCCACCGGTGCGGCCCGGTCGGCTGAAGCGTGCGAACACCGTGCTCATGCCGCGGCCCCCAGGGCCAGGCCGACGGACAGGGCGCTCACCCAGCGGTCCGGCGGCTCAGGGGTGTCGACCAGGAAGTCGGGGGACGCGTCGGTGGAGTCGACGTACTGGGTCGGGGTCACCACGGTCGTCGGCACGCCCATCTCCCGGGAGATCAGGTCGGCCAGGCCGGGGAGCCCGGCGCCACCGCCGGTGAGGGCGATCTGCTGCAGTGCCGTGCCGGAGCTGGCGGAGCGGAAGTAGCTGATCGAGCTGCGCACCTCGCCGAGCAGCGGCCGCACCGCCTCGAGCAGCGCACCGGAGACGGCCGACCCCGGCTCGGTGAGACCCGTGCTGCGCTTGGCCTGCTCGGCCTCGTCCGGACTCACACCGAGCCGCTGCGCCAGACGCGCGGTGACCTCGTCGCCGCCTCGGGCCAGCGTTCGGACGAGCTTCGGCAGCCCGTGGTCGTGGATCGCGATCGTGGTGAGGTGGGCGCCGAGGTCCACGACCGCCTGGGTGTCGGCGTCCGCGTCGGCGCTGGAGCGCAGCAGGGCGAACGAGGAGAGGTCGACCCGGACCACCTTGAGACCCGCCCGCTCCACGGCTCCGACCGCGCCGAGCACGGGGAGACGCGGAGCGGCGACCAGCAGCCCCTTGACCTCCTTGGAGACCGGGTCCGGCGGTCCGACCGGCGCGAAGTCGAGGACGACCTCGTCGAGGGGGAGCGCGATGACCTCCCGGGCCTGGAAGGGGAGCGCCTGGGCCCGCTGCCGCGGGTCGAGGTCGGGCAGGGTGATGTCCCGGGCCACCACCTGGGGGTTGGCGATGCCGAGGATCACGTTCGGACACCCGAACCCGGCCTTGCGCCACAGCTCGCGGACCGCGTCGGTGACCGCCGCGGGGTCGATCACGATGCCGTCCTTGACGACGCCGGGCTCGAGGGGAGCGGCGGCGACGCCGTTCAGCTTGACCGTCGGGCGCCCGCCGGAGGTCTGGACCGTGAGGACCGTGGCTCGGATCCCGGTCGCGCCGATGTCGAGGCCGATCGAGTGGCCGTGGCGACACGTGACCAGGGGCCGGGTGGGGGTGCTCCGTCGACGTCTCATGAGGTCCTGCCAGGAGTGGGGGAGGTCGTTCCGGGTGCCGGAACTCGGTCGAGGGCGGTGGAGATCGCGGTGGCCGGTGCGGCCCAGAGCACGGCGAGCAGCGCGCCGGTGACCACGAAGGGGCCGAAGGGCAGCAGGGTGGTGCGGGTGACGCGCCGGGCGAGGAGACCAGCGACGCCGACAACGGCGCCGAGCAGGAAGGCCGCGGTGAGACCGACGACGACGGCGGACCAGGACAGGTAGCCCAGCACCCCGCCGACGAGCCCGGCCAGCTTGACGTCGCCGAACCCCAGGCCGGCCGGGGTCACCAGGGCGATCGTGTAGAAGGCGAGGCAAGCGGCGGTGGCACAGGCTGCTGCACGGACGAGCGCCGTCGGGTCGTCCTGGGCGAGCGCTGCGGCGGCGAGCAGCGCGGCCAGCACGGCGTACGACGGGAGCACGATCGTGTCAGGGAGCCGGCGCACGTCCAGGTCGATGACTGCCAGCGCGATCCCGGCGGCCGCGAACCACAGCAGCGCCGGCAGCGCCGCGAGCTGCCCGAGGGCCGCTGCACGGGCGGTGACCACGACGAACAGTGCCGCGGTGAGCAGCTCGACGGCGGGGTAGCGGACGCTGATCGGTGCCCGGCAGTCGGCGCACCGACCGCGCAGCACCAGCCAGCTCAGCACCGGGACGTTGTGGCGGCTGCGGACGGCGCGGCCGCACGCGGGGCACGACGACCCGGGCCGCACGAGCGAGCCGCCCTGAGGGACCCGGTGGATGACCACGTTGAGGAAGGAGCCGACCGCAAGGCCGAGCAGCGTGACGCCGGCGAGCAGCACAGGCATGGCGGACTCCTTCCGGTCGGAGTGGGGACGGGGACCTGGGGTGAGCGCCGTCCGGCGCTCACCCCAGGTCGACACGTGGAGCGGTGGACGGCCTCAGCAGGTGGCGCTGGCGAGCGTGGTGCCGGTCGCCTTCTTGACCGCCCCACCCGCGTTGGAGTCGTAGCAGTAGACGTTGCCGCTGCCGTTGTCGTTCCTGCTGTACAGCGTGTAGGTCGCGTACGGCGTGGCGGAGACGTAGCGCAGGACCGTGCCGTCGCTGATCTTCACCGTCTGGGTCGTGCAGCCGGTCGGGGCGCCGCCGGTCGCCGCCAGGGCGCTCGGATAGGCACCGCCCTCGCTGTTGCAGACCTCGAGCACGCTGATCGCGTTGCGCACGTCGGACTGCGCCGCCTTGTCGTTGGCGCTCTTCTGGTAGTTGAGGTACGTCGGGATCGCGATGGCGATCAGGACGCCGATGATGACGACGACGACGAGCAGCTCGATGAGCGTGAAGCCGTCCTCACCGCGCCGCTTCTCGCGGAGCGTCGACTGGATGTGCATGTGGTGTCCTCCGGAGAAACGGTGGCTGCCGGTGGATCCACCGGAGCGGGGTTTGATGTCAGAGGTCTCATCGGCAGTCCGGAGCTGTTGTCAAGGAGAACCGACGCTCAGTTCCCGCCGATGTTCTGGTAGATCGAGAACATCGGCAGGTAGAGGCACACGACCATCACGCCGATCACCGCGCCGATGAGGACGACGAGCAGCGGCTCCATCGAGGAGCTGAGCGACTCCGTGGTCGCCTCGACCTCGCGGTCGTAGAAGTCGGCCACCTTGTCGAGCATCTCGCTGGTGCGGCCTGACTCCTCGCCGACCTCGAGCATCTGCACGACCATCGGCGGGAAGACCGGCTGCCGCGACAGCGGCCGGGACATCGGGCTCCCGGTGCGCACGGAGTCGCGGACCTCGACCATCCCGTCGGCGATGACGGTGTTGCCCGAGGTCCCGCCGACGATGTCGAGCGCCTGGATGACCGGGACCCCGACGGACAGCAGCGTGCCGAGGTTGCGTGCCCACCGGCTGATCGCCATCTTCGTGGCCAGCGGACCGAAGACCGGCAGCTTCAGCTTGAGGGCGTCGGCCCGGGCCCGGAACTCGTGGCTGTCGCGCATCCGTCGCCGGTAGAGCTTCCACGCCGCGACGACGAGGACCAGCGCCAGCGGGAGCAGCCAGCCCGCGTTGTCCGACAGCGTGACCATGATCCGGGTCGGCAGCGGCAAGGTGCCGCCGAGCTGCTCGAACATCCGCTCGAAGACCGGGACGATGAACAGCAGCACGCCGGTCATCATGAGGACCGAGAACACCAGCACGACGACGGGGTAGGTCAGCGCAGCCTTGATCTTGCCGCGCAGCGCCGCGTCGGACTCGTACATGCCGGCGATCCGCGACAGGGCGTCGTCGAGGAAGCCGCCGGTCTCCCCGGCGGCCACCATGTTGACCATGAGGGCCGGGAACTGGTCGGGGTGCCGCGACATCGCCGCGGACAGCGTCGTCCCGCTCTGCACGTCGCTGTGGACCTGGCGCAGCGCCTCCTTGAGCACCGGTCGGGTGGTCTGCGCCTCCAGGATGGCGAGGGTGCGGAGCAGCGTGAGCCCCGAGGAGGTCATCGACGCGAACTGACGGGTCAGCACGGCGAGGTCCTTGACCGTCGTCCTGCCCCGGAAGCTGGGCAGCGCGACCTCGCGGTTGAGGCCCTTGCCCGCGGGCTCCAGCGACAGCGGGACGAGCTTGCGACCCAACAGCGACGACGCGGCCGCATCGGCGGAGTCGGACTCGATCGTCCCCGACTGGACGGCGCCGTCGGCATCGACGGCCGAGTAGGTGAAGGTGAGCACGGTCATCGGGGTCAGATCCTCGCCAGACGTCGGAACTCTTCGGGGTTGTGCGCCAGCTCCAGGGCGACGCCGCGGTCCACGCGACCGTCCCAGACCCGCTCGGCGAGGTGCTGGTCGAACGTGACCATGCCGTCGTCGCCGCCGGCCTGCATCACCGTGGTGATCTGGTGGACCTTTGCCTCCCGGATCAGGTTGCGGATGGCCGCGGTGGCGACCATGACCTCGCAGACCGCCGTGCGTCCCTTGCCGTCCGGGGTCGGCGCGAGCGCCTGCGCCACCACTCCCTGGAGGCACCCCGAGAGCTGGGTGCGGATCTGCTGCTGCTGGTCCGGCGGGAAGATGTCGATGAGACGGTCGATCGTGGCGGCGGCCGACCGGGTGTGGAGCGTCGCGAGCACGAGGTGTCCGGTCTCGGCGGCGGTCACCGCCACGGCCGTGGTCTCCAGGTCGCGCAGCTCGCCGACCAGGATGATGTCCGGGTCCTGACGCAGGGCGTGCTTGAGGGCGACGGCGAAGTCCGCGGTGTCGCTGCCCACCTCCCGCTGGTTGACCACGCACGAGGCGTGCGAGTGCAGGTACTCGATCGGGTCCTCGATCGTGATGATGTGGCCGCTGCGGGTCCGGTTGACCAGGTCGAGCAGCGCGGCGAGCGTGGTCGACTTGCCCGAGCCGGTGGGTCCGGTCACCAGCACCAGGCCGCGGGGGAGCTGCGCGAAACCTGTCACCGCGGACGGCAGCCCGAGGCTCTCCAGCGAGCGGATCTCGTGCGGGATGACCCGCAGCGCGGCGCCCACCGACCCGCGCTGCCGGAAGAGGTTCACCCGGAAGCGGCTGAGCCCGGGCACCGTGTGGGCGAAGTCGAGCTCCTGTGTCGCCTCGAACCGGGCCCAGGCGGCCGGGCTGAGCATCGTCCGGGCGAGTGCCTCGGTGTCCGCGCCGCTCAGCCTCGCCTCGCCCGGCACGGGGCCCAGCGCGCCGTGCAGCCGGACCGACGGCGGTACGCCGGTGGTGAGGTGCAGGTCGGAGCCGCCGTTCTCCACGACATGCCGCAGCAACCCCTCGAGCCGGGTGTGGGCGGCGGAGGTCGGCGACGCCGCCCAGGACGCAGCGGGCGCCTCGGGCGCCTCAGACAGTGACACGGATGACCTCCTCCAAGGTGGTGTCGCCGTTGGCCACCTTGCGGAGGCCGTCGTTGCGAAGCGTGACCATGCCTTCGGACCGGGCGACCCGCCTGATCTCGCTGGCCGAGGAGTGCTTGAGGGCGAGGCGCTCGACCTCCTCGGTCACCGGCATGACCTCCGTGACCGCCATCCGGCCGCGGAACCCCGTCTGACCGCAGGTCCGGCACCCGACCGGTCGCCACAGCAGCTCGGGCGGTGGCACGTCGCTGTCCTCGGGCCACCGGGCCGGGGACAGGTCGTCCGGCCCGGGTCGGTAGGACTGCTTGCACCAGTCGCAGAGCCGGCGGGCGAGCCGCTGCGCCAGGACGCAGTCGAGCGCGGATCCGACCAGGAACGGCTCGACGCCCATCTCGATCAGCCGGGTGACCGAGCTCGGCGCGTCGTTGGTGTGGAGTGTGGAGAGCACGAGGTGCCCGGTGAGCGCGGCCTCGACCGCCAGCTGCGCGGTCGCCTGGTCGCGGATCTCACCGATCATCACGACGTCGGGGTCCGAGCGCAGGATGGCCGGCAGCACGGCGGCGAAGGTCACCCCGGCCTTGGGGTTGACCTGCACCTGGTTGATGCCCGGCAGCCGGTACTCCACCGGGTCCTCGACGGTGATGATGTTGACCTGAGGCGTGCTGATCTCGCTGAGCGTGGAGTACAGCGTCGTGGACTTGCCCGAACCGGTGGGACCGGTCACCA
Organism: uncultured Actinomycetota bacterium; assembly: GCA_963730035.1. GTDB lineage: Bacteria > Actinomycetota > Actinomycetes > Propionibacteriales > Nocardioidaceae > Marmoricola_A. The sequence goes on along the minus strand of CAVSPN010000001.1, from coordinate 56,518 downwards.
GCACCATGCCGTGCGGCTTGCGGAAGGACGCGGCGTACCGGTCGAAGGTCTCGGTGGCGAAGCCCAGCTTCTCGAGGTCCAGGTCGATGCCGCTGGCGTCGAGCACCCGGAGCACGACCTTCTCGCCCCACACGGTCGGCATGCTGGCCAGTCGGAGGTCGACGTTGCGCCGGTTGACCCGGACCGTGATCCGGCCGTTCTGAGGGATCCGTCGTTCACTGATGTCGACGTCGGCCATGATCTTCAGCCGCGAGACCAGCGCCGCCTGCACGCCGTGCGGCACCTTGTCGACCTCGTGGAGCACGCCGTCGATGCGGAACCGGACGCGCATGTCGGTCTCGGTGGGCTCCAGGTGCAGGTCGGAGGCGCGGCTGGCGATCGCCTGCTCGAGCAGCGAGTTCACGAACCGCACGATCGGCGCGTCGTCCGCGACCGAGGTCAGGTTCGAGACCGCTCCGCCGCCGTCGTCGTCGTCCTCCAGAGTGGTGCGCAGGTCGCCGAGTGCGCTCTCGCTGCGCTTGACGCGGTCGATGAGGTTGCGCAGCTCGCTGCGAGCGGCTGCAACCGGGCGGACCCGCATGCCGGTGGCCGCACGGACGTCGTCGAGGGCCACCACGTCGTCGGGGTCGCTGACGGCGACGACGAGCTCGTCGCCGTCCACGCTGATGCCGAGCACGCGGTGCCGGACGATGAGAGCCAGGGGGATCCTGGCGACCGCGGCGGGATCGACGGGGTAGCCGACGAGGTCGACGCTGCCGATGCCGTGGACCTCCGCGGAGGCCTCGGTGAGCTCGAGCTCGGTGAGCACCGAGTTGTTGATGAGCACGTCGCGGATCGTGCGGCCGGTCGTCTCGGCGACGTCGGCCGCGTGCGCGACGACGTCAGGGTCGGCGCCCCGTCGGACCAGCGCGTCGAGCAGGGGGAGGTAGCTCTGGTACACGGCCACGTCCCTCCCGGTGATCGGCGCTTGCTCACGCGCGGCCATCCGGCCGGCGCTCGCCGCACTCGAACTTACGGTCGTCGACCCTTCCTCATGAGGGGTTTGATGATTTAGGGTGCTCCGGCGCACCGGTCGGGGGACCAGGACGCGCGTTCGGGGGGTCATCGTGTCCATGTCGTCTGCCGGTGTCGTCGACCCCGGCGGTGCCGCACGCCGTGTGGGGCACTGGGCGCCACAGATCCTGGTGGCGGTGATCGCCGTCACGATCGTGTGGGTGCTGCGGCCACCGACGTACGACGCCGTGGCGGCCCTCGCCGTCCCGGTGGCCCTGGTGGCGCTCGTCCTGCTGAGCTGGGCCGCGATGCGCCAGCACGACCGCGCGCTGTGCGAGGACTGCATGGCCTCGATGCCGCTGGACCCGGCCGGGGCGGCACAGTCCTACCGGACCCGGCTCGCGGTCGCGCACCTGGCGACGGACCCGCGGCTGGTCGCGGCGTACGTGGTGGTGCTGCTCACCGGCAGCGTCGTGCTGCTCAACTTCTCCCTGGTCCCCGTGCTCCTCGGGCGGGCGCTGTGGGTGGGGCTGCAGGTCACGCTCATCTACCTGGTGCTGTCCTACGCCACCCACCGCCGGCTGCAGCCGTGGTGCCCGCACTGCGGCGGCGGGGGCGGGGACGACCAGGTCGGGACGCCCGACCCGCTGCCGAGCGGCTCGCGCCTGCGCTGAGCGCACCCCGCCTTCTGTCGACGTCATGTATCTTGATGTCAAGACAACGGTCGAGGGTCGCCGTCCACCGCGTTGACGGTGGCGGCAAGATGAGCAGCGGCGGGCCAGTGCGACCGACGAGTGCCGACGAGTGCCGACGAGTGCGAGGAGAGCGCGATGACGAGCGTCAACAGCTTCGGAGCCAAGGGTGTCCTGGACGTCGGGGGCACCGAGTACCAGGTGTACCGGCTCGACGCGGTCAGCGGCGACGGGCTCGACGTCGCCTCGCTGCCCTACAGCCTCAAGGTGCTGCTGGAGAACCTGCTGCGGACCGAGGACGGCGCCAACATCACCGCCGACGACGTCCGGGCCCTCGCCGGGTGGGACGCGGACGCCGAGCCGAGCAAGGAGATCCAGTTCACGCCGGCGCGGGTGATCATGCAGGACTTCACCGGCGTCCCCTGCGTCGTCGACCTGGCGACGATGCGCGAGGCCATGGGGCAGCTCGGCGGGGACCCCTCGCGGATCAACCCGCTGGCACCCGCAGAGCTCGTCATCGACCACTCGGTGATCGCCGACGTCTTCGGCACGCCCGAGAGCTTCGAGCGCAACGTCGAGATCGAGTACGAGCGCAACCGCGAGCGCTACCAGTTCCTCCGGTGGGGGCAGGGCGCCTTCGACGACTTCAAGGTCGTCCCGCCAGGCACCGGCATCGTCCACCAGGTCAACATCGAGCACCTCGCCCGGACCGTCTTCACCCGTGAGGTGGACGGCGAGCTGACGGCGTACCCCGACACCTGCGTCGGCACCGACTCGCACACGACGATGGTCAACGGCATCGGGGTGGTCGGCTGGGGCGTCGGCGGGATCGAGGCCGAGGCCGCGATGCTCGGTCAGCCGGTGTCGATGCTCATCCCGCGCGTCGTCGGGTTCAAGCTCTCCGGCGAGCTGCCGGAGGGCTCGACCGCCACCGACCTCGTGCTCACGATCACCGAGATGCTGCGCAAGCACGGCGTCGTCGGCAAGTTCGTGGAGTTCTACGGCGACGGGGTCGGCGCGCTGCCGCTCGCCAACCGCGCCACGATCGGCAACATGAGCCCGGAGTTCGGCTCCACGATCGCGGTGTTCCCGATCGACGAGCAGACGATCGAGTACCTGAAGCTCACCGGCCGTCCCGAGGACCAGCTCGCGCTCGTGGAGGCCTACGCCAAGGAGCAGGGGCTCTGGCACGACCCCTCGCAGCCCGGGTACGTCGAGCCCCGCTACTCCGAGCGGCTCGAGCTCGACCTCGGCACGGTCGTGCCGTCGCTGGCCGGGCCCAAGCGCCCGCAGGACCGGGTCGAGCTCTCCAACGCCAAGGCGTCGTTCCGGGTCGCGCTCGCCGACTACGTCAGCGCCGACGTCACCGGGGGCGACGCGCGCACGCCGGGCGTCCCCCAGAACACCCAGCCGGTCGGGGTCGTCTCCCGAGCCGACGAGGCCTCGAGCGAGTCGTTCCCGAGCAGCGACGCGCCCGCGTCCAACGGCGGGGGCAGCGGTGAGCACGAGGCGTCGGACGAGCCCGCCCCGCACCCCGGGGCGGGCGACGCGGTGGGCGAGCGCCCGTCGGACCCCGCGCACGTCCGGCTGGACGACGGCACGGAGTTCGACCTCGACCACGGCGCGGTGACGATCGCCGCGATCACGTCCTGCACCAACACCTCGAACCCGTCGGTGATGATCGGCGCCGCGCTGCTGGCCAAGAAGGCCGTCGAGCGCGGGCTGGAACGCAAGCCCTGGGTGAAGACGACGCTCGCGCCGGGCTCGAAGGTCGTCTCGGACTACTACGAGCGGGCCGGCCTCACGCCGTACCTGGAGAAGCTCGGCTTCCACCTCGTCGGCTACGGCTGCACCACCTGCATCGGCAACTCCGGGCCACTCATCCCCGAGGTGAGCGACGCCGTCAACAGCCACGACCTGGCGGTCACCTCGGTGCTGTCCGGCAACCGCAACTTCGAGGGCCGCATCAACCCCGACGTGAAGATGAACTACCTGGCCTCGCCGCCGCTGGTGGTCGCCTACGCGCTCGCGGGCTCGATGGACGTCGACCTGCTGACCGAGCCGCTGGGCCAGGACGCCGACGGCACCGACGTGTTCCTCAAGGACGTGTGGCCGACGCTGGCCGAGGTCGAGGAGGTCGTGGCCGGGGCGATCACCTCGGAGATGTTCTCCGACGACTACGCCGACGTCTTCGCCGGCGACGAGCGGTGGCAGTCGCTGCCGACGCCCGAGGGCGACACCTTCGCGTGGGACCCCGAGTCGACGTACGTGCGTCGGCCGCCGTACTTCGACGACATGCCGGCGGAGCCCTCGCCGGTCGAGGACATCACCGGCGCGCGGGTGCTGCTCAAGCTCGGTGACTCCGTCACCACCGACCACATCTCGCCCGCGGGTTCGATCAAGAAGGACAGCCCGGCCGGCCGCTACCTGTCCGAGCACGGCGTCGAGCAGCGCGACTTCAACTCCTACGGCTCGCGCCGCGGCAACCACGAGGTGATGATCCGCGGCACCTTCGCCAACATCCGGCTCCGCAACCAGCTGGCGCCGGGCACCGAGGGCGGCGTGACCCGCGACTTCACGCGGGACGGCGAGGTCACCACCGTCTACGAGGCCGCGGAGCGGTACGCCGGGGCAGGGGTCCCGCTGGTGGTGCTGGCCGGCAAGGAGTACGGCTCGGGGTCCTCCCGCGACTGGGCGGCCAAGGGCACGGCCCTGCTCGGCGTACGCGCGGTGGTCGCGGAGTCCTACGAGCGGATCCACCGGTCGAACCTCATCGGCATGGGCGTGCTGCCGCTGCAGTACCCGCAGGGGGAGAGCGCGGAGTCGCTCGGCCTGACCGGCGAGGAGACCTTCGCGATCGAGGGGGTCACGGCGCTCAACGACGGGACGACCCCGCGGACGGTGACGGTCCGCGCCGGGGACACCACCTTCGAGGCGACCGTGCGGATCGACACCCCGGGGGAGGCCGACTACTACCGGCACGGCGGGATCATGCAGTACGTGCTCCGCAGCCTGCTGCGGCGGTGAGCGCGTCGGTTCCTCAAGGGATGCAGGCATCCTGACACTCCCCACGGGTCACGTCCCGTGGGGAGTGTCGAGGTGCCAAGGGGAGACGGAATGGACATCGGACCGGCCGAGGACGCCGACACCGCGGCGGTGCTCGCCGTCGTGCGGGCCGCGTTCGGCGACGACGGCGACCGGGTGGCCGGCCTGGTGCGCGCGCTCGACGAGGAGCGGGGTACGCCGGCGGCGCTGCGGGCGTCGCTCGTGGCGCGCCAGGGAGCCGACGTGGTCGGGCACGTCGCGCTGACCCGCGGCTGGCTGGACGCCGGCCGCCGGCTGGTCGAGCTGCTCGTGCTCAGCCCGCTGTCGGTCCGGCCCGACCGGCAGCGCCGCGGCGTCGGCCGGGCGCTCGTCGAGGCTGCTGTCCGCGAGGGGGAGCGGCTGGGGTCGCCGCTGGTCCTGCTCGAGGGCGACCCCGCCTACTACGGCCTCCTCGGCTTCGAGCCGGCCTCCCGGCACGGCCTCGTCCCGCCCTCGGTCCGGATCCCCGGGCCGGCCTGCCAGGTCCGGCTGCTCCCGGCGCACGAGTCCTGGATGACCGGGGCGCTGGTCTACCCCGACGTCTTCTGGCGGTTGGACCTCGTGGGGCTCCGGCCGGACTGACGGGGTACTCGAACACCTGTCCGATACCGACGTACCATGCGGGTCATGGACCGGCCCTACACCCCGCCCGGCTGGCCGCCGCAGGTCCGCCCGCCGGGAGCGCCCGCGTGGGAGCGCACCGCTGTCGCGTGGCTGCTCGACGTCTGCCCGCCGGAGTACCGCGGGTACCCGGTGCTCCGCAACCACGAGGTCGTCCTCGCCCGGTTCGCGCTGCTCCACGTCGAGGGGTCCCAGGCCGCCGTGCGCCGGGGGCTCAGCGAGGCGCGCGGCGTGCTCCGCGACGTCGCCGCCCCGGACACGGTCGACGCGGCGATCCTGGCCTGGCAGGCGGAGGAGGCCCGGCTCGCCGCCGAGCACCGCGCCGTCGGGCTCGTCGAGGAGGCGCTGCGGGGCCGCCGGTTCGTGGCGCGACTCTGACCCAGGACCCACCCGTAGAATCAGGAGTCCGGCCGGGTCCTGCGGGGTACCGGGGGATTACGGCTGCTGCAGAGGAGTGTGACGATGGGGTTGCTGGAGTCGATCTCCGGGCCGCGCGACCTGCGGGGGATGACCGACGAGGAGCTCGCCGACCTCGCCACCGAGATCCGCGACCGCCTCGTCACCACCTGCTCGCCGCGGGGCGGGCACCTGGGCCCGAACCTCGGCGTCGTCGAGCTCACGATGGCGCTGCACCGGACCTTCGACTCCCCGACGGACCGCATCGTCTTCGACACCGGCCACCAGGCGTACGTCCACAAGATGCTCACGGGCCGGGCGCAGGCCTTCGACACCCTCAAGCAGGAGGGCGGGCTCTCCGGCTACCCGAGCCAGGACGAGTCACCGCACGACGTCGTGGAGAACTCCCACGCCTCGACCGCGCTGTCCTACGCCGACGGCCTGGCGAAGGCCTACGCCCTGCGCGGTGAGGAACGCCACGTCGTCGCCGTCATCGGGGACGGCGCGCTGACCGGCGGGATGGCCTGGGAGGCGCTCAACAACATCACGGCGACCGACGGGTCCGCCGAGCACCGCCGGCTCGTCATCGTCGTCAACGACAACGGCCGCTCCTACACCCCGACCGTCGGCGGCCTGGCCGAACCACCTCACCTCGCTGCGGACCGACCCGCGCTACGAGCCGCTCCTCGACGAGGTGCGGCGCCGGCTGCAGGGCGTGCCCGGCGTCGGCCAGGCGGTGTACGACGCGCTGCACGCGGTCAAGAAGGGGATGAAGGACGCGCTCGCGCCGCAGGGGCTCTTCGAGGACCTCGGGCTCAAGTACGTCGGGCCGGTCGACGGTCACGACCGGTCGGCCCTCGAGCACGCGCTGTCCCAGGCCAAGCGGTTCGACGGGCCGGTCCTCGTCCACGCGATCACCCGCAAGGGGTTCGGGTACAGCGCCGCGGAGCGCCACGAGGCCGACCAGTTCCACTCCCCGGGACCGTTCGACGCGGTGACCGGGGAGGAGGCGGCGCGCGGTCTGATCTGGACCGACGTCTTCGCCGACGAGATGGTCCGGCTCGGCCACGACCGTCCCGACGTCGTGGGGATCACCGCGGCGATGCTGCACCCGGTCGGGCTGCACCTGTTCGCCCAGGCGTTCCCCGACCGGGTCTTCGACGTCGGGATCGCCGAGCAGCACGCGGTCACCTCCGCGGCCGGGCTGGCGATGGGCGGGCTGCACCCGGTGGTGGCGGTCTACGCGACCTTCCTCAACCGGGCCTTCGACCAGGTGCTCATGGACGTCGCGCTGCACCGCTGCGGCGTCACCTTCGTGCTCGACCGGGCCGGGGTCACCGGCGACGACGGTCCGTCGCACAACGGCATGTGGGACATGTCGATCCTCCAGGTCGTCCCGGGCCTGCGGCTCGCCGCGCCGCGCGACGCCACCCGGCTCCGGGAGCTCCTGCGGGAGGCGGTCGGCGTCGACGACGCCCCGACCGTCGTCCGGTTCCCCAAGGGCCCGCCGAGCACGGACATCGCGCCGATCGGCCGCACCGGCGGCGTCGACGTCCTCGTCCGGGACGGCGCCAAGGACGTGCTGATCGTCGCCGTCGGGGCGATGGCGACCACTTGCGTCGAGGTCGCGACCCGACTGGGCGCCCAGGGCATCGGGGTGACCGTCGTCGACCCGCGGTGGGTCCGACCGGTCGACCCTGCCCTCGTGGAGCTGGCCCGGGAGCACCGCCTGGTCGTCAACGTCGAGGACAACGGCGTCGTCGGCGGCACCGGGACCGCCCTGCTGCAGGCGCTCAACGACGCGCGGGTGAGCACGCCGGTGCGGCTGCACGGCGTCCCGCAGCGCTTCCTCGACCACGCCAAGCGGGCCCGGCTGCTCGAGCTGGCGGGTCTGACCCCGCAGCCCCTCGCTCGCAGCATCGTCGAGGAGGTCACGGCGCTCGTCGACGGCACCACTGACGGCTCCCTCGACGCGGCCGACGACCCGTACGCCTCCGACGACCCCACCGACCTGGACGACCTCGCCGGCGACAGCCACGCCTGATGCCCGATCCGCGCCACGTCCACATCGTCGACGACGTCCCCGAGCTGACCTCCCGCGGTGGCGGCGCCTCGGGGCCGGTCATGGTCCTGGCGCTCGACGGGTTCCTCGACGCCGGCGGCGCCGGGCGGCTCGCCGTCGAGCACCTGACCAGCCGCGCCGCACGGCCGGGACCCGCCGGGCGCGACGAGGCCGGCCGGGTCGTGGCCAGCTTCGACATCGACGCGTTCTTCGACTACCGCGCGCGCCGGCCCGTCATGCTGTTCGTCGAGGACCACTACGAGGGGTACGTCGCTCCTCGCCTCGTGGTCCGTGTCGAGCACGACCGACGCGGAACGCCGTACCTCCTGCTCGCCGGGATGGAGCCCGACACCCACTGGGAGGCCTTCGCCGAGGGCGTCCGGGCGGTGGTGCAGCACTTCGGGGTCCGCCTCGTGGTCTCCATGGGATCGGTGCCGATGGCGGTGCCGCACACCCGCCCGGTGATGGCGACCAACCACGCCAGCCGGCCCGAGCTGCTGCTCCACGAGAACATCTGGCGCGGCCGGATCCAGATCCCGGCGAGCGCGGTGTCGATGCTGGAGGTGAGGCTGGGGGAGTGGGGCGTCGACGCGATGGGGTTCGTCGCGCACGTCCCGCACTACGTCGCCCAGTTCGACTACCCGGCGGCTGCGCTCAAGCTGCTGGAGGGCGTCGAGGTGGTCACCGGGCTCGAGTGGGACCTCGACGCGCTGGGAGAGCAGGCCGGCGCCCGGGAGGCCGAGATCGCCGAACAGATCGAGGAGTCCAGCGAGGTCAAGGAGCTGGTGACCGGCCTCGAGCAGCAGTACGACGCGCTGGCCGGCGCCGCAGGCGGGGCGGGCGGCGCGAGCGGGCTGCCGTTGGCGGAGGAGCGCGAGCTCCCCACCGCGGAGGAGCTCGGCGCCGAGTTCGAGCGGTTCCTCGCCGGTCTCGACCCGGACGACGAGTAGCAGGTGCCCGCGACCGTCGACGAGCTGCTCGCGCTGCTCGACCTGGAGACCCTCGACCCGAACCTCTACCGGGGTCAGCAGCCCGACACCACCATGCAGCGCGTCTTCGGGGGGCAGGTGGCTGCTCAGGCGCTGGTCGCAGCGGCGCGGACGACGCCTGCCGAGGTGTCGGTCCACTCGCTGCACAGCTACTTCCTGCGGCCCGGTGACACGGCGGTCCCGATCATCTACGACGTCGACCGGGTCCGCGACGGCCGGGCGTTCGCGACCCGTCGGGTGCTGGCCCGGCAGCACGGGCGGCCGATCTACGCCCTCACGGCGAGCTTCCAGGTCGCCGAGGACGGCTTCGACCACCAGGACGCGATGCCGGAGGTCCCGACTCCCGAGGCGTCCCTCGACGTCGGCGCCGTGCTCCGGGGTCAGGGTCGGGCCGCGGAGGACTGGCTCCGTGAGTGGTCGGTGCTCGAGCTCCGGCTCGCCGGCGACTCACGTCCCGGCGGCGCGCTCACCAGCCCGGAGCACCCGGCGCGGGTCCGGTCCTGGGTGCGGGTCCGGGAGCGGATGCCCGACGACGCCCTCGTCCACCAGGCTGCGCTCACCTACGTCTCGGACCTGACGCTGCTCGGCTCGGCCCTCGTGCCGCACGGCCTGCTCGTCGGGGACCCCCGCGTGCAGGCCGCGTCCCTCGACCACGCCGTGTGGCTGCACCGGCCGTTCCGCGCCGACGAGTGGCTGCTCTACGACCAGGTCTCCCCGAGCGCGTCGGGCGGCCGCGGCCTCGCGCTCGGTCGGCTCTTCACGCAGGCCGGCGCGCTCGTCGCCACGGTGGCCCAGGAGGGGCTGATCCGACCCCGCGCCACCTGAGGCGTCCGGGGGCCGCTAGCACAGATCCCCTCAGGATCGTGACAGACACGCCGATCGTTGTTACGTTCGATGTCTTCTGTGACACAAGTGATCGGTGGGACGGCGTCTCCTGTCCCGCGGGAGGAGACGGTATGCGGCGTCGCCACGCCCTGCTCGCGGCCCTGATGACCGGCGGGCTGACGGTCGGAGTCGGCAGCCCGGCGGTCGCGGCGCCGGCGACGGACCAGGAGGTCCCGTTCCCGTGCCGCCAGGAGTGGTACGGCTCCACCCGGTCCACGCACTCGCCGACCGTCTGGTCGGTCGACTGGAACCGCACCGACGACTCCTACGACCCCGTGATCGCCTCGGGCGCCGGGGTGGTGTCACGGGTCGAGAACCTCGGCGGCAGCAGCTACGGCCTCTTCGTCTTCGTCGACCACGGCTCCGGGGAGAGCACCGTCTACGCCCACCTCGCCGCGGAGTTCGTGACGCTCGGCCAGCGCATCGACCAGGGCGAGGTCATCGGGCTGCTCGGCACCTCGGGCAACTCCACCGGCCCCCACCTGCACTACGAGCAGCGGGCAGACGGCCGCGGGCACCAGGCGTGGTTCCACGACGAGCCGTTCTCGATGCCGGCGTGGGTGGCGTCCCGCAACTGCGTCGACACCCCGGTCGCCGGCGACTGGAACGGCGACGGCGTCGCACAGGTCGGGCTCTTCCGCCGCAGCGCGACGCCCAAGTTCAGGCTCGCCTGGGGCGCCGACGTCCGCAAGGTCGCCTTCGGCGGCCCCACCGACACCCCGCTCGTCGGCGACTGGGACGGCGACCGCGTCGCCGACCAGGGCGTCCGGGTCGGCGGGTCGAGCACGTTCCTGCTGCGTCGCGGCGACGGCAGCACGACGTCGCTGGGCTACGGCTACGCCTCCGACCGCGCGGTCGCGGGTGACTGGGACGGCGACGGCACCTCCGAGATCGGCGTCTGGCGCCCCTCGGAGGCCAGGTTCTACTTGCGCGGCAGCGACGGGAGGTCGCGGACCGTGCGGCTCGGCTCCGTCGGGTCGCTCCCTGTGACCGGCGACTGGAACGGTGACGGGCGCACCGACGTCGGGGTCTTCTCCTCCGGGCGGTGGACCCTCCAGGTCGTCCGGGAGAGCGACCTCGGCTGGGACGGGACCGTCGACCTCGGCGGCTCGTCGGACCTGCCGCTCGTCGGCGACTGGGACGGCGACGGCGCCACCGACCTCGGCACCTGGACGCCGTCGACGGCGCTCTTCACGCTGCGCAAGGCTCCGCCGAAGTCGCTCGACGCGGGTGTGCGGATCACCCGGACCTGGGGCCGCACCCGCTGAGCCGCCCCTCCTGACCGGCCGAGCCGCCCTCCGTCCCCGGTCGAGCCGCCCTCCGTGACGGGTCGAGCCGCCCCTCGTGACGGTCAGCCGGAGCCGCCCAGCCGGCGTACGTCGTCGACGGTGTCGGCCTCCTCCGCCGACTTGTCGTCGCGGTAGCGCAGCACCCGGGCGAACCGCAGCGCGATCCCTCCGGGGTAGCGCGAGGAGGACTGGACCCCGTCGATCGCGACCTCCACGACCTGTTCCGGCCGGAGGTGGACGACGTGGCCCTCGCGGGACTCCTCCAGGGACAGGAACCGCTCGGTCTGCCAGGCGAGCATCTCGTCGGTCATCCCCTTGAAGGTCTTGCCGAGCATCACCAGCCCCCCGGTCGCCGGGTCACGCGCGCCGAGGTGGATGTTCGACAGCCAGCCCTGCCGCCGGCCGTTGCCCCACTCGACCGCGAGCACGACGAGGTCGAAGGTGTGCCGTGGCTTCGCCTTGACCCACCCGGCACCCCGGCGGCCCGCGTCGTAGCGGCTGGTCAACGCCTTGACGACGACCCCTTCATGACCGGCGGCCACGGTCTCGTCGGAGAAGCGCTGCGCGGCCACCGGGTCGTCGGTGACGAGGGAGGGCACGAGCAGCTCGGCGGGTACCGCACCCCGGAGGAGGTCCAGCCGTTCGGCGAGCGGGGCGTCGAGGAGGTCCCGGCCGCTGAGGTGGAGCAGGTCGAAGAAGACGGTGGTGAGCGGCAGCCGCTCGCGCAGCACCGCGACGTCGACCGAGCTCCCGACCCGGGAGGCCGTCTCCTGGAACGGCCGGGGACGCCCGTCCCTCCCGAGGGCCAGGACCTCGCCGTCGAGGACGATGACGTCCGCCGGCAGCGCCGCGACCGCCTCGACCACCTCCGGGAGCCGGACCGTGATGTCGTCGAGGCTGCGGGTGTAGCACGTGACCGACCCGCCCACCCGGTGCACCTGCACCCGGATCCCGTCGAGCTTGCGGTCGACGGCCGCCGCGCCGTCGATACCGTCGAGCGCTGTGGCGACGTCCGGCGCTGATGCGGCGAGCATCGGCCGGACCGGTCGGCCGGGGACCAGGCCGAAACCCGCGAGCTCGGGCGCGCCCCCACGCAGCGCGGCCGCCGCGACCTCACCGGAGAACGGCGTGAACATCGCCGCTCGGCGGACGGCGGCGACCGGCACCTGCGCGACCTTCGCGACTGCGTCGAGCAGGACCGAGTCCTGGGCTCCCTGCCGGAGGTTCTCGAAGACCAGTGCGCGCAGCCACGCCTGCTCCTCCTCGGTCGCCCGGCCGAAGAGGTCGTCGACGACCGCGGCGCGCGCCGCCCGCGACCCGGTGCCGCTCAGCCCGCTGACCCGCTCGAGTGCAAGGTCGACCTCGAGCACCGAGAGCTGCGGCTCGCTCGCCGGCGGAGGCAGGTGCTCGAGCGCCCGGTAGCCCAGGCCGGTGCGCCGCTGCCGCGGGACGCCGGAGAGGTACGTCGCGACGACCTCGACCTCCTCCCCCTCGGCCGCCCGGAGCAGGTCGGCGATGGCTGCGGTCTTGGCCGTCCTGGACCGGGTGGCAGCCACCGCGGCAGAGGTCCGGACGACGTCGGTGAGGAGCACCGCGTCATTGTCGGTCACCGTGGGTCGTTGTGATGGGTCACGGGCGCGGTCCGCGCCTCGGGTCGGTCGTGCGGGACTGTCGGCGGGTCGTCGTAGGGTCGCGGCCATGACGTCGCACGAGCCGCGGGAGCGCGTCTGGCGCCCCTCGTGGCCCGTCCCCGTCGGGGCGGTCCTCGCCCCGCTGCGACGCGGCGCCGGCGACCCGACGTACTGCCGTGACCCGGACGGCACGGTCTGGAAGGGCTGGCGGACCCCGGAAGGGCTGGTGACCCTCGCCGTGCAGCCGGCGCGGGCGGGAGAGGTCCGCGCCTGCGCGTGGGGACCGGGCGCCGAGTGGGTGCTCGACGGGCTCCCGACCCTGCTCGGCGACGGCGACGACCCCAGCGGGTTCGTCCTGCACCACGCGGTGCTCACCGACGCCTGGCGCCGCCACGCCCACTGGCGGGTGCCGCGCACCCGGCTGGTCTGGGACGCCCTGCTGCCGGCGGTCCTCGAGCAGAAGGTGACCGGGAAGGAGGCGTTCGGCAGCCAGCGGCGGCTGGTCCGGCGGTACGGCGAGCCCGCGCCCGGCCCTGGCGCCGCGAAGCGGCAGCTCATGGTCGTCCCGGCGCCGGAGGTCGTCCGGCGCATCCCGTCGTGGACCTGGCTGCAGCTCTGCGTCGACCACGCGCGATCGCGGACGGTCGTGCGCGCGGCCGAGGTCGCCCCGTCGCTCGAGCGGCTCGTGGACGTCACTCCGGAGGAGGCCGACCGGAGGCTCCGGACGCTGCCGGGTATCGGGGTGTGGACGTCGGCGGAGGTGCGGTCACGGGCGCTGGGGGACGCCGACGCCGTGAGCTTCGGGGACTACCACGTCGCGAAGGACATCGGCTGGGCGCTCACCGGGCGACCGGTCGACGACCGGCAGCTGGAGGTCCTGCTCGAGCCCTACCGGGGTCACCGGCTGCGGGTGCAGGTGCTCGTGGGGCTCGGCGGACTGCGGCGACCGCGGCGGGCGCCGCGGATGACGCTGCCGACCCACCTGCCGGGCTAGCACCGCGCCGGGGTGGGAGCAGGGTCACAGCAGCGGCCGCAGCGGCGCGAGGAAGAGCTCGGTGAGCTTCTTGTGCACACCGCGCCGCTCCCACTCCTCCAGCGTCAGCTCCTCCGATCCCTGCAGGTCGGTGGCGAAGATGCGCTCCATCTCCGCGGCCATGCCGGGGTCGATGATCTCGACGTTCACCTCGTAGTTGCCCGTCATCGACAGCCGGTCGATGTTGGCGGTGCCCACCGTGCTCCAGGCGCCGTCGACCGTCGCGGTCTTGGCGTGCACCATCGCGCCGGTGAACCGGTGGATCCGCACGCCCGCCGCGAGCAGCTCGCCGTAGAAGCCCTGCGAGAGCCAGTCCGCCACCACGTGGTTGGACTTGCGCGGCACCAGGACCCGGACGTCGACACCGCGAAGCGCCGCCACCATGAGGACGTCGACGAAGTCGGGGTCGGGGATGAAGTAGGCCTGGGTCAGGTAGACGTGGCTGGTCGCGCGGTTGATCGCCTCGAGGTACATCGAGCGGATCGGGAACATCCACAGCCGCGGCACGTTGCGGTGCACCCGGATCCGCGGCTCCCACTCCGACGGGGTCTCGAGCAGGAGCGGCCCGCCGTGCCGGTCGCGCCGGTTGAGGTTCCAGAAGTCCGCAACGGCGCGTTTCAGGTCGAACACCGCCGGTCCGGTGATCCGGACGTGGGTGTCACGCCACTCGGTGGCGAACGCCGCGCCGATGTTGTAGCCGCCGACGAACGCCACCTCGTCGTCGACCACGAGGATCTTGCGGTGGTCGCGGCCGTAGCGGCGCAGGTCCAGGAAGCGCAGGCCGGCGTTGTAGACCGGGTAGCGCAGCACCTTGACCGGCGGCCGGAAGTGCTTGAACCGCGGGGAGACCACCAGGTTCGCGAACTCGTCGAAGATCGCGTAGACCTCGACCCCGCGGTCCGCCGCGTCGTAGAGCGCCTGCTTGAACCGCTCGCCGACCGCGTCGTGCTTCCAGATGTAGGACTCCAGCAGGACCTGGTGCTCGGCCCCGGCGATCGAGGCCAGCATGTCCTCGTAGAGGTCGCGGCCGTAGGTGTAACAGGTCACCGTCCCGCTGCCGATGCTCAGCTCCCGCGGCTCGGTCACCGCGAACGGCTTCGGCTTCTTCCCGCGCCGGCGGTAGGAGTCCACGAGCGTGAGCGCGACCGCGAGCGTCACCTGCAGCCCGAACACCCCGAACGCGACCCTGCGCGCCACCTCCGGCAGCTCCGGCCCCCCGCGGCCCGACCGCGTCCCCCTCACGACCGAGAACCTATCCGGTGGCGGCCCGGTCCGCGGCCGGCCAACTCTGTCGGAGGCCCCGATTAGGCTCGAGCCATGAGGCCAGTGACCGATCTGCAGCGCAAGGTCGCCCCCTTCGAGGTCATCTCGGAGTACCAGCCCTCCGGCGACCAGCCGACCGCCATCGAGGACATCGTGCGCCGGATCGGCGGGGGCGAGGAGGACGTCGTGCTGCTCGGCGCCACCGGCACCGGCAAGACCGCGACGGTCGCCTGGGCCGTCGAGCGGTTGCAGCGCCCGACGCTCGTCATGCAGCCCAACAAGACGCTCGCCGCACAGTTCGCCAACGAGCTGCGCCAGCTGCTGCCGAACAACGCGGTGGAGTACTTCGTCAGCTACTACGACTACTACCAGCCCGAGGCCTACGTCCCCCAGACCGACACCTACATCGAGAAGGACTCCTCGATCAACGAGGAGGTCGAGCGGCTGCGTCACTCCGCGACCAACTCGCTGCTCACCCGGCGCGACGTCATCGTCGTCTCGACGGTGTCCTGCATCTACGGCCTCGGCACCCCGCAGGAGTACGTCGACCGCATGGTCAAGCTCCGCGTCGGCGGCGAGGTCGACCGCGACTCGCTGCTGCGACGGCTGGTGGAGATCCAGTACACCCGTAACGACCAGTCGTTCACCCGCGGCACCTTCCGGGTCCGCGGGGACACCCTGGAGGTGTTCCCGGTCTACGAGGAGCACGCCGTCCGCATCGAGATGTTCGGCGACGAGATCGAGCGGCTGATGACGCTCCACCCGGTCACCGGCGAGGTGGTCACCGAGGATGCGGAGCTCCACGTCTTCCCGGCCACCCACTACGTCGCCGGTCCCGAGCGGATGGAGCGGGCCATCCGGGGCATCGAGCTCGAGCTGGCCGACCGGCTCGCCGAGTTCGAGCGGCAGGGCAAGCTGCTCGAGGCCCAGCGGCTGCGGATGCGCACGACCTACGACATCGAGATGATGCGCCAGGTCGGCAGCTGCTCGGGCATCGAGAACTACTCGATGCACATCGACGGCCGTCGCCCCGGGTCGGCGCCGAACTGTCTGCTCGACTACTTCCCCGAGGACTTCCTCCTCGTCGTCGACGAGTCCCACGTCGCCGTCCCCCAGATCGGCGGGATGTACGAGGGGGACATGTCGAGGAAGCGCAGCCTCGTCGACCACGGGTTCCGGCTGCCGAGCGCGATGGACAACCGGCCACTGCGCTGGGAGGAGTTCCTCGAGCGGATCGGGCAGTCGATCTACCTCTCGGCGACTCCGGGCAACTACGAGCTCGACAAGGTCGGCGGCGTCGGCAACGTCGTCGAGCAGATCATCCGGCCCACCGGCCTCGTCGACCCCGAGGTGGTCATCAAGCCGACCAGGGGCCAGATCGACGACCTCATCCACGAGATCCGGCTGCGTGCCGACCGCAACGAGCGGGTGCTGGTCACCACGCTGACCAAGAAGATGTCCGAGGACCTCACCGACTACCTGCTCGAGGCCGGGATCCGCACCCGCTACCTCCACAGCGAGGTCGACACGCTGCGGCGGATCGAGCTGCTCCGCGAGCTGCGGCTCGGCGAGTACGACGTGCTCGTCGGCATCAACCTGTTGCGGGAGGGCCTGGACCTTCCGGAGGTGTCGCTGGTCGCGATCCTCGACGCGGACAAGGAGGGGTTCCTCCGCTCCGACAAGTCGCTCATCCAGACGATCGGCCGGGCCGCCCGCAACGTCTCGGGCCAGGTCATCATGTACGCCGACAAGGTCACCGCGTCGATGGAGCTGGCCATCGAGGAGACCAACCGCCGGCGCGAGAAGCAGGTCGCCTACAACCAGGAGCGCGGCCTCGACCCGCAGCCGCTGCGCAAGAAGATCGCCGACATCACCGAGATGCTCGCCCGCGAGGACGAGTCGACCAAGGAGCTGCTGCAGACCTGGCAGACCGCGACCGGGCGCAACGACCCCAGCCGCCGGGCGCCGGTCCCCGGCCTCTCGAAGCTCAAGGACGGCAAGGGGGCGGACCTGTCCGGCCTCCCGACCGCCGACCTCGCCGACCTGGTCCAGCAGCTCACCGAGCAGATGCACGCCGCGGCCGCCGAGCTGCAGTTCGAGCTGGCGGCCCGGCTGCGTGACGAGATCTCCGACCTGAAGAAGGAGCTGCGACAGATGGTGGAAGCAGGCGCACGGTGACGGGGGACGAGGCACTCGAGGTCCAGGTGACCTTCGACTGCGCGGACCCTGACCGACTCGCCCGGTTCTGGGCTGCGGCACTGGGCTACCAGCTGCAGCCACCTCCCGAGGGATTCGACTCGTGGGACGCCGCCCTGGACGCCTGGGGAGTCCCCGCCGAGGCGCGCAACGCCCGGTCGGCGGCGGTGGACCCCGGTGGCCGCGGGCCGCGGCTGTTCTTCCAGAAGGTCCCGGAGGACAAGCAGGCGAAGAACCGGGTCCACCTCGACGTCCGGGCCGCTCCGGGGCTGGAGGGTCCGGACCGGACCGCCGCGCTGGAGGCCAAGGCGCAGGGCCTGCTGGCGGCCGGGGCGCAGGTCGTCCGGCGGGTGGAGCCAGGACCTCTCGACGGAGGATTCATCGTCATGCAGGACCCGGAGGGCAACGAGTTCTGCCTGGACTGACCTGCCGGACGGCTACGCCTCGAAGCGTGAGGCGGCCACCACCTGTCCCCGCGAGTCGAGAACCTCGAAGCCGGCAGCGCGGTCCCGCAGCACCGTGGAGTTGAGGTTGCAGCGCATCTCCGCGGCGCCGGTGCCGACGAACCCGCCGGCGGGGTGGTCGCGACCGTCGTCGCCCACCACGACGACCCGGTACTGGTCACCGCGGGCGAAGCCGGTGGCGGTGAGCTTGACCTCGACCCCCCACGTGTGAGCCACCAGCCCGGCCTCAGCCGTGATGCCTGCCTCCTGGAGGTCGACCGCCACCGCCTCCAGCGGCGCAGCCGCGGGCGTGGGCGCGTCCCCCAGGCCGACGGTCGCTGCGAGCACGACGCTGGCGGCCGCTGCCCCGGCCGTGACGAACGCTGCCGAGCGCATCCAGCCCCGTCGCCGCTCGGAGCGCTCCGCGTCCCGCACCCCGGTCGCGACCCTCTCCCCGAGATGACGCGGAGGAACGAGGTCCAGCCCGTCGTCGACGACGGTGCCGCCGTCCGAGCGCAGGTCGGCCAGGGCGCTCACGACCGGCACCAGCTCGTCGCGCTCCGCACGGCACAGGCCGCACTCGAGCAGGTGCTCCTCGACGCGGCGCGCTTCCGCCGGAGACAGCTGCTGCAGGACGTAGGCGCCGAGCTCTGCCCTCAGCGCACGGTGATCACCTGCGGTCACGTCGCCACCTCCATCTCGTCCAGCACCAGCCGCAACGCCTTGAGCCCGTAGAAGACGCGGGACCGCAGGGTGCTCTCGGGGATCCCCAGCTCGGCGGCGACCTCCGCGTACGGGCGGTCCGCGAGGTACGTCTCCTGCAGCGCCCGGCGGTGGTCCTCGCCGAGCCGCCGCAGCGCCTCCTCGACGAGCCAGCGTTGCATCAGCCGGCCCACCTCGTCCGAGGGGTCGACGACCGCTGTGTCCTCGTCGGGGAACAGCGTGCGGGTGCGGGGCCGTGCCGACCTGCTCCGCACGTGGTCCACCACGAGGTTGCGGGCGATCGCGAACAGCCACGCACGAAGGCCGGCCTTCTCGGGGTCGTAGCTGGCGCGTGCGCGCCAGGCCCGCAGGAACGCCTCCTGCACCAGGTCCTCGGCGAGGGCACGGTCGCCGACGGCGCGGACGACGAACCGGTACAGCTCAGCACCGTGCGCGGCGTAGGCATCGCGGACCTCCTGCTCTCCCGAGAGCGGGGCCCTCCGGCCGGGCGGACGCGAGGTCTGCACGGCGCGGAGGGCCCTCTCGGTCGATGGAACGGTGGTGCTCAGCTGCGGTCGAGCCGTACGGCGATGTCGGTGACCCGGGTGCCGCGGGCGTATCCCCTCACGAGCTCGACGTCGCCGGTCAAGACTGACACCCGGTAGAAGCGCCAGGTCCCGTCGACACGCAGCGTGGCGAAACCCTGGTTGCGCACGGTCTTCCCCTCCGAGACCGTGCTGCGGATGTCGAAGCCGGCGTTGCCGGCGGCCGCACCGAGCAGCCCGGTCGGCGACAGCAGACCGTTGTTCGCCGGCGCTTGCAGCGCGATCTGGTCGAGGTCGACGTCGATGTCGAAGAGTGAGGTCGACGTCGAGGCGTCGAGGTCGTTGTTCGTGTAGGCGGCCCCGACGATGCCCGCGGCGGGGGTGACGGCCGGCGGGTAGGTCAGCGGGGTGTCGACGGTGGTCGTGCCCCCCTCGTTGACGTCGTGGCGCAGGTTCTGGCCGGTGTTACTCACGACGCGGAGGCGGTCGGCTGCCGGGTTGAAGTCGACCCCGAAACGGGTGCCGGACAACGGCACGGTGAGCCGGCTGACCTCCTCAGCGGAGGCGTCGCGGCGGTCCAGGCGGTAGACGCCGCCCTCGTCGCCGACGCCGTAGAGGGCCCTGTCCTGGACGCGGAAGTCGATCCCCACCAGGCGCGTGTCACCCTCGAGCCCGGTGACCTTCCCGACCTTGCGGAGCTGGCCCGGGTCGTTGACGGGGAACGCCACGAGCCCCTGAGCGGCGGTCAGGCCGAACGCGACCGGCCCGTCGGTGCTGCCGCCGGTCGCGTGGCCGGTCCCGGTGGTCGCTCCGAGGAGAGCGAGGACGCCGACGGAGGTCGCGGCGAGAGCTGTTCGGGTGCGCTTCATGTGTGGGTGGTCCCTTCCATGAGGAGGCGAGAGGGGCTGTCCGCTCTCACCTGTCAGTACGCAGCGCTCGAGGGGGCTGTTGAAGCAGTCGGGGACTTTTCTCGACGGTCGTGCTCGGGCCTGGCAGAGCGTGGTTGGGTGGTCCCGAGCAGACGTCAGACGTCGTCGAGGAGGACGCCGGTGAGCCAGGTCGAGGAGCTGCTGGACGGTGCAGGGCTCGAGAAGGCGGACACGGTCCTGGTCGACGTCCTCGTGGTCGGCGCCGGCCCGGTCGGCCTCTACACCGCGTACTACAGCGGTTTCCGCGGGCTGTCGGTGGCCGTGGTCGACTCGCTCCCGGAGCTGGGTGGGCAGATCACGGCGATGTACCCCGAGAAGGACATCCTCGACGTCGCCGGCTTCCCGTCGATCAAGGGCAAGGACCTCGTCACGGGGCTGGTCGAACAAGCGGCATCGGCCGATCCGACGTACCTGCTCGGGCGCACCGCGCTGACCCTCACGCATGACGACGAGGCGGGCACGGTGACGGTGGGGCTCGATGACGACACCCGGGTCACGGCCAAGGCGCTGATCCTCACTGCCGGGATCGGGAAGTTCTCCCCACGGCCGCTGCCGGCGGCGGCGGACTGGCGCGGCGGAGGTGTGGCCTTCTTCGTGCCGTCGCTGACCGAGTACGCCGGGAAGGACGTCGTCATCGTCGGCGGCGGGGACAGCGCCTTCGACTGGGCGCTGGCGCTCGAGCCGCTGGCCACCTCGGTGACGCTCGTGCACCGGCGTGACTCGTTCCGTGCGCACAAGGCGACGGTCGACAAGGTGATGGCGAGCTCGGTGACCGTCGTGACGAACGCCAACGTCACCCGCCTGCTGGGCGAAGACGGGTTGGAGGGCGTCGAGGTCGAGGACGTGCGCTCCCACGAGCGGGTGACGCTGCCCGCGCAGGCCGTGGTCGCGGCCCTCGGCTTCGTCGCCGACCTCGGGCCGCTGCAGCAGTGGGGGCTCGAGGTGAACAAGCGCCACGTGATCGCCGACCAGACGACGAGGACGAACCTGCCCCGTGTCTACGCGGCAGGCGACATCTCCGACTACGAGGGCAAGGTCCGGCTCATCGCGGTCGGCTTCGGCGAGGCTGCCACCGCGGTCAACAACGCCGCGGTCGCGATCGACCCCGCCGCCCACCTCTTCCCCGGGCACTCCTCCGAGGCCTGAAGCCCGTCGGTTTCTCAAGGGATGCAGGCGACGTGGTGCTCCCCACGGGTCACCCCCCATGGGGAGCGCATGTTCACCATGGGAAGCGCGGCCCCTTGCTATTCACTCAGGGTATTCATTGAGTGTAGAGTCGCCGTCATGACCTCTTCAGCCGCCCGCGTCGCGGCCCTCCCCGGTGCCCTGTCCCTCCTGCTGCTGGCCGCTCCGGCCGCGCACGCCCAACGGCTGGCGCTGGACGACCCCGCCGGCGACGCCGCGAACGGCAAGCTCGACATCACGCGGGCGAGCGTCGACAACCGGGACTCCCGGCTGGTGGCTCGGGTGACGCTGGCCGAGATGGAGAGAGGGGACGTCATCGTCAGCGTCGACCGGCGACACGGCCAGGGCTTGCGCCTGGTCGCCTCTCGCGCGGCGGACGGCAGCGTCCGAGGCCGCCTTCTCCCTGGGGCGTTCACCGATCAGCGTCCCGGGAACGACCGCACCTGCGGCCGGATCGCCGTGGCGTGGGACGACGCCGCCTCGAGGGTCACCCTGAGCATCCCGTCCCGATGCTGGAACGACGGCGACTACGGCGCCCTCCGGTTCGCGGTGCTCACGGAGAGAGGCGGGGCCGACTCCGACTCCGCACCCTCCACGCGAGACGGCGACATCGGCTCGAGCGCATGGGTGCCACGCGGCTGACATGAGCATCGGTCATGTCCTGCTCGGGGTGCTCAGCTCCGGCCCGGCGCACGGGTACGAGCTCAAGCGCGAGCACGACCTCCGCTTCCCCAGCGCGAAGCCCCTGGCCTTCGGACAGGTCTACGCGACGCTGGCGCGCCTCGAGCGGGACGGCCTCGTGGAGGCGGCTGAGAGCTCCCAGGGCGGCGGTCCGGAGCGCACGACCTACGCGCTGACGTCAGCAGGCGGGCAGGCGCTCACCGACTGGCTCGCGGAGCCGGAGCCCGCCGGGCCCTACCCGGCCGACGACCTGGTCCGCAAGACCGTCACCGCGCTGAGGAACGGCGTCGACGCGACCGCATACCTGCAGCGCCAGCGCCAGACCCACCTGCAGCGGATGCGCGAGCTGCTCGACCTCCAGCAGCAAACCTCCGACGGCAGTGCTCGGATCGCCGTCGACCACGTCATCACCCACCTCGACGCCGATCTCCGGTGGCTCGAGACCGCGGCCGAGCGGGTCGCCCAGGACGGCCGCGCGAGCGGCGCGTCGCAGGAGAGGAGCTGACATGCCTGGTGAGGTCGTCCTCGAGGCGAGGGCGCTGCACAAGGGCTATGGCCGCACCGAGGCGCTGCGCGGCGCGTCAGTGACCGTCCACCCCGGTGAGGTCGTCGCCGTGACCGGCCCGTCGGGAAGTGGCAAGTCCACACTGCTGCTCTGCCTCGCCGGCGTGGTCCGTCCGGAGGCGGGGTCGGTGACGTACGCCGGGGCGCGGCTCGACGACCTCTCCGAGGCCGGCCGCACGCGGTTGCGCCGGCGGGAGTTCGGCCTGGTGCTCCAGTTCGGCCAGCTCGTGCCCGAGCTCACCGCCGAGCAGAACGTCGCGCTGCCGTTGCTGCTCGAGAAGCACCGTCGCGCCGCAGCGACGACAGCAGCGCGGGGCTGGCTCGAGCGGCTCGGTGCGCTCGACCTTGCCGGTGCGACCCCTGGCGAGATGTCGGGTGGAGAGCAGCAGCGCGTGGCCGTGGCCCGAGCGCTCGTCACCAGCCCGGCCGTCATCTTCGCGGACGAGCCGACCGGTGCGCTCGACACCGTCAGCGGCGAGGACGTGCTCGCTGCGCTCCTCCTCGCGGCGCGGGCCACGGACGCAACGGTGGTCCTGGTGACGCACGACAACCGGGTAGCTGCCAGAGCCGACCGCGAGGTCGTGCTCCGCGACGGAGTCGTGGCAGCCGCGGGCGTGCTGTCGTGACCCTCATCGCCCTGCTGCTGACCCGCTCCACGGGGCTGGCGCGCGCGGCTCTCGTCGCCGCCTGCACCGCGCTGGTCACCGCGCTGCTGCTGGTGGGCGTGGCCATGCTGCGTCTGCCCGACCGTCCCGACGAGGCGCTGTTCAACCTGGTCTCCGACCCCGGCGTACGCCCGGGAACGGTCCTGGCGATCGCCCTCCTCGCCGTCCCGCCGCTGCTCCTGCTCCACCAGGCGGTCCGGCTCGGCACGGCCGCGCGTGAGCGGCGGCTCGCCGCGCTCCGGATCGCTGGAGCCACCGTCGCCGACGTGCGCCGGATCGGTGCGGTCGAGGTCGGAGTGCCCGCCTTCGTCGGGAGTCTCCTGGGGATCGTGCTGTACGGCGTGCTCCGCGCGGTCCTCGGCGGCGTCGCCCCCCGGACGGATCCCCGCTCCGACCCCGAGTCGGGTCTGCGCCTGGTCCCCACGACCGTCAGCCCCACCTGGTGGCACGGCGCCCTCGTCGTCCTCGGGGTCACCGTGCTCGGCGTCCTCGTCGGAGGGCACGCCTCGTCGGCGGTCGTCGTCACGCCGCTCGGCGTCGCTCGGCGGACGCCGTCCCGTCCGCCACGGCCGTGGGCAGGCCTCGGACTCCTTCTCGCAGCGCCGGTGTGCGGTGGTGTGTACCTGCTGGTCTTCGGCGACAGGAGCCCCGCAGCCTCGAGCGTCGTAGCCCTGGCAGCGGTGGCGGGTGCGGTGCTGGGCATGGTCGCCTTGGCGGCCTGGGCAGCTCACCGCGCCGGGCTCGTCGCCGAGCGGCGGGCGAGCTCGGCAGCGCCCCTGCTCGCCGCCCGCCGACTCGTCGCGGACCCGCGGCCCGCCGGCCGCGCCGCTGCGGCGGTCGGCGGGATCGCCCTCGTGTCCGGCGGTGCGGGCGTCCTCCTCGCAGGAGAGGTCGCGGAGGGCTCCGGCGACGCCTTCTACCTCACCTCCCTCGCGCTGGTAGCGGCGGCGCTCCTCGTGGCGCTCGCCGTCGTCGTGGCGAGCCTCGCGGTCCACTCCACGGAGACGCTCATGGGTCAGAAGCGCTCGATGGCCGCGCTCCTCGCACTCGGCGCCTCGACCCGGGAGGTCACCCGGAGCCAGCTCTGGGAGCTCCTCCTCGCGGCCCTCCCCGTCACGGTGCTGGGTGTGGTGCTCGGCTCGCTCGCCCTCGGTGGCGCAGCGGCGGGCGTCGTCGGGACGAGCGGTCTGGTGGTCCTCCTCAACCTCGTGCTGACCCCCGCGCTGGTGGTGCTGGCAGCAGTGCTTGCGACCGCGCTGACCCGCCCGCTGGTCCGGCGCGCCACCTCGCCGGAGCACCTGCGGACGGAGTGACCGGTGCCGTACCTCCTGCGTGAGAGAGTCGCCCCCGTGGTCCCCACCGTGCTGCCCACCGTGCGCGCCACCCGCTACGTCGTACCGCTCCGGGAGGGCGGGTCGCTCCCCGGCATCATCGAGGCCGACGACCTCGGCACCTACGTCTGCAAGTTCCGCGGCGCCGGCCAGGGGCTGCGCGTGCTCGTCGCCGAGGTCGTCGTCGGTGAGCTCGGGCGCCGGCTGGGGATCGCCACCCCCGACCTCGTGGCGGTCGACCTCGACCGGGCGATCGCGCGGTACGAGGCCGACGAGGAGGTGCAGGACCTCCTCACCGCGAGCCTCGGCCTGAACCTCGGCATCGACTTCCTCCCGGGCGCCTTCGGCTTGGACTCGGCGTACCGGCCCGACCCGGACGTCGCGGCCCGGGTGCTGTGGCTCGACGCGCTCACCGCGAACGTCGACCGGTCCTGGCGCAACCCGAACCTCCTGGTCTGGCACGGCGCGCTGTGGGCGATCGACCACGGCGCGTGCCTCTACTTCCACCACTCGTGGACCGGCGGCATCGGCTCCCCGGAACGGTTCGCGCGGCAGCCGTACTCGTTCGACGACCACGTGCTCGCCGCTCACCTTCCGCGCGTGCCCGCCGTCGACGCCGCGCTGGCGTCCCAGGTGAGGCGTGACCTGCTCGAGGAGGTCGTCGCGCTGGTGCCCGAGGAGTGGGTCGAGCCGGTTCCCGGCGCCGACGTGGGGGCGGTGCGATCGGCGTACGTCGAGTTCCTCCTCGCCCGGGTCGCCGGTGACCGTCCGTGGCTGGCGGGAGCACGGCCGTGATGGGCTTCCAGTACGTCGTGCTGCGGTGCGTGCCGCGGGTCGACCGCGAGGAGTTCGTCAACGTCGGGGTCGTCCTCTACTGCCAGGACGCCGACTTCCTCGGGTGCGTCGGCGACGTCCCGGAAGCGCGGCTCGGGGCGCTCGCGCCGGGGCTCGACCTCGGGTCCGTGCGGGCTGCGCTCGGGGCGGTCCAGGCGGTCTGCCGGGGGGACGGCTCGAGCGGCGCCGCGGGGCGGACCCCGCTGGGGACGCGGTTCGGGTTCCTGTCCGCGCCGCGGAGCACGGTCCTCCAACCCGGGCCGATCCACGGCGGGCTCACCTCGGACCCGGCCACGGAGCTCCACCGGCTGCTCACCCGGCTGGTGCGTTGAGTCCTGCGCGCGCCTCCGCTCCTGCAATGGGTGCGCTCCTTAGGCTCCTGGTATGACGGGTCAGGTCGCCATCGAGCACTGCGGACGGACGACAGCCGCCACCGTCGTCGCTTTCGACATCCAGTGGTCCGGCGACCTGCCTGCGGATCGTGAGGTGACCTGGGCCGTGCGCGTCGCCGGCCCGTACGGCGACGGTCGCGTCGAGCTCGGGCACCAGCGTTCCGGTGCGAGCAGGTCGCAGTACGCGCTCGACCTCACTTCCGGCCGCTGCCAGGAGGTCGGCGTCGACGCCGACCTGCTGGACCGAGAGATCACCGTGCGGTTCCCGGCGGAGGTCGTCGGGCTCGCCGTCGAGTGGCCGACCTGGCAGGCGGTGGTCCTCGTGAACGGACAGGAGATCGCCACCAGCGGGATCCAGCCGTGAACCGTCAGCCCGTCCGCTGATCGGTGCAGGATCAACAAGGCACGCTGGTCGTCGTTCTGTTGCTGCTGGTCCAGCTGCGGTAGGTGGCGACCACGGTGAAGGTGTAGGACGACGCCTTGGTCAGGCCGGTCAGGGTGGCGGTTGTCGCTGACGCGCCCGCGACGTTGACCGTCGTGGACGCGGGCGTCGAGGTGATCCGGTAGCCGGTCTCGAAGGTGCTCGGCGACGCGGTCCAGGTGACGGTGGCGGTCGAGGACGACGTGCCCTGGGAGCAGGTCGCCGACGCGCTGGCCGCAGGCTGCAGCCGGGCGCTGGCGTACGTGCTCGACGCGGTCTTCGTCGACCCGAACGCCGCGAACGCGGCGGGACTGCAGAGGCCCGCGGCGCCGAGAAGCGTGGCGAGGGCGACACCGGTCCGTCGCCACCTCACGTCGGCACCGGTCCGAGGTTGGCGGAGGGGCGCGGCCGTCGCCACAGCCGCAGCAGCACCTCGACACAGATCGCGCCGGGCAGCAGCCAGACCCCGAGGACGTGCACGAGGGGATGGTGCAGGGCTCCGAGGACCCAGCCCAGGGCCGGCACAACCGCAACCACGTGCCAAGCCACGTCGCCGTCGAGAGCGGCCGTCCACGGGTCCGGCGCGGTGTTGGCATCACCTTTGGTGGTGACCACCGTCGTTCCCCCATCCCGCTCGACGGTCACGACCCGATGGGTGTAGACCGGGCGCCCCGGGACCGGCGCCTCGAAGGTGAGCAGCTGGCCAGCTTGGACTGCCGAGACCGGCTCGCCCTTGACCACCACGACGTCCCCGGGCTCGACGACCGGCGCCATGCTGCTGGTACGCATGGTGAGGGTGCGGTAGCCGAGGACGTGCGGTCCGACGGCAAGGCCGAGGAAGAGAGCCGCCGCTGTCAGCACTCCCAGCGTGGACGCCGCTCGGACTGCGCGACGCGCTAGTCGTCCCACCTACTTGGCGGTGCCGGCCCGTTGGGTGCCGGTGAAGCTGAAGGTGATCGTGCTCGACAGGTTCTGCAGTGTGTTGCCCGCCGCGGTCGGGAAGTTCAGCGTCGCGAGCAGGTGGTCGGTGCCGCCCGCAGCCAGGCTGGCGACGCCGGTCATCGGGAGGTTCGCGCCGATCACCGGCCGCGAGGCGACGACAGTCGAGGTCGTGCCGCCACAGGTGTAGGTGAAGGCCGGGGAGGTACCCGCCTCGGTCCAGGCCGTGGAGCAGGACTGCACGACCAGCTGCAGCCCGTTGGTCGTGTCGGTGTCCAGCAGGCTCGAGGGCGAGGCGGTCGTCGTCACCGCGACACTTGCCAGCCCTTGGTTGCCGGTGTTGGACAGCTGGAACGCCCGCTGCACGGTGTCGCCGGGCACGAGGCCCGTTGCGCCCAGGGTGAGCCGGTTGGCGGCCGTCCCCGCTGTCCCGAGGGCGATGACAACGGTTCCCGACGAGGCCGGCAGGGCAGCGCTGGTGGTGCTCGTGAAGGCGCCGAACGACCCGAGGCCGGCAACGCTCGCTGTCGTGCCGACGGCAGCCAGGCTGCCGAGCACCTTGAAGCGCAAGGACAGCCCTGCTCCGTGCGTTGAGCGACTCATCTCGTGCCCTCTCCGGTGTCGCGCCGGACGGCGGGACGTTGCTCAGCGATCGGCCGCGGAACCAGACACCTGAGGAGAACGAGCGCGCCGTGGGCGCTGGAGGGGTCAGAGGTTGATCATGTGGCCGGCGATGCCCTCGACGGCCTCCTTGACCGCCTCGGACAGCGTCGGGTGCGCGAAGATGTTGCGCGCCACCTCGTCGGCGGTGAGGTCCCACTTCTGCGCCAGCGTGAGCGCCGGCAGCAGCTCGGTCACGTCGGGGCCGATCAGGTGGGCGCCGACGATCTCGTTGTGCGTGGCGTCCGCGACGATCTTCACGAAGCCGACCGCGTCACCGAGCCCCTGTGCCTTGCCGTTGGCCGAGAAGGGGAACTTGGCGACCTTGACGTCGTACCCCTTGTCGCGCGCCTGAGCCTCGCTGTAGCCGAAGGAGGCGATCTGCGGCTGGCAGTACGTCGCCCGCGGGATCATGTCGAAGTCGATCTCGATCGTCTCGGCGTCGGCGATGGTCTCGGCCGCCACGACGCCCATCGCCTCGGCGGCGTGCGCCAGCATCATCTTGCCGGTGACGTCCCCGATCGCGTACACGCCATCGACGTTGGTCCGACCGCGGGCGTCGACCTTGATCGCGCCGCGGTCGGTGGTCTCCACGCCAATCTTGTCGAGACCGTAGCCGTCGAGCCGGGGAGCGAAGCCGATCGCCTGCATGACCTTGTCGGCCTCGAGGACCTGCTGGTCGCCGCCCTTCGCGGGGGAGACGGTGACCTTGACCTTGTCCCCGCTGTCGTCGATGGTCTCCACCTTCGTGCCGGTGAGGACCTTGACGCCGAGCTTCTTGTAGTGACGGGCCAGGTCCTTGGAGATCTCCTCGTCCTCGGTGGGCACCATCCGGTCGAGGAACTCCACGATCGTCACGTCCACACCGAAGTTCGCCATGATGTAGGCGAACTCGACACCGATCGCGCCGGACCCCGCGATGATGATGCTGCCGGGGAGGTCGCCGTCGAGGATCTGCTCCTCGTAGGTCACGACGCGGTCGGTGACCTCGGTGCCGGGGATGAGCCGGGTCTTCGCGCCGGTGGCGATGATGACGTGGTCGGCGGTGACCTCCGACGTCGAGCCGTCCTCGGCGTCGACCGAGATCGTCTTCGCGTCGACGAACGTGCCCCACCCGTTGATCTCGGTGATCCCGTTCTTCTTCATGAGGAAGTGGACGCCCTTGACGATGCCGTCAGACACCTGGCGGCTGCGCTTGTGCGTCACCCCGAAGTCCATCGTCACCTCGCCGCTGATCCCGAACTTCGCCTTCTCGTGCTGCAGGATGTGGGCGAGCTCGGCGTTGCGCAGCAGCGCCTTCGAGGGGATGCAGCCGACGTTGAGACACACGCCGCCCCAGTACTTCGACTCGATGACGGCCGCCTTGAGGCCGAGTTGCGAGGCCCGGATCGCGGCGACGTACCCGCCGGGACCGGCGCCGAGGACGACGAGGTCGAAGTGCTGGCTCATGCTCCCGAGCCTAGTCGAACCGCCCACCACGGTGGGCGGCTCGACCGGTTACCGCGGGCGGCTCGACCCGTCACGAGGGGCGGCTCGACCGGTCACGAGGGGCGGCTCGGCAGGGGGCTTCAGACCGGGACGAGCTCCACAGCGCCGACCGCGTAGCGGGCCAGTACCGTGCGGGCGACCTCCGGGTCCGGCCCGAACGGCTGGGACACCGTGA
Organism: uncultured Actinomycetota bacterium; assembly: GCA_963730035.1. Classification (GTDB taxonomy): domain Bacteria; phylum Actinomycetota; class Actinomycetes; order Propionibacteriales; family Nocardioidaceae; genus Marmoricola_A. The sequence goes on along the minus strand of CAVSPN010000001.1, from coordinate 27,430 downwards.
CGGCGCCCGCCTCGAGCGCGAGCTCGGCGGCCCGGTCGTAGAGCATCCCCGGGGCGAGGAACAGCGCGCCGACCGCGATGTGGCGGCGGCCCTGCAGCCGGAAGGCGCGGACCGCCTCGCCGGTCGCCGGCGGTGCCGCCGACGCGAACGCCGCCATCGTCGGGAGCCGGTGCCGGGCGCCCCACAGCCGCGCCAGCCGGTTGACCGACTGGATCGCGAGCGGGTCGGAGGTCCCGGCGGCAGCGAGCACGAGCGCGTCGAGCTCGCGGCAGCGGGCGCCGGTGAGGGCCTCCCGCAGCCGGCGGTCGAGGACGTCGAGGAACGCCGTCTCGAGCCCGAGCACCGCGGTCGAGCGGATCCGCAGCCCGTCGTGGCGCTCGGTGGCCGCGGTGATCACCGAGGGCACGTCGACCTTGGCGTGGTAGGCCTCGGAGAGCAGCAGCGGGACGACGACGACCTCGTCGAAGCCGGCGCGGACCAGCTCGTCGACGACCGCGTCGAACGACGGCTCGGAGAGCTCGAGGAAGGCCGCCTCCACGCGCAGGTCGGGCCGCATCCGGCGGACCTCGTCGATGAGGGCGCGCACGGTGGCGGCGGAACGAGGGTCGCGGCTGCCGTGGGCGAGAGCCACCAGGGCGGGTGCAGTCATTGTCGGGTCAGCCTCCTCTCGGGGTTCGATGGTCGTTCACGGAGATGTCGGGGTCGTGTCGTGCCGGTGTCAGGACCGCGTCGTCCTGCCACGGAGTGGGTTCAGACGTGGATGCCGCACTCGGTCTTGCCGGTCCCGGCCCAGCGGCCGCTGCGGGCGTCCTGGCCGGGCTCGACCCGCCGGGTGCAGGGGGCACAGCCGATCGAGGGGTAGCCGTCGTACTGCAGCGGGTTGACCAGCACGCCGTTCTCGAGGACGTAGCGCTCGACCTGCTCGTCGCTCCAGCGGGCCAACGGGGAGACCTTGACCTTGCGCTTGGCCGCGTCCCAGCCGATGACCGGGGCGATGACCCGGTTGTGCGTCTCGGCGCGGCGGAGCCCGGTGGCCCACGCGTCGTAGCCCGCGAGCGACTGCCGCAGCGGCGCGACCTTGCGCAGCGCGCAGCACAGGTCCGGGTCGCGGCGCCACAGGTCCGAGCCGAACTCGGCGTCCTGCTCGGCCACGGACTGCACGGGCGTGATCGTCAGCAGGTTCACCGGCAGCGTCGCGGCCACCGCGTCGCGAGTCCCGATGGTCTCCGCGAAGTGGTAGCCGGTGTCGAGGAAGACCACGTCGATCCCCGGAGCGACCCGCGCTGCGAGGTGCGCCAGGACCGCATCGCCCATCGAGGAGGTGATGCAGAACCGCTCGCCGAACGTCGCGACCGCCCACTCGATGATGTCCTCGGCCGGTGCGAGCTCGAACTCCGCGCCGGCGTGCTTGACGAGGTCCCGCAGCTCCTGCTCGGTGCGACCGGCGGTGTCGGTCCCGCGGGCCAGCGCGGCGCGGGTGGTGGTCGCGGCGGTCACGACGCGGCCTCCGACCGCGGGTCCGTACGGCGGAGCAGCCCGAGGAACTTCACGGTGAAGGCACGTTGGCAGGCGCGGCACTCCCACGACCCGTGCGGGGACCCCTCCTCGGTCTCGTGCGGCCGGAGGTCCTCCTCGCCGCAGTAGGGGCAGTGGAACGGCGACACCCGCTCGCTCATGACACCACCTCCAGCACCCGCTCGCCGCGCAGGGCGGTCTCGTCGGCGCGGGCCACCCACGCCGCGAAGCTCTCACCGTCCCCGCGCTCGGCGAGCCACGCGCTCACGACCGCGGTGATGTAGTCGTCGAGGCCGGCGCTGGTGACCTTGTGCGCCCGCAGCTTCCGGCCGAACGGGTGGGCCTGCGCGTCGAGGGCGAGGCCGCCCCCGAGGTGGACCTGGAAGCCCTCGACCTGGCGGCCGCCCTCGTCCATGACCAGCTGGCCCTTGAGGCCGATGTCGGCGATCTGCGTGCGCGCACACGCGTTGGGGCAGCCGTTGACGTTGACGTGCACCGGGGTGTCGAGGTCGGGGAACCGCCGCTCGAGCTCGGCGACCAGCGCGGCGGCGCGGTCCTTGGTGTCGACGATCGCCAGCTTGCAGAACTCGATGCCGGTGCAGGCCATCGTCGCCCGCCGCCACTGCGACGGCCGGGCGGTGAGGCCGATGCCCTCGAGGTCGTCGGTGAACCCCTCGACCGCGTCGGGCCGGACCCCGAGGACGACGAGCTTCTGGTGCGACGTCAGCCGGGCCCCGCGGGCGCCGTACCGCTCGACGAGGTCGGCGAGCGCGGAGAGCTGGGTCCCCGACACGCGGCCGACGACCGGAGCGACCCCCACGTAGAAGTCGCCGTCCACCTGCTCGTGGACGCCGATGTGGTCGGCGGTCCGCGGCGCGGGGCCGGGGGAGGGGCCGTCGAGCAGCGGCCGGTGGAGGTACTCCGACTCCAGCACCTGGCGGAACTTCTCCTTCCCCCAGTCGGCCACCAGGTACTTCAGGCGGGCACGGTTGCGCAGCCGGCGGTAGCCGTAGTCCCGGAAGATCCCCACGACGCCCTCCCACACGTCCGCGACCTCGTCGAGCGGCACCCAGACGCCGAGCTTCTGGGCGAGCATCGGGTTGGTCGAGAGCCCGCCGCCGACCCACAGGTCGAAGCCCGGGCCGTGCTCGGGGTGGACGGTGCCGACGAACGACACGTCGTTGACCTCCGGCGCGCCGTCGAGGCTGGGGTGGCCGGAGACCGAGGTCTTGAACTTGCGGGGGAGGTTGGAGTACTCGGGGTTGCCGATGAACCGGCGCTTGATCTCCGCGAGCGCGGGAGTGCCGTCGATGATCTCGTCGGCGGCGACGCCGGCGACCGGGGAGCCGAGGAACGGCCGCGGCGAGTCGCCGCAGGCCTCGGTCGTCGAGAGCCCCGCACCCTCGAGGCGCTCCCAGATGGCGGGGACGTCCTCGATCCGGACCCAGTGGTACTGGATGTTCTGCCGGTCGGTGATGTCGGCGGTGTCGCGGCAGTAGGTGGTGGAGGTCTCACCCAGCGCGCGCAGCTGCTCGACCCCCAGCAGCGCACCGTCGCTGCGGACCCGCATCATGAAGTACTCGTCGTCGAGCTCGTGCGGCTCGAGCGTCGCGGTCTTGCCGCCGTCGAAGCCCGGCGCCCGCTGCGTGTAGAGGCCCATCCACCGCATCCGGCCGCGCAGATCGCTGGGATCGATCGAGGCGAACCCGCGCTTGGAGTAGATGTGCTCGATGCGCGCCCGGACGTTGAGCGGGTTGTCGTCCTTCTTGACCTGCTCGTTCGCGTTCAGCGGCTCGCGGTACCCGAGCGCCCACTGCCCCTCACCGCGCTTGGGGCGCGGGCGGGGAGTCCGGGGGGCCGACGTCGGGGGGGTGTCGGTCTGGGTCATCAGACTGCGTCCTCTGCGGGGGTGGGAGACGCACGTGCGCGGAGCCCGACCTCGATGTCGAGAGGCTGCCGGCGACCGTCCGCCTACGCTGCTGGAGCGGGCGTCGGGTGCGGTCCGGGACGGACTGCACCGCTGGTCAGGCCGGCATACAGATCATGCTGCGGGTGCGACCGAGGTCGACGTGGCGCCGTGCCACGAGTCGCCGGTCGGTCGCCGCAGTGATCATGGGAGGAAGTCTCACGCTGCGGACGGGCTCTCCACAACTCCCGATCTCATGCCATGAGACGGTCGTCCGCATGATGGGACGGCGGACGGTGCGGGCGGTGCCCGTCCCTCGCTAGCCTGAGGCCGTGACCGAGCCGACGGACCCCACCGCTCCCAGCACCGCGTACGCCGCAGCGCTCGAGGTCATCGCCTCGGTCGAGCCTCGCATCGCCGAGGCGACGCGCGCCGAGCTGGCCGACCAGCGCGCCTCGCTGAAGCTCATCGCCAGTGAGAACTACGCCTCACCCGCCGTGCTGCTCACGATGGGCACCTGGCTCTCCGACAAGTACGCCGAGGGCACGGTCGGCCACCGGTTCTACGCCGGCTGCCAGAACGTCGACACCGTCGAGGCGATCGCCGCGGAGCACGCGCGGGAGCTCTTCGGCGCCGAGCACGCCTACGTCCAGCCGCACTCGGGGATCGACGCGAACCTCGTGGCCTTCTGGGCCGTCCTCGCCGCACGGGTCGAGGCCCCGGCGCTGGAGAAGGCCCAGGTCCGCAACGTCAACGACCTCTCGGAGGCCGACTGGGAGGAGCTGCGCCACGAGCTCGGCAACCAGCGGATGCTCGGCATGTCGCTGGACGCCGGCGGCCACCTCACCCACGGCTTCCGCCCCAACATCAGCGGCAAGATGTTCCACCAGCGCTCCTACGGCACCGACCCCGAGACCGGGCTGCTCGACTACGACCGGGTCCGTGCGGCGGCCCGCGAGTTCCGGCCGCTGATCCTCGTCGCCGGCTACTCGGCGTACCCCCGTCGCATCGACTTCGCGAAGATGCGCGAGATCGCCGACGAGGTCGACGCGACGCTGCTGGTCGACATGGCGCACTTCGCGGGGCTGGTGGCCGGCAAGGTGTTCACCGGCGACGAGGACCCCGTCCCGCACGCCCAGGTCGTGACCACCACGACGCACAAGTCGCTGCGCGGACCCCGTGGCGGCATGGTGCTCGCCACCGGAGAGTTCGCCCCGGCAGTCGACCGCGGCTGCCCGATGGTCCTCGGGGGCCCGCTCTCCCACGTGATGGCGGCCAAGGCCGTGGCGCTCGCCGAGGCGCGGCAGGAGTCGTTCCGCGGCTACGCCCAGCAGGTGGCCGACAACGCCCAGTCCCTCGCCGAGGGGTTCGTACGCCGCGGCGCGAAGCTCGTCACCGGCGGCACCGACAACCACCTCGTGCTGCTCGACGTGACGTCCTTCGGGCTGACCGGCCGGCAGGCCGAGTCGGCCCTGCTCGACGCCGGCGTCGTGACGAACCGGAACTCGGTGCCGGCCGACCCGAACGGGGCCTGGTACACCTCCGGGATCCGCTTCGGCACCCCCGCGCTCACGACCCGCGGCTTCGGCCACGACGAGTTCGACCGGGTCGCCGAGCTCGTCGTCGACGTCCTCAGCCAGACCCAGCCGGGGACGAACAAGGCCGGGGCGCCGTCGAAGGCGACGTACGAGGTCGCCGACGGCGTCGCCGAGGGGACCCGGGCGGCGGCGGCAGAGCTGCTCGACAAGCACCCGCTGTACCCGGGCCTCGACCTCGCCTGAGCCCGGTCGGGCCCGCCGCGTCGGCGCGCCTGGCGGGCGGCGCGAAGTTACCGTGAGGCCATGACAGCCGGGGGCCACCGCGAGGCGGTCACCTGGCTCCGCGGCGCACTCGACCGCGCCGGGACGACGCTGTGGCACCTGGTCGTGTCGACGGTCAGCAGCTGCCTGCGCAACCGGGTCACCGGGCTGGCCGCGGAGGCGGCCTTCTTCGCGCTGCTGTCGATGCCGCCGCTGCTCTTCGGGCTGACCGGCTCCATCGGCGTGGTGGTCCGCACCTTCACCGACCAGCGGGTCGGGCAGTTCAAGGCCGGGCTCGTCGACCTCGCCTCCCAGGTCTTCACCCCGCAGACCGTCGAGACGATCGTCGTCCCGACGCTCGACGACGTGCTGCGCGGCCCCCGCTTCGACGTCATCTCGATCGGCTTCGTCCTTGCGCTGTGGTCGGGCTCCCGCGCGCTCAACGTCGTGGTGGACACCGTGACGATCATGTACGGGCTCGGCGGCCGGCGGGGGATCGTCCGGACCCGGATGCTCTCCTTCGCGCTCTACGTCCTCGCCCTCGTCAGCGGCGTCGTGGCACTCCCGCTGGTCGTGGCCGGCCCGGACCTGGTCGACCGGCTGCTGCCGCAACGGCTCGACGCGCTCAACGGGCTCTACTGGCCGGTCGTCGTCCTGGTCTGCGTCTGCTCGACCGCGACGCTCTACCACGTGTCGGTCCCGGCCCGGACGTCGTGGCGCTACAACCTCCCGGGCGCTGCCTTCACGCTGGTGACGTGGATCGCGGGGTCGGCGGTGCTCCGCTGGTTCCTCAACGCCACCTCGTCGGACTCCACCTCGATCTACGGCCCGCTGGCCGCGCCGATCGCGATCATGATCTGGCTCTACATCCTCGCGCTCGCGCTGCTCATCGGCGCCGCCCTCAACGCCTCGTTCGACCACCTCTGGCCGGAGGCCGAGCCGCAGCGGGCCCGCGTCGAGCTCGTACGGCGGCTGCGGGTCCGGACCGTGCAGTCGCTGCTACGTCGTCCCGACCCCGACCCCGACGCCGACGCAGAACCGCCCGCAGAAGCCGAGTGCTCCGAGGTCCCTCTCCGACGTACAGTGCGCTCGTGAGCACCGTCCCTGCGACCGAGCGGCCGCCCTGGCGACCCCGGCTCGCCGCGGCCGGCCCGGTCAGCGGTCGCACCGGCCTCGTGCTCGGCGCCTGCGGGGGCGTCCTCGAGGTCGCGGTGGGAGCCCGTCGGCTGCGGGCGTCGTACGACGGCGACCTGCTCGCCCTCGTCGCACGGGACCCCTCGGCCGCGCCGCGGGTCGGTGACCACGTGCGGCTGCGGTGCTGGGCCGACGGCCGCACCACCGTGCAGCGGGTGCTCGCCCGCGCGCTGCCAGACGCCGGCTGACCGCGCGGCGACCTCGCTCTCGCGCGTGCGGCGCTAGATTCGGGCCGTGCCCGACCAGCAGTTCGAGACGAACCCGGGGACGGTCCGCTTCCCCCAGGTCGTCCGGTCGCCGTGGTGGGAGCTCACCCGCCGCCTGCTGCTGGCCGTCGGCGTGCTCACGGTGACGGTGCTGGTGGTCTACCTCGACCGTGACGGCTACGTCGACAACAACGACCCGACCGGGGCCGTCGACCTCAGCGACGCCATCTACTACACGACGGTCACACTGAGCACCACCGGCTACGGGGACATCACCCCGTCGACGCAAGGGGCGCGGCTCATCAACGCGCTCGTCATCACCCCCATGCGCATCGCGTTCCTCGTGCTGTTGATCGGGACGACGCTGGAGGTGCTGGCGAGCCAGGGCCGGGAGAGGTTCCGGATCTCGAGATGGAGGAGGCGCATGGCGCAGCACGTCGTGATCGTGGGCTACGGCACCAAGGGTCGTAGCGCCATCGAGACCCTCGTGGCGAACGGCATGTCGCAGACCGACATCGTGGTCGTCGACCCGAGGTCGTCCGCGGTCCGGGAGGCCAACGACGCCGGGCTCACCGTCGTGATCGGCGACGCCACCCGCCGCGACGTCCTGCGTCGCGCGGGTGTGGACCGGGCCAAGCAGGTCATCATCACCACCGACCGGGACGACTCGACGGTGCTGTCGGTGCTCAACGCGCGCCAGCTGAGCCCGTCCGCCTACATCGTGGCGGCGGTCCGGGAGGGGGAGAACGTCAACCTGGTCCGGCAGAGCGGCGCCGACGCCGTCGTGACCTCCTCCGACGCGGTCGGCCGGCTGCTGGGTCTCTCGGCGGTGAGCCCGGCGCTGGGGTCGGTCATCGAGGACCTGCTGAGCACCGGCAACGGCTTGGAGGTGGCCGAGCGGGAGCTGCTGGTGCCCGAGGTGGGCAAGCAGCCGCAGCAGATGGCCGACCAGGTGCTCGCGGTCGTCCGGGACGACAAGGTGCACCGCTACTTCGACCCGGTCGTGACCCAGCTGGCTCGGGGCGACCGGCTCGTCGTCGTCCGTCCGTCGGAGGAGCTGCCGTGGGCGCCTCGTCCGGGGACGCACGGCGAGGAGACCACCGAGGACGACTGAGGACGACCGGGACGACCGGGACGACTGGACGACGGACGGGGGCGGACGTGGCGAAGACCGGAGGGACCGACCCGCTGGCCGGGCTGCGGGCGGCGCTGCCGGACGGCGTGCTGGTCACCGACCCCGACGTCGTCGAGCCCTACCGCTGGGACTGGTCGCGGGACGTCTCGGCCGGCAGGCCGCTCGCGGTGGTCCGCGCGACGAGCGCCGCCGACGTGCAGGCCGCGGTCCGCTGGGCGGCCGAGCACCGGGTGCCGGTGGTGCCGCGCGGGGCCGGCAGCGGCCTGTCCGGTGGCTCCTCCGCGGTCGACGGCTGCCTCGTGGTGAGCCTGGAGCGGATGCAGGCGGTCGAGATCGACGCCGCGACCCGGGTCGCGGTCGTCGAGCCCGGCGCGCTCAACATCGACGTGAAGCGAGCCGCTGCCGAGCACGGGCTCTGGTACCCGCCGGACCCGTCGTCGTACGAGATCTGCTCGATCGGCGGCAACGTCGCGACCAACGCCGGCGGCCTGTGCTGCGTGAAGTACGGCGTCACCACCGACTACGTCCTCGGGCTGGACGTCGTGCTCGCCGACGGGACGCTCGTCGTCCTGGGCGGCAAGCGGATCAAGGACGTCGCCGGGCTGTCGCTGCTCAAGCTCTTCGTCGGCAGCGAGGGGACGCTCGGCATCGTCACGCGGGCGCTGCTCCGGCTGGTCCCCGCCCAGCAGGCACGGTCCACGCTCGTGGCGTCCTTCGGGTCGGTGGGTGCCGCGGCGGCCGCGGTGGTGGGGGTGGGGCGGACGCTCCGGCCGTCGATGCTGGAGCTGATGGACCACGCGTCGATCAACGCCGTCGAGGACTACCGGTCGATGGGCCTCGACCGGTCGGCAGCGGCGTTGCTCGTGGCGCAGTCCGACGCCCCCGGCCCGGCCCGGGCGGAGGAGATCGCGACGATGCAGCAGGTCTGCGAGGCCGCGGGCGCCGAGGCGGTCTTCGCGACCGACGACCCCGAGGAGGGGGAGATGTTCGTGCAGGCCCGGCGGCTGGCGTTCCCGGCCATCGAGGCGCGCGGCTCGCTGCTGCTCGAGGACGTCGGCGTCCCGGTCCCGCTGCTGCGCCGAGCTCCTCTCCAGGATCGCCGCGATCGCCGCGGCGTACGACGTGGAGATCCCGGTCGTCGCCCACGCCGGGGACGGCAACACCCACCCGAACATCGTCTACGACCCGTCCTCGGAGGACCGGGCCCGGCAGGCGTTCGACGCGGTGATGGCCGCCGCGATCGAGCTCGGCGGGACGATCACCGGGGAGCACGGCGTCGGCCGGGCCAAGCGGTCGGCGCTGCCGGCGCAGCTCGGCCCCGAGGTCATGGCCCTCACCCGGCGGGTCAAGGACGCCCTCGACCCGCTGGGGATCCTCAACCCCGGCGCCGTGCTCTGAGGCTGCTCAACGGGCTGCTTCCTGGTGGCTCACCGGCCCGGGCCTACCCTGCCTGTCATGGTCGTCCTCGAACGCAAGCTCTTCGGCCCCGGCCCGTCGAACCCCTACCCGGAGGCGACCGCCGCGCTCGCGCTCCCGCTGCTGGGTCACCTCGACCCGGCCTTCGTGGCGCTCATGGACGAGACCTGCTCGATGCTCCGGACGGTGTGGGGCACCGAGAACGCCCGCACCCTGCCGCTGTCCGCCACGGGGTCGGCCGGCATGGAGGCCGCCTTCGTCAACACGGTCTCCCCGGGCGACGTCGTCGTGGTCGCGGTCAACGGGCTCTTCGGGCAGCGGATGTGCGACGTGGCCGCGCGGTGCGGCGCGGACGTGGTGGCGGTCGAGCACGAGTGGGGGACGCCCGTCGACGTCGACCGGGTGCTCACCGCCCACCCGGACCCCGCGATCATCGCCGCGGTCCACGCCGAGACCTCGACCGGCGTGCGGTCCGACGTCGCGGCCCTCGGCGCGGGCAAGGGGAACGCGCTGCTGCTCGTCGACGCCGTCACCTCGATCGGCGGCATCGAGCTGTGCGCCGACGCGTGGGGCGTGGACCTCGGGTACGCCGGCACCCAGAAGTGCCTCGGCGTCGCGCCCGGGCTCGCACCGTTCACGATCGGCGAGCGCGCCTTCACCCGGCGCGTCGAGAAGCCCCGGTCGTGGTACCTCGACCTCGGGCTGCTGGGCGGGTACGTCGGCGAGGCGACCGGCGCCCGGCGTACCTACCACCACACCGCGCCGGTCGCGATGGTCGCCTCGCTCCACGCCGGCCTCCGCCGGATCCTCGAGGAGGGGCTGGAGTCGGTCTGGGCGCGCCACGAGGCGGCGGGCCGGCTGCTGCAGGACGGGCTGGAGGACCTCGGTCTCGAGCTGTTCGCGCAGGAGGGCTACCGGCTGCCCGAGCTCACCACGGTCCGCGTCCCGGAGGGGATCGACTCCGCCGCCGTACGACGTCGGCTGCTGGAGCGGCACTCGATCGAGATCGGCGCGGGCGCCGGGCCGTACGCCGACAGCGTCTGGCGGATCGGGCTCATGGGGCACAACGCGCGCCCTGACGCGGCGCTGCTCGTGCTCGGTGCGCTCGAGGAGGCCCTCGCCGAGCTGCGATAGCCCGTGCGGCGACGCGGGTCAGAGAACGAACAGCAACAGCAGGACCGCGGTGATCGCCACGGAGAGCAGGAGCGACCCGGCGCAGCCCAGCCGGTTGCTGAAGAAGAAGAACATGGCGCGTTCCTACCCCTCGCACGCGCGCTCACGCCGTCGGAGGCGGGACGACCTCCACCGACCAGTTCGACATCAGGTAGCCCACGCCGAGCTCGCGGAGCCGCCGGTCGGCGAGGAGCGAGTCGTCGAAGCGGGCCCCGCCACGCCACGCGCCGACCCGGGGCGGCCGGCCGGCGAGCTCGGTGATGCGGCGTACCGGCTCGTCGACCTCGCGGGCGAGGTTCTCCTCGGTGATCTCGGCGGCCGAGCGGTGGCTCGCGCTGTGGAAGCCGATCTCGTGCACCTCCGCGATGTCGGCGAGCTCGGCGTCGGTGAGGTCCGCGGTGCCCTCCTCGTCGAAGGGCTCGAAGACCGGGAAGAAGTACGCGCGGATCCCCAGGCGGTGGCAGAGGTCGGCCCCGAAGAGCCCGGCCTCGCGGTAGCTGTCGTAGAAGCCGACGACGATGCGCGGACGGGGCGCGGACCCGTCGGACGCCGCGACGTCGGCGTCGAGGTCCAGCGACTCGCCGACCTGGACCAGGCGGCGCAGCCGCGCCTCCACGGCGTCGCGGTTCTCGGGGAGGATGAAGTGGTAGTTGCAGGCGAGCAGCGGGGAGTCGAGCAGCGCCCGGCTCCGACCGGGGGTCCAGGGGACGTCGCTCATGCGCGGTCGCTCAGCAGGCGCTCGCCGAGCGCGGACTGCAGCAGGTAGGCGTCGGGCGTGAACAGCGCCGGCGGGACGGTGTCGAGCTGCAGCTCGGTGGCGGTCTGCTCGACGAGGCCCGTCGTGCCGGCGTCCTGCTCCGGCGCGGTGCCGTCCGGGCCGCCGTCCTGCAGCGTCGCGGAGGTGTAGAGCACCACGACGGCGCCGCCGGGCTCGAACGCCTGGGCGAGGATGACCTTCCGCAGCCGGGAGGGGTTGGCGTCGGTGGAGACGTCGGCGTCGTAGAAGTCGCGGTCCTCGGAGTCAGGTCGCACCCCGAGGACGGTAGCCACCCCCGGCAACCGGCTCGCCCATCCGGCCCGCAGCCTGTTGGTTACTGCCTGGTGGCTTCCGGCGTCACTTCGGCGCGATGCGGACGTCGACCTCCTCGCAGTCGGGGGAGACCGTGTCGACGTCGTCGACGAAGGCTCGGTCGAACCCGGCACCACAGGACACCTCGTCCACGTCGCCCGGGACCCCGGCGTCCCACCCGTGGAAGGAGAACACGATGTCGTCGCCCGGGCCGGCCCGGACGGTGTCCAGCCCCTCGTCGAGCTGGATCCGGTCGTCGCCGCGGAGCCCGGAGACGGTGTCGGGCCCGTCGCCGGCGATGATCGAGTCGTTCCGGACGGTGCCCACGATCGTGTGACCGCCGGAAGGGTCCTGGATGTGGATCGTGACGGTCTCGCAGTCGGCGTCGATGTCGTCGACCCGGTCCGCGTTCACGGTGTCCGTGCCGGTCCCGCAGTGCAGCACCGTGGGCGTCGGGTCGAGGCTGTGGAACGTGTCGAGCGTGTCGTCGCCGGCGCCCCCGATGACGACGCCCGTGAACGGCGCCAGGAGGACGTCGTTGCCGTCCTCGCCGTCGATGCGGGCGGCGCCGTCGGTGTCGACGCCGATCACGTCGTTGTCCGCGCCGCCGAGCACGACCTTGCCGGCGTTGTCCTGGCGCAGGACGAAGAAGTCCGCTCCGGGTCCACCGCGCAGGACCGCGGCGCCGGGTGCGCCACTGTCGATCCGGTCGGCGTCGAGCCCACCGAACACCTGAGCGGCGCCTCGCCTGACCACGATGACGTCGGCGCCGGGTCCGCCGGAGGCCAGGTCCGCACCGAGCGTGAACAGCCTGTCGTTGCCGACCTCCCCGAAGAGCGAGTCGGCTCCGGAGTCGCCGCGGAGGTAGTCGCGCCCGTCCCCGCCGTGGACGGTGTCGGACCCCGAGCCACCGCGCACCTCGTCGTCCCCGCCCAGCGCCTCGACCGAGTCGTCCCCGCCTCCCGCGAGGACGAGGTCGGCCGCCTCGGTCCCGGTCAGCTGGTCGTCGCCTGGCGTGCCCTCGACCAGCGCGGCGACCGCAGCGCCCGCGGTGAGGACGGTCACCGCCGCAGCGACGAGGATGGTGAGGGCGGAGCGGCCGGTGGAATGACGCATGGCGAGTCCTGTGTGTTGACGACGTGGTCCCACGCGGGCTCCCAGGTTGCGCCCGTCGCTCGACGGTTGGCAAGGAGCGGGACACCCTGGGCTAGCCGGGCGTCCGGCGTGCGGCGAGGACCGCGACGTCGTCGTCGCGCGAGGGGTCCCGGAGCAGCTTCACCGCGCTCGCGAGGCCTTGCTCCAGGTCGGGTCCCGCGAGCGTGGGGAGGGTCTGCAGCAGCCGTTCCTGGCCCGTCGTGATGTCCTCGTCGCGTCGTTCGATGAGTCCGTCGGTGAACGCCAGGACGGTGTCCGCGGCTCCGAGGTGGACCGCCGCCTGGCGGCGTACCTGCGGTGCGACGCCGAGGGGACTGCCGTCGGCGATCGGGAGCTGCTCCACTCCGCCGTCGGCGCGGAGCAGGACCGGTGGCGGGTGTCCGGCGTTGGCCACGACGAGCTGGTCACGCCTCGGGTCGGCGACCATGTACACCAGCGTGACGAGCTGGTCGGTCGGGAACCGGTCGAACATGAGGTCGAGGCGGCTCAGCACGCTGGTCGGCGTCGGATCGAGCGCGGCGTAGGCCCGGACGGCGGCCCGCATCTGCGCCATGGCGGCGGCAGCGGCCACCCCGCGGCCCATGACGTCGCCGACGAACAGCGCCAGCCTGCCGTCGTCGAGTGCGATCACGTCGTAGATGTCGCCGCCGACCTCGGTCCTCCCCGAGGGGCTGTAGTGGAGGGCGATCTCCCACCCGCGAGGGGACGGGATCGCCGCGGGCAGCACCGCGTGCTGCAGCTGGAGGGCGGCTGTGAGCGTCTGGCTGTGAAGCTCGGCGTTGTCCAGTGCCACCGCGGCTCGCTCGGCGAGGTCCTCCGCGAGCGCCAGGTCGTCGGGGGTGAACCGTCGCTCGGACTCGGCCGCCACCCAGGTGAGGGCCCCCAGGACCCGGCCGCGGGCCACCAGCGGGACCGTCACGACGCTGCGCAGGTGGAGGTCACGCGCGATCCGCAGGAGCTCCTGGTCGCCGCGGGAGCCGGCGACCAGCATCTCGTCGGTGATGTCCGGGATCAGCTCACCCCGCCCGGTCCGGATCACCTGCCAGGCGCCGTTCGGCGCGTCCGGGTCCGGTGGGAACCGCTCGTTGAGCTCGTGGGCCAGCCGGACCTTGGCCGGGTCGACGTGCGCCACCGCCACCCGACGGAGCCGGCCGTCGTCGAGGACGTCGATCGCGCACCAGTCCGCGAACGTCGGCACCGCGAGCTGCGCCACACTCGTCAGGGTGGCCTCGTAGTCGAGACTGCTGGCGAGCTCCCGCGAGGCGTCGGCGAGGAAGGTTAGCTTCGCGCCCTGCCGGTCGGCCGTCTGCTGAGCCGCGATGCGCTCCAGGGCCTGGGCGGCGGTGTCGGCCAGGACGTCGAGGAACTCCAGCTCGGCGGCGTTCAGCGGCCGCTCGCTGGCGAACGCCAGGCCGATGGCGCCGGTCGCCCGAGCGCCGCTGCCGCCCAGCGGCAGCGCGATGACCGTGCGGCTGCCGCCGACGCTCGCCTCGACGTCGGGGTACCGCTCGCGGATCGCCTCGGCCCCCGTCACGACGACGCGTCGTCCGGTCTCGACCGCCTCAGTGGCCGGGGTCCGGACGCCGACCGGGTACGTCGCCCAGCTCTCGGCGATCTCCGGCAGACCGTCGCTGATCCCGACCAACCGCATCGACCGTCCGTCCTCGGAGAGCAAGGTCATCACCGCGCGCGCGGCGCCCACCGCCTCCGCGCCGTGCGCCACCACCGTCCGCGACACTGCCTCGACGGTGTCGGCCACGACGAGCTCCCCGGTGACGCGGGCCAGCCGCGTCAGCCGGGCCTGCAGCAACGCCGGATCGGCCCGGTCGTCACCGGGGCTCTCAGGCGTCTGCACCGGCCCATCATGCCAACGCGGGGGGGTTCAGCCGACGGAACGGCTCTCGAGGAGCGCGGTCGTCTCGCGTGCTGCCTTCTTGATGCCGCCGCGCTCGTCGAGCCAGCCGCTCGCCACCCCGACCACCGGCACCTGTGCGACCAGGCGTACCAGCCAGCCGCCCCGCGGACGGTGGTCGAGGAGGTCGTCGAGCTCGAGCAGCGCGCGTGCCAGCCGCCACAGCGTTCGGGCCGCGCGGCGGGCTCCCGCGGTCAGCCCGCCGTCGTTCCCGTCCTCCGTCGTCGCGTCACCCTGCAGCTGCTCCTCGGAGGTCTCGGCGGGCGGGACGACCTCCGCGGGCGTCGAGAGCGTCCGGTCGAAGAGCACGGCGCCGAGGAGTGGGATCCACTCCTCGGGCGCCGTCACGCCGCGCTCGCGAGCCGTGGAGCAGACGGCGAGGCCGGCGGCTGCCGCGCCCAGGGCCGACTGCACCGGCACCCGGTTGGCGAGGGCGCCGAAGAAGCGGGGAGCCGCTGCGGCGAGCCCGGCGCTGATCCCGATCCGCGTCACCCACCAGTCGACACGCTTCTGCACCGGCTCCTCGGTCCAGGTCGGTGAGGCCGGGGTCTTCTCGCCGAAGGCACGGTCCCGCAGGGCGTCGAGGGCGCGTGCGGGGAAGGCGGCGGTGGGCGGCGGGTCCTCGTCCGTGCCGAGCCAGCGGCCGGGGTTGCTGAGCACCCGGTCGACCATCCCGGCGTACGCGCCGAGGACGCCGACGATCTGCTGGTCCGAGATGGACGAGGACGTGGGCATGGAGTGTCCCTACCCGTGGGTGTCCGCCCGAAGCGCTCCCGGTGGGTCGCACGAGTCGATCCGCAGTCAAGCCCAGGCATCCCCGGCTCTGAGGTCGACGACGTCCGGAACGAAGTCGACGAGGCCCGGTCGCTGTTGCCGCGTTAGTGCAGCTCGGCCTCGGCCTGCTGGATGGCCGCGAACTCCTCCTCCGGGGGCGTTGGCGACCAGGTGGTGCCGGCTGTAGAACCAGAAGTAGGCCAGCGCGACCAGGAACACTGCCGCGGTCCAGCCGGCGGCCACCTCGTCGACGAAGAAGGTCGCGCCACGACCGCGGCGATCGCGAGCACCAGGGCGACGCCGGTGGTCGCGACGCCGCCCGGGGTCCGGTAGGGGCGCGGCAGGTCGGGCTCGCGTTCGGCGGCAGGACGATGTGCGACAGCATCATCAGCACGTAGGAGACGGTCGCGCCGAAGACCGCGATGTTGATCAGCAGTGCGCCGTCCTGGGTGATCGCGGCGAGCAGGAAGCCGATCGTGCCGGGCACGATCAGCGCCAGGTTCGGGGTCTTGCGCGCGTTGGTCACCGAGAGCAACCGCGGCAGGTAGCCGGCCCGGGACAGCGCGAACAGCTGGCGCGAGTAGGCGAAGATGATCGAGAAGAAGCTGGCGACCAGCCCGGCGAGCCCGACGTAGTTGACGAAGTCGGCGAGCCAGCTGTCCTCGCCGAGCGCCGTCGCGCAGCGCCAGCGGCAGCGGGTTGTCGCTCTCCTGGATGGCCGAGGCGCCCGCGCCGCCGGGGCCTGTCAGCAGGATGAGAGCGGCCGTGACGAGCAGCACCGCCATCGCGGCGATGATGCCCTCTGGGCATGTCCTGCTTCGGGTCGCGGCGCCTCCTCGGCGGCCAGCGGGACGCCCTCGACGGCGAGGAAGAACCAGATGCCGTAGACCAGGGCGGCGAGCACGCCGGCCGTAGCCGAACGGGATGAAGTCGCTGGCGCCGGCGGCGGACGTGGGCTCGATGTCGAAGAGGTTGCGAGGCCTCGAACTGCGGGATCATCGCGACCACGAAGACGACGAGCGCGACCACGGCGATCGCGGTGATCACGAACATCAGCTTGCAGCGCCTCGCCGACGCCGTAGAGGTGGATGCCGACGAAGATCGCGTAGCAGGCGAGGTAGATCGGCCAGCCGGCGGTGAGGCCGAACAGCCCGAGTGCCTCGATGTAGCCGCCGATGAAGACCGCGATGGCGGCGGGTGCGATGGCGTACTCGATGAGGATCGCGATGCCGGTGGCGAACCCGCCGAGCGGACCCAGCGCGCGGCGTGCGAAGCCGTAGCCGGCGCCGGCCACCGGCATCGCCGAGGCCATCTCGGCGAGGCCGAAGACCATGCAGGTGTACATGGTTGCCATGAGCACCGTGGCGATGAGCAGGCCGCCCCAGCCGCCCTCGGCGATGCCGAAGTTCCAGCCGGCGAAGTCACCGGAGATGACGTAGGCGACGCCCAGCCCGGCCAGCAGGACCCAGCCTGCGGCGCCCTGGCTGCAGCTGCCGGCTGCTCCAGGTAGTCGCTCGCCGACCTGCTCGTAGTCGACGCCGTGCCGGCGTTCTCGCCGTCGTGTCGGTCCTCCGAGCTCGCGCCGCTCTCACCATCGAGATTGGCTCGTTTGGATCAGGTTTGGACCATTGCGACTCGAGTGACCGTTGAGAGTGCGCCCCTGCGATGGCGCTGTCAAGAGCGGCGGCGCTTCGTTGACAGCCTTCCGGCGGCCGGTGTTGCATGAGTCCGCAATGGTCTGCCGCCATGCCAATGGACGGAGCGCACGATGGACGCCACACCGAAGAACCAGGGCATGCTCACCCTCGACGACGCTGCGTGACCTGGTCGGCAGCCGGTCGAGATCGACACCGTGCTGGTGGCGCATCACCGACATGCAGGGACGGCTGCAGGGCAAGCGCTGCAGCGCCCGCTACTTCCTCGACGAGGTCGGCCGCGCACGGCACAGAGGGATGCAACTACCTGCTGGCCGTCGACGTCGACATGAACACCGTCGAGGGCTACGCGATGTCCTCGTGGGAGCGCGGGTACGGCGACCTCCTGATGCACCCCGGACTTCGACACCCTGCGGGCGATCCCGTGGCACCCCGGGACCGCGCTGGTGATGTGCGACGTGCAGTGGCTGGACGGGTCCCCGCTGCCGGTGTCGCCCCGCCAGGTGCTCCGCCGTCAGCTGCGAGCGCCTCGAGGACCTGGGGTACGTGGCCTACGCCGCGCACCGAGCTGGAGTTCCATGGTCTTCAACAACACCTACGAGGATGCACGCCGCAAGGACTACCGCGGCCTGGAGCCGGCGAACCAGTACAACGTCGACTACTCGATGCTCGGCACCGGCCGAGTCGAGCCGCTGATGCGCGACATCCGCCTCGGCATGGAGGGCGCCGGGCTCTACGTCGAGACGGTGAAGGGCGAGTGCAACCTCGGCCAGCACGAGATCGGCTTCCGCTACGACACGGCGCTGACCACCTGCGACAACCACGTGATCTACAAGACCGGCGTCGAAGGAGATCGCGGTCCAGCACGGCAAGAGCATCAGCTTCATGGCGAAGTACGACGAGCGCGAGGGCAACTCCTGCCACATCCACTTCAGCCTGCGGGACACCGACGACGGCGAGCCGTCTTCGCCGGCGATCGGGAGCACGGCTTCTCCCCGGTCATGGAGCACTTCCTCGCCGGCCAGCTCGCCTGCATGGAGGAGCTCGGCTTACTTCTTCGCCCCCAACATCAACTCCTACAAGCGGTTCGTGCCGACGGCAGCTTCGCGCCCACCGCGATCGCCTGGGGGCTCGACAACCGCACCTGCGCGCTGCGCGTGGTCGGCCACGGCGAGTCGCTGCGCCTCGAGAACCGGGTGCCAGGCGGCGACGTGAACCCCTACCTCGCGGTCGCCGCCCTGATCGCCGCCGGGCTGCACGGCCTCGAGAACGAGCTCCCGCTCGAGCCGGCGTTCGAGGGCAACGCCTACACCGCCGGACGCGGCGCGGGTGCCGCACACGCTGCACGACGCGGCTCAGACAGCTCGGAGCAGTCCGACCTGGCGCGCAAGGTGTTCGGGGACGACGTGGTGGACCACTACCTGCCAACGCCGCGAGGGTGGAGCTGGCGGCGTTCGACGCTGCGGTCACCGACTGGGAGCGGGACCGTGGGTTCGAGCGGCTCTGACGTTCGCGGCGGCCGCCGGATCGGCGTCACCACCTAGCCTGAGCAACGCGTCGTGGGGCGTGTGGCAGCGGCGCGTCGCCTTCGTCCCGCAGGTGTACCTCGACGCGGTCACCCGCAGCGGCGGCGTACCGGTCCTGCTGCCGCCGGTCGGCACCGACGACGACGTGCTCGACGTCCTCGACGGGCTGCTGTTGATCGGCGGGGTCGACGTGGACCCGCCGTCTACGGCGAGGAGCCGCACCCCACGGTGATCGAGACCCGGCCGACGCGCGACGCACCACGAGGCCGGCTGTTCCGTGCCGCCCTGGACCGCGGCGTCGCCGGTGCTCGGGGTGTGCCGCGGCGCGCAGCTGATGACGGCTGCGCTCGGAGGGACGCTGCACCAGCACCTTCCCGACGTGCTCGGCCACGACGGCCACCGGCCCGAGCCTGGCCGTCGTTCGGGGCTACCAGCGTCGATCACCGCACCGGACTCCCGGGTCGCCGAGATCATCGGCGGCGAGGCCAAGGTGCCCTGCTACCACCACCAGGGGCTGCGCACGGTGCAGACGCCGCTGGTAGCCACCGCCTGGGCGGACGACGGACTGGTCGAGGCGGTCGAGCTGCCGGGTCCGCGGTGGGTGCTGGGCGTGCAGTGGCACCCGGAGGAGAACCCGGACGACCTGCGGCTCTTCGACGCGCACGTCGAGGCGGCGCGGCGGCCCTCGCCCTCGGAGCAGAACCCCACGCCCGACCGTTCCTAGGGAGGTGACCCCAGGTATGACAACGACGTACGACGTGGTCAACCCGGCCAACGAGCGGGTGGTCCGCACGGTGCAGCTCGCCGACGTGGAGGAAGCCGACGCATCATCGCACTGGCCCGGAGCGCCCAGCCCTCCTGGCGCTGCGGTCTGCTCCGGCCGACCGGGGCCGGCTGCTGCGCCGGTTCGCCGAGGTGGTCGACGACCGACCTCGAGGACCTGGCGCGGCTCGAGGTGCAGAACGCCGGCCACACGATCGGCAACGCGCGCTGGGAGGCCGGCAACGTGCGCGACGTCCTGCACTACTACTCCGCCGCTCCGGAGCGGCTGGTCGGTCTGCAGATCCCCGTGGCCGGGCGGCGTGGACGTGACCTTTCACGAGCCGCTCGGGGTTGTCGGCGTCATCGTGCCGTGGAACTTCCCGATGCCGATCTGCAGGCTGGGGTTTCGCTCCGGCGCTGGCCGCCGGCAACACCGTCGTGCTGAAGCCCGCCGAGCTCACGCCCGCTCACCGCGCTGCGGATCGGCGAGCTCGCGCTCGAGGCCGGGCTCCCCGAGGGCGTGCTGAACAGTGCTCCCGGGCAAGGGGTCGGTGGTCGGCGAGCGATTCGTCACGCACCCCGACTGTCCGCAAGGTCGTGTTCACCGGCTCCACCGAGGTGGGCAAGCGGATCATGGCCGGCTGTGCCGGCGCAGGTGAAGCGGGTGACGCTCGAGCTGGGCGGCAAGAGCGCGAACATCGTCTTCGCCGACGCCGACCTCGAGCGGGCTGCCGCCAGCGCTCCCGGCGGGGTCTTCGACAACGCGGGGCAGGACTGCTGCGCGCGCTCACGGATCCTCGTCCAGCGCATCGGTTCACGACCGGTTCATGGAGCTGCTCGAGCCGGCCGTGCGAGCGGCTCCGGGTCGGGGACCCGGCCGACGAGAGCACGGAGATGGGCCCGTTGATCAGCGCCGCCCACCGCGGGAAGGTCGCGTCGTACGTCCCCGACGACGCGCCGGTCGCGTTCCGCGGCAGCGCGCCGGACGGGCCGCGGGTTCTGGTTCCCGCCCACCGTGCTGGCTCCTACCACTGAGGACCACCCCAGCATGGTGGAGGAGATCTTCGGGCCCGGTCGTCGCGGTGCTGCCGTTCGACGACGAGGCGGACGCGGTGCGGCATCGCCAACGACAGCGAGTACGGGTCTGTGCGGGTCGATCTGGACCCGCGACGTCGGCCGGGCGTTCCGGGTGTCCCGTGGAGTGGAGGCCGGGAACCTCTCGGTGAACTCGCACTCCTCGGTGCGCTACTCCACGCCGTTCGGGGGGTTCAAGCAGTCCGGGCTCGGCCGCGAGCTCGGCCCGGACGCGGTGGCGGCCTTCACCGAGACCAAGAACGTCTTCATCGTCGACCGGAGGAGTGAGCCATGGAACAGGTGTGCAGGCGGCTGGAGGGCCGCGTGGCCGTGGTGACCGGCGGTGCGAGCGGCATCGGGTCGGCCACTGTGCGGCGGCTCGCCGCGGAGGGCGCGCGGGTCGTGGTCGGCCGACCTGGACACGACGGCCGGCCCGCTCGTGGCGAAGGAGGTGGAGGGGCTCTTCGTCGAGGTGGACGTGACTGACCGAGCAGCAGGTCGGGCGCCTCTTCGAGCGAGGCCAGACGGGAGTACGGCAGCGTCGACGTGGCGTTCAACAACGCCGGCATCTCGCCGCCGGAGGACGACTCGATCCTGGAGACCGGGCTGGAGGCGTGGCGACGGGTCCAGGAGGTCAACCTGACGTCGGTCTACCACTGCTGCAAGGCAGTGCTGCCGCACATGCTGGAGCAGGGCAAGAGGTTCGATCATCAACACCGCGTCGTTCGTGGCGGTGATGGGTGCGGCCACGTCGCAGATCTCCTACACCGCCTCCAAGGGTGGCGTGCTGTCGATGACCCGCGAGCTCGGCGTGCAGTTCGCGCGCCAGGGGGTGCGGGTCAACGCGCTCTGCCCGGGGCCGGTGGACACACCCTTGCTGCAGGAGCTCTTCGCCACCGACCCGGAGCGGGCGGCGCGCCGCCTGGTGCACGTGCCGATGGGCCGGTTCGGCCGAGCCCGAGGAGATGGCCGCCGCGGTGGCGTTCCTCGCCAGCGACGACTCCTCCTTCATGACCGCCTCGACGTTCCTGGTCGACGGCGGGATCGCCGGGGCGTACGTCACTCCGCTGTAGGGATGCGGCCCGTGCCTGGCGAGCTGGTAGCAGCGGGCGTGACACGCGCGGACGAGGCGGTGTTCCGCCCGGTCCGCGCGGGCAACGCCTTCGAGGAGACCGTCGAGCGGCTGCTCTCTGCGATCCGGCTCGGGGTGGTCCTGCCGGGGGAGAAGCTGCCCGCCGAGCGGGAGCTGGCCGCGACGCTCAAGGTGTCGCGGGTGACCGTTCGGGAGGCGATCAGGAGCGCTCGTCGAGGCCGGATACGTGGAGTCCCGGCGTGGTCGGTACGGCGGCACCTTCGTCCTCCGGTCCGATGCCTGGGTCGAGCGTGACCCGACGCGGCGTCCGAACGCGGCCGACATCGATGACGCGGTGACGCTGCGTGCGGCGCTCGAGGTCGGTGCCGCCGAGGCGGCCGCAGGGGCCCAGCTCGGGCCGCACGAGCGGCGGCACCTGCGCCAGCGCCTCGAGGAGTGCGCCGGCGCGCGGCTGCCGGACTACCGCTCGATGGACTCCCGGCTGCACCTCGCGATCGCTGAGGTCGCCGGTTCCACGTCGCTGACCGCGGCGGTGGCCGACGTACGGATGAGGGTCGAACGAGTTGCTCGACGGCATCCCGTTGCTGCAGCGCAACCTGGCCCACTCCAACAACCAGCACCGGGTCATCGTCACCGCGGTCCTCGACGGAGAACCGGAAGCCGCTCGGCGCGCCATGTCGGAGCACCTGGCCGGCACCGCAGCTCTGTTGCACGGGTTCCTCGCCTGACCTGCCCACGACCTGCGCCACACCGGCGCGGCTCTGGTCGCGCCGACCGGCGCGACGTTTGGGCCGCAGTGCGCTACCAGCACGCGGCTGAGCATCTGGTCGAGTGACTGGGACGTCTACGGCGGAAGCCCGGCCGACGCGGACCCTGCCCAGGTCGACATCGCGAGGTTGGACCAGGCGGTCCGAAGGGTCGCCAGCTGTGGCGACCTGCTGCGTGCGCCGTGTCAACGTTCGCAGTCGACTGCGACCCCGAGGGCGCGGCAGATCTGGTGCATGCGCGAGTCGGCCAATCGGCCAAGTCGCGTGACAAGCACAGAGAACGGGACGCTTTCGACGGAGTCGAGGTTCACGGCTGAGCGGCGAGGAACCGGGTCCTCTCCCGGCTCGAGGACCACTTCGCTGAGAAGCCCTCTCAGCGTCGTCGTGCACGGCGCGACGAGTGCTCGCCCAAGCCGTGGAATCGCTGCGTCACGTGAGAGGACGACAACCGGACGCCGACCGATCTCGGCAATCTCGCACCACCAGAGCTCGCCTCGCGCCGGGAGTCCGCTCACGAGGCCGAGGCGGCTTGCCGGAACGACGCGAGGTCGCCCCACTCGTCTGGCTCGTCCAGCGGGTGGTCGTCATAGGCGCCGTAACTCGCATCCACTTCTGCGGCACGGTGGCGAGCGAGGAGGGCTTCGAGGGCGGCGTCGATGAGCGCCGCGTCGGTGACGCCGGCGCGCGCCACCCGAGCGCGTTGCAGAAGATCTGCATCCACGGTCGTGCTCAACCGTGTGCGGCTCATGCCACGATTATGCCACGTCAGGGTTGGGCGCCGACGCTCTTGGCCACCATCGACGAGGGCAAGCAGGACGGCCTGACGAGCGACGAACGCGCCGAGCTGGTCGAGCTCGGCGCCGGTCGTCTGTGAGCTCGCCGCCGACGGGGTTCCCGTCGCGGTGACGTGCCGGGTCCTCGGGACCTCGACCCTGGGCTACGACGAGTGGCGCTCCCGCCGGCGAGCGGCCCTGACCTCGAGCAGGCGCACCTGATGGACGCCATGCGCCGGTCCACGCCGCCTCCTGATCAGAAAGCATCAGATGGCGCCGGCGACGCTCTACAAGGTGTTCGACCCGGCGCGAGGCCGCTGGCCTCGGGGCCCGCGCTGGCACGACCTCCGCCACACCGGCGCGGTCCTTGCTGGCGGAGCAGGGCCGACATGCAGACCCGGCGTATACATTACATTGTACCTAGTTATGCGTTGAGTACAGAGTAAGGAGCATCATGGCGAGGATTCGTGTGTCGCCTCGGCGAGGTGCCGCCGATGCCGCCGCAGTGCTCGGTCAGCAGATCAGGGCCGCACGTGTGGCGCGCAAGTGGACTGCGATCGAGCTGGCGGACCGCATCGGGGTGGACCGTCGTACGATCGCCGCGATCGAGGCGGGGGATCCGGGCGTCTCCCTCGGCAACGCTCTCAACGCGGCGGACATCCTGGGAGTCCCCCTGTTCGGTGCCGAGGACCGGACCGAGCTGGCGCGTCTGCGTCGCGAAGGACGAGACCGTCTGGCGTTGCTGCCCACTCGGGTGGACAAGCCCCGGAAGAAGGCCGAGCCCGACGATGACTTCTGACCCGTACCGGGCACGACGCGTCTTCGTCTGGACGTGGCTGCCCGGCGAAGCGGCGCCTGTGGTGGCGGGCGCCATTGATCGCGTCGGCGTAGACCGTCTGGACTTCACCTACGCGCGCTCCTATCTGGACAACGACAGCGCGATCAGCCTCTACACCCCTGAGCTGCCGCTGCGCCGCGGAGCCCAGGAATCGCTCGATGGACTGACGGTGGCTGCCTGTCTCCAGGATGCAACCCCCGACTCGTGGGGCGAGAGGGTGATCGGCAACCGCCTCGGATCGGGGGACCACGAGCTCAGCATCGAGACCTACATGCTCGAGTCCGGCTCGAACCGGCTGGGCGCGGTCGACTTCCAAGTAGGTCCGGAGGAGTACCGCCCGCGACTGGACACGGCCGGCCTGGATGAGCTGTACGACGCTGCGGAGAAGGTCCTTGCCGGTGAGCCGCTCAATCCGGCCATCGGCGATGCCCTCGTGAACGGCACCGCTATCGGCGGAGCGCACCCGAAGGTGCTGATCAGCGATGAGTCGGGCGTCGATTACATCGCCAAGCTGTCCGTATCCACGGACGTGCATCCGTGGATCCCAGCGGAGGCAGTGGCGATTGAGCTCGCTCGACGCTGCGGCATCGACACGCCGAACGCGCGCGTCATCCAGTCGATGGGACGGAAGGTGCTGCTCATCGAGCGATTCGACCGTCTGCCGGGCGGTCGTCGGCGCCACGTCGTGTCAGGGCTGACGATGCTGGGGTTCGACGCGCTCCTCGGCGCGCGTTACGGGTCGTACCCCGAGATGCTCGATGTGTTGCGTGAGCTGGGACGGGCTCCGCAGGACGTTGGTCGCAGCCTCTTCGAGCGAGTTGTCTTCAACGTCGCGATCGGCAACAACGACGACCATGCGCGCAATCATGCGGCGTTCTGGGATGGTCAGTCGCTCGAGTTGACCCCAGCGTTCGACCTGACTCCGCAGATCCGCTCGACCGACACGTCGGCGCAGGCCATGGCCATCGGTCGCGACGGGAGTCGCGCGAGCCAATTCTCCGTCTGCGTGGCCGCAGCCGCCGACTACGGACTCTCGCGCCCAGAGGCTCGCGAGATCGTCGACCGCGTCGTGTCTACGATCGAGCAGCAGTGGCGCGATGCTGCCGACTCCACGGGGATGAGTGAGGCCGATCGCCAATTGCTTCGGAGCCGGTCCATTCTCAATGGCTCAGTGTTCTACGACTGACGGCCACGCGGGCGCCGGCGCAGTCGACCGGACGAGCCCATCCAGCTGCCGGTGCCCGTCGAGTGACGCGCCCACCCTGTGGTTCGACTAAGGCTCGGGGACCGGTTGACGCGGGCTCGTCCTCACAGGCGAAGGTCGCGTTCTACGCCGCCCTTTTCGCGGCGCGCTGCTTCGGGACCGCCAGGAGTCGGTGGCCACGGAAATGGACAAGGCCGCCAGCTTGTCGCCAGCTCGTCGCCACGGCTGGCATTGTCCCACGTGATCCCCTGGTGGGGCCGCGTAGTACGGGACGGACGACATTGGCGACCTCCTTTTGGCGGCTACGAGCACGCGCCACCGTCGTCTCAACTGGCGCGAACCTGGCATGACTGAACCTTCACGACAGCAGGAGTAGAACAAAGGTCCAGGTCAGGGTCAGTTCCTTTTTTGGTGGGCGATAGTGGGTTTGAACCTACGAGAACCAGTATCGCCTCGCTCTCGCTCCTCACGCCTCACCTGGCGTAAACTCGCAGGTCAGAGGGCATGTTGGGGACTCGAGGCCAGTGACACTGGGTGACAACTTGTGACGCCTTTGGACGTCTTTGTTCCCCGTATGTTCCCCGACAGGCGAGACTGGAGGGTACGAAATGGCTCGGGAACAGAGCCGGGAACGGCGCGGGTTCGGTCGGATCGAGAAGCGTGCCGTCGGGCGCTACCGCGCTGCCTACACCGGCCCGGACGGGCAGCTCTACCGAGCACCGAGACCTTCGCGCTCGAAGGACGACGCGATCGCCTGGCTCTCGGCCCGACGGGCCGAGATCGAGATGCGCGTCTGGGCGCCCGAGGTCGCCGCCCGCGCCGCCTTCCAGCGTCCGTGCCGACGTTGCAGGAGTACGCCGACGTGTGGCTCGAGACCCGCAAGACGCGCGGCCGCGCGCTGCGACCGACGACGCGCCACCAGTACCGGATGCTGCTCGACAAGTACGTCTACCCGACGTTCGGCGAGAAGCGCATCGACCGGATCACCGATCGACGACGTCAACGACTGGTACGACGAGCTCGCGCCGGGCCGCGAGACGATCCGGGCGCAGTCCTACAGCCTGCTGCGCACGATCTTCACCAGCGCCGCCTCGGAGCGTCCTTATCCGCTGATCCCGTACAACCCGGCTCACATCCGCGGAGCCGGCAACACCAAGCGAGTCCACCAGGTGCAGCCGGCGACCCTCGAGGAGCTCCAGACGATCGTCAAGGAGCTGCCCGACCGCTACAAGCTGATGGCGCTGCTGGCGGCGTGGTGCGCGATGCGCTTCGGTGAGCTGGCCGAGCTGCGACGGGGCGACATCGACCTGCGGACCAACCGCGTGAAGATCCGCAGGGGAGTGGTCCGGGTCGACGGCGAGTTCATCGTCGGCCCGCCCAAGAGCGACGCCGGCGTTCGCGACGTCGCTATCCCGCCGCACCTGGTGCCGCTGGTGAAGGACCACCTGGCGAACCACACGGCGGCGGGCAAGGACGCCCTGCTCTTCCCGGCCGCCACGGACGGCAACCACCACATGGCGCCGGCGACCCTCTACAAGGTCTACTACCCGGCCCGCGAGGCCGCCGGCCGAAAGGACCTCCGCTGGCACGACCTCCGCCACACCGGCGCGGTCCTCGCCGCCCAGACAGGCGCGACGCTCGCTGAGCTGATGGGCCGTCTCGGCCACACGACACCGGGGGCCGCCATGCGGTACCAGCACGCCGCCGCCGACCGCGACGCCGAGATCGCCAGGCGCCTCTCCGCGCTCGTGGAACCGTCGCATCTGGCCGACAGGGTCCGCGAATGACGACGTACCCTCGTCGACCCTCTCCTGCGAAGCCTGTAGCACAAGTGCTATGGTGGCAAGCATGGGCACAGTAGGCCTGCGCGAGCTTCGTCAAGACGCCTCTGACCTCGTACGGCGGGTCGAGGCCGGTGAGGAGATCACCATCACCGTCTCCGGCCGCGCGAGCGCACGGTTGGTCCCGGCCCGCCCGACACAGTGGCGGGCCTGGGCCGAGATCGCTGACTTGTTCCGCGGACCCGCCGATCCCGACTGGGAACGCGACCGCGATCTGGTCGACGCCGACGTCCGTGACCCGTGGGCGGCGCCGTGACGGAATCGGCCGAGCCGGCTGGGCGCGCCATCCTCGACACGAGCGTGCTCATCGCCGACCAGGTCGCGCCCATCCCTGGTTCGCTTGCCATCAGCACGATCACGCTCGCGGAACTGCACTTCGGAGTTCTGGTGGCCAAGTCCAGCGAGGTGCGCGCCGAACGGCTGCGGCGTCTGAGCCTGCTGCAGCAACGCTTCGACGCGCTACCCGTGGATGAAGCCGTGTCGGTGAGCTATGGCCGGCTCGCCGCCGCGGTAGTCGCATGCCGGCCGTCAGCCGAGACGTCGTGTCATGGACCTGCTCATTGCCGCGACCGCGCACGCGCACCAGGCCAGGCTCTACACCCGCAACGGCGCGGACTTCTCTGGGCTCGAAGACCTCGTGGAC